>JBBQGL010000021.1:0-32785 GCA_038323025.1 Hyphomicrobiales bacterium
CACCGCGTCGCATTTCTCGAGGATGCCGTTACGCAGCTTCCGCCAGCCGGGAATGTCGAGGTCGGAGAGCTTGGTGCCGTCGGGCTGAATCTTCTTGTCGACCGTGTAGGGCCCGTGCAGGTGGCAGATCGAGGCGCCGGCATTGACCGAGCGCACATATTCTTCCGCCACGGCGCCGAGACCGTGCGGTGTCGGGTTACTCGGATTCGACGGGTACGACATCGTCGAATCGCAGGTCACGGTGATGATGAGCTTTTCCAAGGTTTCCTCCCTGATTCAGTGAAACGTCTTCTCGGCGCCACGCTCGATCGCAGCGCCCTGGTTATGCATCGGGCTCGGCCGGCGGCAGCGGCAGGCCGGCGCGGACGGCCGCGACGGTCAGCGCGTCCCAGGTCGGCCCGTCGACGCGGAGCAGCCGGCTGGCGGCGGCGGTCGCCTGCTCGCGGTCGCCCGGCATCATCACCGGATGCGCGGGATCCAGCGGCGGCGAGGCGCGCATATGATCGGAAAGACCCCGGGCGAGATGCGCGAAGCCTGACTGCGGCGCGATGGCGAGGATGGTCATGTCGGTGCCCTTGCGGGAACGATCGTCGACGGCATCGCCGTTCAGGATCGTCGTGAGAACTTCGACAAACAGCGCCAGGGCCGTGGTGCGGTAGCCGAGGGCGCCACCGAACGGCTGGATCGCGCCTTTCGGCACGGCATAGAGCACGTTCGGGTCGCGCGTGGCTTTCCCCGCGGCATCGCGGAGGTACCCTTCCGGCGCCTCGCTCCGGCGGTCGCGGAGCACGCGGATGACCCCCTCGGGAGCGGTGGCGGTGGAGAAGTCGGCGACCACCGGCGCCTCGCCTTCGACCGGCCAGCCGACGGCAATTGGATTGGTCGAGATGCGGCCGTCGCGGCCGCCGAACGCCGCCACCCAATGCCCGGACGGCGATCCGTTGCACACGGCCATGCCCACAAGGCCGGCGCGCGCAAGAGCCTCCGGGTAGGCTCCAATCCGGCCGGTGTGGCCAAGATGGCGACCGTTCGCCATCGCCATCCCCGCCGATCTGGCTGCCGGAATCAGCGCATCGACCATGAGCATCCCGACGACCTGCCCGAAGCCGCGCCGGCCGTCGACGGCAAGCCGGGCAGGCGCGGTCTGCAGGATCGCCGGTTCCGCCTTCGGGTCGATCGTCCCCGATTGAATTTCGGCGAGATATTGCGGAATGCGCATGACGCCATGGGAATGGAGGCCCATCGCGCTCGAGGTGACGAGGTGTTCCATGACGATGCGGGCATGTGCCGCCGTCGCGCCCGCGCGCTCGAGCAGAGCCTGCCCGATGGACAGCATGCCCTCTGGTGCCACCCTGAACGACTTCGATTTGGCGTCGGCCTCAGGCATCCGTCCCCCTTCCCGCTCGCGCCGTTCAGCCCGGCCGCACGCTGGCCGCCAGCCGGCGAACAAAGCCGCTGTACACGTCCATCCGGGAGCGGACGACGTGGCGCGGCCCCGGCCATCCGAAAAGGTCCCAGCTCGCCGCGATGGGCTTTCCGGCCAGGCGCGTTTCGATGGCCGCAAGGTCGAGCACGCCGTCTCCCGGAGGGAAATGCAGCTCCGAGGTCGTGGTGTCCGTGTCGGAGTAGTGGATGTGATCGATCGCAGCCACGACGGCGTCGTCGAGCCAGGCCGGGATATCGCGGCCGAGGGCGACGCCGAAATGACAGAAGTCGAAGCAGATACCGGCGCCGACCGCGCGCAGCGCTTCGGCCAGTTCGGGCAGCGCCCGGTGCTTGAGGGCAAAGGTGAAGGGGTGAAGCTCGACGGAAACCGGAGGCGGATTCGAAAGACCGCTCTTGCGGGTGGCCGATTCGATCGCCTGCGCCAGGGTCTTGCACGCGGCGCCGACGTCTTCGCGGCGAGCGACCCGGCCTTCCCAGATGAGAATGCGCGGCGCCCCCATGGCCGCACCCCAGCGCAGATGCGCCGCAAGGCCGTCGATGGTTGCGGCAAGCGCCTCGGGTCCCGCGAAGGGGTCGAAGGTGGCATCGCCAACGACGTTCAGCGTCGAGACCATCAGCCCGGCGCGACGGACGACATCGCCTACGGCGGCGGCATGGGCCTCGAAGACCGGCACGCCCGGCAGGCCCGGACCGATCTGAAAGGCATGGACCTCCATGCCCTCGAAGCCGAGGTCTTTCACCGTCGCGGACGCGGTCTCGATGTCATCCCGGCCCGCCATCAACGACATGCCGATGAGCTTGCCGTGATCGGGCTGCATGGCGGTCATCGCTGCGAACCCATCAGGCGCAGCGAGACCTGCTTCAGCCGCTCGCCCATTTCAGCAACGCGCTGATCGCTGATGCGGCTGGACGGTCCGGAGACGCCGATGGCGCCGACGAGCGTGCCGCCCATGCGGGCCGGCACCGCCACGCAGGTCGCGCCTTCCGCGGTTTCGTCCCGATCGGTGGCATAGCCGCGCCGGCGCGCCTCCTCCAGGCGCTCGCGCAATTCTATCGGACCGCGGGCGGCGAGATGCGTGCCGCCCTGGTAGGTGAGTAGCCCCAGTTCACTGTCGAGCGCGCGGTCGTCGAGTGCGGAAAGGTACGCCTTGCCAAGCGCCGAACAGTGCATCGGGCGGGTCGTGCCCAGGCGTTCGCGGACCATGATCAAGTGGGCCGAGGGGAAGAACGCGAGATAGACCATCGTGCCGTTCGCCGGGACGCCCATGATCGAGGCCTCGCCGAACTCGTCGCGGAGGTCCGAAAGGATCGGATCGACGACCATGCTCCAGTCGAGATGGTCCACGTGGGACGAGATGAACGGGTAGAACCGCGCCGGTGCCAGCGCGTAGCTCTTGCTGTCCGGATCGCGAAAGACATAGCCGAGCGACTCGATCTCGGTCATCAGGCGGAGCGCGGTGCTCCGGTTGACGCCAAGCACTTGAGCGATGCCCGCGGCCGTCTGCGGCCCGCCGACCAGTGCCTCGAGAGCCTGAAAGGCGCGGCTGATGTGACTCCCCCCCGGATTGAGGGGCACCACTTCCGGATCAGGCGACGAAGCGCGAATTGCCCTGGATGCCATTGCCAAACCCTAATGTAGATTTCTACTGGGCGCAACACGGTGCGCGTCACGCCACAAATCGGCGGCCAGTCCTTGACCACCGTTTGGTTTCGTGTCAGCCTAGATAACAACAGTGTTGCGTTAAATGCAACACACAAGAGGCGGCCGAAAGCCGGTCGCGAACTGAAGGGAGGACGTCGCATGCTAACCAGTTGGAGAAAGACTGCCGGTCTGGGCCTTGGTCTGGCTACAGCTCTGGCGCTCGCCGCAGTGACCGGGGGAACCGCGGTCGCCGCGGACAAGCCGACCATTTATATCATCGCGCCGAGCCTTACGGACCCGTTCTGGATCACGCAGCAGAACGGCGCCAAGCAGGCCGGCCAGGACTTCGGCGTCAACGTCGCGTTCGAGGCAACCGCGCAGGATACCGGCGACGCCGGAATGATCCCGCTGATCCAGGCGGCGATCGCGGCCAAGCCGGCCGGTATCGCGATCGACTACACCTCGAAGACGATGGAGGCCGCGACCACCGCCGCGCTCGATGCGGGCATCCCGGTCGTCCTCTACAACAACAACCGCTTCGAGGGCGAGAACGCCCCCGCCGACAAGCGCATCCTCGGCCTTTCCTTCGTCGGCCAGAACGAAGCCATCTCCGGCGAAATCCTGACCAAGGCGTGGATGTCCTCGCTGCCGAAGACGCCGTGCAAGGTTCTGATCGTCAACCCGTTCCCGAGCGCCTTCGTGCTCACGCTTCGCGCCGACGGCGTCAAGCGCGCGCTCGACGCGGCCAAGTACCCCTACGCCGACCTCGTGGCGACCGCCGACCAGGGCCAGAACCTCTCCCTGATCAGCGCGGCTCTCCAGGCCGACAAGAGCATCTGCGGCGTCGTCGGGCTGGGTAACCCCGCCGCCAATCCGGCCGCGGCCTACATCAGCCAGAACAACCTCAAGATCCCGGTCGCCACCTTCGACGTCGGCGCCGAAGCCGCCAAGCGCATCAAGGACGGGTCGCTGACCATGGCGATCAACCAGCAGCCCTTCCTGCAGTCCTACTTCGCGGTTGCCAATCTGGTGAATCAGGCGAAGTACAGCCTGAGCCCGGTTGACGTGAACACCGGTACGTCAATCGTAACGAGCAAGAACATCGACACCGTGCAGGCGTGCATCACCGCCGGCCGTTGCTGATCTGACTTATCCATGGCCCGGGCCGCCCTCGCGGTGGCCCGGGCCATGGCCTTGCCCAACACCGCTCCGTCGGCAGCGAAAAGTCCGTTATGGCCACCACCCCGTCGCCCGCTCCGGTTTCCGCGACCTCGCCATCGACCGGCAAGGCGCGCCAGAAGTCGATCGCCGAGTCGCTGCTCAACGTGCGCGAGCTGGCGCCTGGCCTCGGCCTGATCGTCGTCGCGCTGTTCTTCACCCTGCAGACCGGCAATTTCTGGTCGCCGCAGACCATGACGGCGATCACGACCGTCGCATCGACCATCGCGATCGTCTCGGTCGGCGTGACGATGCTGATGATCAGCGGCGAATTCGACCTTTCGGTCGGCCAGAATTTCGCGTTCACGCCCATCGTATGGGCTATCCTTTTCGTCAGCAACGGCATGAACGAATGGCTGGCCTTGGCGATCGCTTTGGCGGTCGCCGCCTGCGTCGGCCTCGCCAACGGCTTGGTCACGACGATCTTCGGCATTCCGTCGTTCATCACCACCCTCGGCATGTTCTTCGTGCTCCAGGGAATGAACAACCTGCTGATCAGCGGGCACCAGCTGATCATGTTCGATCCGAGCCCGGCGATGTCGGTGCTCGGCGCGCGCCTCGGCGAGACGCCCTTCTACATGCCGCTGATCTGGATGTTCGTGGTCGCCATCGTCTTCTGGATCGTGCTGACGCGACTGCGCTACGGCAACTGGACGCTGGCAACCGGCGGCAAGGTGGGCCCCGCCAAGGCGATGGGCGTGCCGACCGCCAAGATCAAGCGCATCAATTTCGTGATGAGCGCGCTCTTCGCCGGGCTCGCGGGCTGCATGCAGTTTTCCTACATCAAGGGCGTCACGCAGGGACAGGGGCAGAACTACGAACTGCTCGCCATCACCGCGGCGGTGCTCGGCGGCACGTCGCTCTTCGGCGGCTCGGGCACGATCTGGGGCAGCGTCATCGGCGCCTTCCTTCTCGCCACGATCCAGATCGGCCTCGTCCTCATCGGCGTGCCGGGATCGTTCTACGTGACCTTCATCGGCGTCATGCTGGTGATCGTGGTCATCGCCAACGTCCGGCTCGGCCGCTTCGGAAGCAACCAGGCATGAGCGACACGCCCCTTCACCTCGAGGCGCCGGCGCCGGTTCCCGAGAAGACGCGCGAGATCGACCGCAGCGGCGAACCGGTCTTCGAGCTCCGCCACATCTCGCACAGCTACGGGCGCAACAAGGTCATCTTCGACGTCAATGTGTCGGTGTGGCCGGGCGAGGTGGTCGCCCTCGTCGGCGACAACGGCGCCGGCAAATCGACCCTGCTCAAGATCTTCGCCGGCTACCAGCAGCCGACGGCCGGTACGCTCCGCTTCATGGGCAAGGACGTGCGCTTCGGAACCCCCGCCGACGCGCGCAACGTAGGCATCGAGGCGGTCTACCAGGACCTCGCCATCGTCGACCAGCTGAGCCTCTGGCGAAACTTCTTCCTCGGCAAGGAGATCGTGCGCTCGGTCGGACCGTTCCGCATCCTCGGCCGCCGCAAGATGCGCCAGGAGGCCGAGAAGGCCATCGCGGAGCTCGGCCTGACGCGGGTGCGCTCGGCCGAGGAACTGGTCTGGACGCTGTCCGGCGGCGAGCGCCAATCGATCGCCATAACCCGGGCAATCTATTTCGGCGCCAAGCTCCTCCTGCTCGACGAACCCACCGCGGCGCTCTCCGTGCGCGAGACGCGCAACGTCCTCCAGTCGATCGCGCGGGCGCGCGACCAGGGTCTCGGCGTCCTCTACATCGACCACAATATGAGCCACGTCCTTCCGGTCGCCGACCGCATCGTCCTTCTGGAGCTCGGACGCGTGGTTCGGGTAATCGACCGCGGCGAGGTCAGCGTCGAGGAATTGCAGGACCTCATCGCCCGGCGCACGCATCGCGCGGTAAGCTAGGCTTCGGCCGCAGTCGCCCTGGCGACCGGTCCCCATTCAGGAATGCAAGGGCAGCACCCCATGACGACCCTCGGACTGTGGCTGGCAATTCCCGAGCCGCTCGTGGTCGAGGCTGCCGCGCGCTCCCGGCCGGATTGGGTGGGCCTCGATCTGCAACACGGCGGCTGGGACCTCGGCACCGCGTTTCGCGCGATCCAGCTTCTCGATGCCCTCGGCATGCCGGCGCTGGTACGGGTGTCGGAACAGGACCTGGCGCTCATCCCTCGCCTCCTCGACCACGGCGCCTCCGGCGTGATCATCGCCATGGCATCCAGCCCCGAACTGGTAGCGGAAGCGGTCGTCCGCGCCCGGTACCAGCCGGAGGGCGTGCGCAGCTACGGCGGCCAGCGCTACGGCATGCGTTCCGCGCCGGCCAATCCGGCAGAGATCCGTCCGCACATTTATCCAATGATCGAGGACCGCCGCGGCGTCGCCGGCATTGCCGCGATCGCTTCGGTAAAAGGCATTGCCGGCCTGCATATCGGTCCGGTCGATCTCGGCCTCGGGCTTGGGGTCAGCCGCGACGATCCGGCCTATGCCGAGGCGGTGAAGAAGATCGTTGCCGCCGGACACGCAGCCAAGATCCCCGTCTCCATGCACGCGGTGCGCGCGGACCAGGCGTTGCGGTGGCTGGAGATGGGCTTCGACGAACTGGTTCTCACCGCCGACATCGAATTGCTGAGAAGCGCGTTCGGGACCCTGGTCACGGAGGCCAGGCGGGTCACTTCGCGCTGAAGCGCGGGGAGTCGAGCCCCCTCAACCGCGAACCGAGGGCGCGGCGCGTTCACCATTCGGGGCGCAGTGATTGTATTGCGCCCTCCGGTACCCTATGTCTGGGCTGCTTCCAGATTTTGCCTGTCTTGCTTGCTGCCCTCCCCGAGGGAATCTCCCAAGCCAACGCCAAATTCGGAATGGGCCGAGCGAATGGTCGCTTGCCCAATACGCCTTTTGGCGTTTGTTAAAGGAGCCGACATGGCTACTGGTATCGTTAAGTTCTTCAATACGCAGAAGGGTTTTGGCTTCGTCGAGCCGACGGATGGCGCGGCGGACGTGTTCGTGCACATCTCGGCGGTCGAGCGCGCCGGCCTTGGCACTCTCGTCGAGGGCCAGAAGATCAGCTACGACGTGGTCAGCGAGCGCGGCAAGCTCGCCGCCTCGAATCTCCAGAAGGCGTAAGCCGGAACATTCGAATCGGACCCGGCGCCGTAAGGCGCCGGGCTTCCATCCGGCCAGAGTGCCGCGAGGAGTGAGCGATGGCGCCGAGGCCTCCCAACTACCAGCAGCAACGCGGCGACCGCAGTCGCGCCAAGGACGCCAAGAAGCTCGAGAAGCTTCGCCGGCGCGAGGAAGACGCGGAGAAGCGCAGGATCGAACGCGGCGAAGTCGTGCCGGAGACGCCGGCGGAGACAACCTGATGGGCCGCATGAAGCCCCGCGCCGACAATAGCGCCGTCCTGTTCGACGTATTCTACGAGGATGGCGGCCGCGCCTCGAACCGGAAGATTCCGGCGAACGAACTCGGCGGCCTTGATGGCGACGAGCCTGCACGCGCGTTCATCGAGGCCCAGGACCGCAAGATCGCGGAAAAGTCCGGGCTCGCCCCACGCCCGATCAAGCGCGTGGTTCGCTCGGGCGGTTAGTCGCGACGCTCCGCGCCGTCGGGTGCAATGCGGGACATCGCGCGATCGCACAGAAGCAGACAGTGAGCCCGACGGGCCTTTGAGGTTTCAGAGATGACGCTGCATTTCCCTAATCCGAGCCGCAGCTACGATGCCTCACGGCGCGGCATTGCATTCTGGGGCCACGACGACACCCTGGAAGTCCCGTTCTTCCTGGACGAGTCGGCGATTCTTCAGCTCGATCCGCATACCCAGAAGGCCGAGGCCGGTATGCTGGCGACGTTCGATGCGGCGACGGATCGCATCCATGCGGCTGCCGGACGGCTGCATTCCGCGGCAAAGCGATCGTTCTATGTGCTCGGCACCAACGACTTCCGCTAGATCGATCCCCACGCGCCAGCACGCCGGCGAGATGTTGGCCGGTTACGGCAGAGCGCGACCGGGTGTCGCGGACATGCCGCAATGACCACGCGCACGACCACCCGGAAGATCCACTTCAGCCGGCCGTTTGCGCTGAAGGGCATCGACGGCCCCTGCCCCGCCGGCATCTACGATGTGGTGACCGACGAGGAAACCATCGACGACCTCACGTTCCTCGCCTGGCGCCGCATGGCGACGGTCATGGAGATCAGGCGAGGCGGATCGGTGCAGGCCGTCCTGGTCGATCCGACCGAACTTGACCGGGCCCTCGCGCGCGACCAGGAGGCCGGTGCGAGACCCGATTCCGGCGTCGCCAATCCTTCCCAACTTCCGAGCCATCCATGAGCGAGATCGCGAAACCCAACCGTTCGACCGTCTTCCCGAACGCTGTCACGCGCAGCTGGTCGGGAATCCTGGCGCGCTACCGCGAACCGGGGGCGGCACGCAGCTCATTCGAGATCGCGATTACCGCCTTTCCGCTGGTCATTCTCTGGATCGCCATGTGGGGCTCGCTGTCGCTCAGTCCCTGGTTATCCCTGCTCCTGTCGGTGCCGACTGCAGGATTCCTCGTCCGCCTGTTCATGATCCAGCACGATTGCAGCCACGGCTCGTTCTTCGGCCGCCGCAGCGTCAACGACTGGGTCGGCAGGGTGATCGGCGTGGTGACGCTCACCCCTCACGACCTCTGGCGCCGGACGCACGCGATCCATCACGCCGGCATGGGCAACCTGGCGCAGCGCGGCATCGGCGACGTGAAGACCCTCACGGTGCGCGAGTACCTGAAGCTGCCCTGGTGGCGGCGTCTGCACTATCGCGTCTATCGCCATCCGATCGTCTTGTTCGGAATCGGCCCCGCCTACCTGTTCCTGCTCCAGCATCGGCTGCCGGTCGGCCTGATGCGCAAGGGCTGGGAGCCCTGGATCAGCACGATCGCGACCAACCTCGGCATCCTCGCCGTGGCGGGCGTCCTGATGTGGCTCCTCGGCGTCGTCCCGTTCCTGATGGTCCAGATTCCGATTGCCGTGCTCGCGGCGTCGGCCGGCGTCTGGCTGTTCTATGTCCAGCACCAGTTCGAGGATACGTACTGGGCCCCCGGCGAGGAGTGGAAACACCCTGACGCCTGTCTCCACGGGAGTTCCCATTACGACCTGCCGCCGGTGCTGCGCTGGCTCACGGCCAACATCGGCGTGCATCACGTCCACCACCTCAACAGCCGCATTCCTTTCTACCGGCTGCCCGAGGTGCTCCGCGATCACCCCGAGCTCGCGCGCATCGGCCGGCTGACGCTCTGGCAGAGTTTTGGCTGCGTTCGACTGACGCTCTGGGACGAGCGTCGCCGCAGGCTGGTCTCGTTCCGTGAGATGTGGCGGAATACCCGCCTCGATCTCGCCGGCTACGCGGACGATCGGGTCCCTGCGTAGCCGACAATTGCCGCCGTCGGCGAAACTTGCCGGCTAGCCCCGCGAGAGAAATCGCTTGAAGACGTAGCCATGCTGGCCGTCGGCGATTACCTCGCACCAGTAGTCGCACTTGACCACCTGCACCTGGCTTCCAGCCTTCAATACCTTCACCGCCGCCGCCGTGTTGTCCGGTCCGGAGCGCATGTTGACGGCGGTGTTGATGCTCGCCGTTCCGGCGCCTGACTTCACGCCCGGGGGCAGCTTCGCCACCTGCACCGGCGGCTTGTAGCTGCTGGTCGTGGAACGCAGCTTCGTCGGAGGCAGCTCGGCGACTTCCTTCGGCTTGGTATCGTCGGCCGCAGCGATGGGATCGGGATCGGCCGGAGAAGCATCCGCGGCCGGCGCGGCGGTGTTGGATGCCTCGGCCGGGCCGGCGACCGCGTCGGATGCGGGATCCGATGGTGTCGACGCGTCGGCCATTCGTACTTCCGGGACCGGCGCTGCTTCAGGCTCAGCGCCTGCCACGCCGATGACCGTCGGTGAAGTTGCGATGTCGGCGGCGGAGGCCTCGACAGCCTTGACCGGAAGGGCCGTTGCCGCAGGCGTCACAACGACCGGTTCGGCCGCAGGCATCTTCGCGGGTTGAAGTACCGCCGGCGGATCTATCGCCACCGTCGTCGGGTTGCCCGCCGGCCGCAAGGTCACGAAGGCGCCGCCGAAGATGACCACGCCGATCAGCGCCGCAGCGGCAAAATACGGCCGGTTCGCCGGCTTTCTCGCTTCATCCCAAACGGGTTCATCGTCGGGCGCGCTCGCGCTCAGCCAATCGGGTATCGACTGCTCTTCGGCCACGCGCGGGCGTGCACCCGGGCGCGCCTCGGCTTTCACGCGCGGTTGGCCCTTCATTGGTTCCTGGCGCTCCGTCGCTACCGGAACGTCGGGGCGGGCCGGAGGCGCGTAGGGACTGACCGCCGGGCGGGGCATGGAGGCCGCAGGCAAGGAAGACGAGGACTTCTGCGGCCGGGGCGCCTGCGGCTTTGGCGCGAAGATGCTGGGCATCGGCTCGGGCTCGAGCGGGGCCGTCGGCGGCGATTCGACCAGAACCTCCGCCGCGTGCGCCGGTTCCGCCTGGATCGCCGGCGCGGCTGCCTTCCTCGCCGGAAGAGACCCATCGAGGGCACTCAGATCGCGGATCAGCGCTGCCTCAAGCTCGGATGCGAGGTTGGCTTCCGCGGGGGAGAGAGTAAGCGCCGACGGCTTCGTGCGAGGACGGCTGCGCCCCGGCCGTACCGGCACGGGACGTGGCTGATCAAAATCGCCAAGGTTGCTCATAGCGTGACTCCCTACGCATGTCCGGCTACCAGCGCGGACCCACCTCAGCCTCCGAAGCGCCCCGTCTCAAGAAACCAACGGCGCAATCGAGCACAAGCTACGATGAGCCATGCCCGAACCGCCATCCCTGTCCGGCGCACCGTCGCCAATGAATGCGGCAACTAATAGCCCGGAATGCGGCCGCGATCAGGATTTTCTCCGCATCTTCCGGCGGTGTCAAAGGCCGCAGAGACCCGGCAGATATTCCTTGTCCAATGGCGCGGGCTCATGGTCGGATCGGCCAATGGCGACGCTCTCCTATTCCTTTCGACCGAGCCTCTTTGCAGCGGTGCGCACCGTCCTGCTCGACGACACCGGCCTCGCGGTCCGGTCGCAGAACGGAGCGGAACGCCGTTTCGCGTGGGCGGACGTTACCGAAGTCCATATCGAACCGGCGACGACCCCCGATGAGGGTCGCCGCTTCGTCGTCCATGTGAAGGCGCGGACCCAGCCGCCCATCGATATCGACAGCGTCAATGTCCGCGGCGGCAGCGATTTCGAACACAAGACCGACGAATTTATCGCGGTACTGCAGGCTATTCATGAAGCGCTGGCGGCGCGCAAGGCGGAGGTCCGTTTCCGATATGGAGCCCGGCGCGGGATCGTCACCGCATGGCGGATTGCACTGGTCATGCTCGCCGCGACAGGCATCTTCGGCACGGTCGCGGCGATCATTGCCGAAGAGTACGAGGCGTTGACCGCGACGGTACCGTTCGTTGGCTTCGGCCTCTCCGGACTGGCGGTCCTGCGCGGCCGCAAGGGCGCCGTCGCATACGATCCGTCAGGGTTCGCGGTAGAAGCGCGCCAGCAAGGGCCGGCGGCCTAGGCTCGCCCGTCCACCAACCCATTGGGAGTCAATTCGATTCCGGTCAGGGTTCGATCGAGATGGCGTGCGCGCCAGGCCAGCAGCTTTTCGGCGCAGGCGATCCGCACCGCGGCGTAATCGGGATGCCCGGAGCGATCGACCAGTTCGTCGGGATCGTCGGCGAGGTCGAAGAGCAAGGGCGGCAGCCCGGCGAAATGCACATACTTGAAGCGCTCGTCGCGGTGGACCGCAAGCGAGCACGAGTCGAGGTCGAGGCCGAGCGCAGCCTGCGTGGCTCGGCTCGCCACCTCGCGGAAGTCGTATTCCCAATGCACCGAATCCCGCCAATTCCCCGGGGTTTGACCATCGAGGAACGGCGCCAGGGAGCGGCCGTCGAGATGGCGCGGAGCCAGGCCGCCGGCAAGCTCGAGGATCGTCGGCAGGATGTCGACGGCCTCGGTGAAAGCGTCGATCCGGCCCTGCGGTTTCCGGCCGGAATCGTGAATGATCAGAGGGACATGGAACGACTGGTCGAAGTAGCCGAACTTGCCCAAGGTCCAGTGGTCGCCGAGCATCTCGCCATGGTCCGAGGTGAGCACGATGACGGTCTCGCCGGGCGCCCGGGCAACCGCTTCAAGAACCCGGCCTAACTGATAATCGACCTCCGCCACCATTCCCCAGTAAATGCCTCTGACCACACGGAAATCCTGATCGCTCCAGTCGGCGATCCGTTGCGGTTTTCCGTCCGGACCGGGGGTGAGGAAATGCGGATCGGCGCGGGTCTTGTCGAGCCAGTAGGCGACCAGCGGGTGCTGGTTGCGCTCGATCGCGGCGGTCGCCGCGCGGCAAAAAGCGGGCCCCTGAGACGGGTCGTACAGGGTGTTGAACGGGGCTGAGACAACGTAGGGCGGGTGCGGTGACAGGTACGAGACATGGGCGAACCAGGGTGTCTCACCCGGGCGCTGTCCCAGCCAATCGAGGAAGGCGTCGGTAAGGAACGCCGTCTGGGTTTCATCGGCGCTATAGCGCGGTGGAGCGCTGGTCGGGTGCGCTGTCGGACCGCCGACCGGTTGATAGATGTCCCAGAAATCCGCCGGGCGTTCGTGACCGCGGCTCACCAGCCACTCGAGCCACGGCTCCGGATTCTCCGGCAGACGCAGCGCCACGTCGAGGCCGGGGAGAACGCCTTCATAGGTCTTCAGCCAGGGGCTATCGGCCGGCACCGTGCGCGGATCGACCGCCTGATCGGTGAATCCGAACAGGGTCGGCACGTAGCCGAGTCGGCGCATGGCGTGGGCGATATTGTCGTGGCGGGCGTCGAGCGGGGTGCCGTTGCGCACGACGCGGTGGTTCATCTGATAGAGGCCCGTGTAGAGGCTGGCGCGCGAAGGCCCGCAGGGCGCGGCCTGGGCGTAGTGCCGGGCGAACCACGTGCCCGAGCGGGCCAGCCGATCGATGTTGGGCGTCTGCACCACCGGGTGTCCGGCGATGCCGAGGCAATCCCCCCGCCACTCGTCGGCGGTGACGAGGAGGACGTTAGGGCGCACGCGTCAGGCGCCCGCCCCTTCCAGGACGAGGACATCCTCGCGCGCGAAGCTGACCGTCGCCGCCGAGCCGCGCTCCGGCGCCGCCACGCCGGGATTGTTGAACATGTCGAGCGAGACGGCATTCTCGCGGAAGCGGACGCGCACGCGAATGACCGCGCCGAGGAAGCTGACTTCCTCGATCGTCCCCTTCATGCGGTTGCTGCCCTCGCCGGCGTCACCGAGCACGATGGCTTCGGGACGGAGCGCCAGCGAACGCACCTCGCCGGGCTTGAGCGCGCCGGTCACCCGCGCCGCCACGATCTCCTGGTCGTCGATCGCCAGGCGGCCGCTCGCAGGATCGACCACCCGCCCTTCCAGCAGGTTGAGGGTACCGACGAACGAAGCGACGAAGCGGGTGCGCGGGAAATTGTAGATCTCGAAAGGCGAGCCGATCTGCTCCACGTGGCCTTCGTTCATGACCACGATCCGGTCGGACATCGACAGGGCCTCTTCCTGATCGTGTGTGACATAGATCGTGGTGATGCCGAGGTCGCGCTGGAGCGAGCGAATTTCCTGGCGCAGCGACACGCGGATCTTGGCATCGAGCGCGGAAAGCGGCTCGTCGAGGAGGAGAAGCTCGGGCTTCACCGCAAGGGCGCGGGCAAGCGCCACCCGCTGCTGCTGGCCGCCCGACAACTGGTAGGGATAGCGGTCGCCGTGGTTCGGCAGTTTGATAATACGCAGCATCTCGGAGACGCGCGCCCGGACTTCCTCCGCCGGGCGCTTCTTCACCTTCAGGCCGAAGGCCACGTTTTCGGCGACCGTCATGTTCGGGAAAAGCGCATAGGCCTGGAAGACCATGCCGACATTGCGCTGGTTGGGGCGAAGGTGCGTGACGTCCTTGGCGGCTATCTCGATGCGACCCGATGTCGGCATCTCGAAGCCGGCGATCATGCGCAGCGTCGTCGTCTTGCCGCATCCGCTCGGCCCGAGAAAGGAAACGAACTCGCCGCGTTTGACCGACAGGTTGAAGTTGGCGACGACGTTGGCGCCGCCGGCGAACGTCTTCTGCACATGTTCGAGGTGAAGGAAACGACGCGGGTCCTCGGCGGGGAGCGGCGCGTCCGTCAGTACCCTAGCGTCCATCGGGCCGCACTCCCTTGCCGCGCGCGAAGATCTGGATGAATCCGATACATGCCCAGGTCACGGCAAAGGCGATGACCGCAAGGGCGGACGGTTCGTAAGCACGGTTGGCGCCCATCAATTGCAGGTACGGCCCGAAGGCCGGCCGGTCGAGGAGGCTGGCCATGGTAAACTCGCCGATGACGATGGCGAAGGTCAGGAATGCCCCGGAGAGCACAGCGATGCGCACGTTGGGCAGGATCACGCGAAACAGGATCGTCGCCCACGAGGCGCCAAGGCTCTGCGCGGCCTCGGTGAGGGTGCGGACATCGATGGCCCGCAGACCGGTGTCGACGGCGCGATACATGTAGGGCAGCGCCAGCGTGACGTAGCTGAAGGTGAGCAGCACATCGGTGGCGGCGGCCGAGCCGGTGAGCGGCAGGATCGAGGACGAGTTGTACATGCGCAGGTAGCCGAACACGATGACGATCGCGGGAATGACCAGCGGCAGCAGCGTGATGAACTCGACGATGCCGCGCAGTCGCGGCAAGCGAAGCTGTATCCAGTAAGCCGTCGGCACGACGAGCAGCACGCCGAGCACGATCGTCGCGATCGCGAGCACGGTCGAATAGAGGAAAGTCGCCTGGAAGCGCGGATCGGCGAAAACCGCGCTGTAGGCGTCGAAGCTGTAAACGCCGCGGCGCATCTTAAGCGAGAACTCGAACGTGGCGACGAGCGGCAGGACGAAGTAGAGCGTGCCCAGCGCGATTGCGACCCACGACCCAACCCGCGAGCGCTTCATCGCAGCCACCGTTCGCCGCGGGCGCGCAGCCAGATATAGGCGCCGCTCGACAGACCGGTGATCAGGATCATGCCCAGCGCCAGCGCATAGCCAAGGTTGGGATTGTGCAGCACGTCTCCGCGTATCTGCGCGTAGAGCTGGATGGTGATGATATTCAACGACGAGCCGGTGAGACCATAGGCCGTGGCGATGGCGCCGAACGAATTGGCGAAGAGCAGCAGGGTTGAGCCGAGGATGCTCGGCCACAGGATCGGCAGGGCGACCCGGCGCCAGTATTGCCAGTGGCTCGCCCCCAATATCTCCGAGGCCTCGCGCCACTCGCGCTTCAGCCCGTCGAGGGCCGGCGCGAGGATGAGGATCATCAGCGGGATCTGGAAATAGAGGTAGGTGAGGGTCAGGCCCCAGAAGCTGAGAAGCTTGAAGCCGGTCGAGTAGAGGTTGAAGTCGAGGTAGTCGCGGAAGATCACCGTTACCAGGCCGGTCGGGCCAAGCGTGGCGATAAAGGCAAAAGCGAGCGGCAGCCCGGCGAAATTGGAGGCAACGCCGGAGAAGGTCATGAGCGTCGGCCTCAACCACCGCGGCAGGCGACCCACAACGACGGCATAGGCCAGAAAGAAGCCGGCGATCGCGCCACCGATCGACGAGGCGGCGCTGACCTCGATGCTGATCCAGTAGGAGCTGAGGATCGACGGGGTGAAAAGGTCGCCGAGGTTGCGCAGAGTGAACGCCCCGGTCGAGTCCTGGAAGGCGCCGACCATGAGGAGAAGAGTCGGCGCGATGAGAAACAGGATCGCGAAAAGAAAGAACGGGACGACGCCTAGCCATGCGAAAGAAAGGCGACGGACGCGGATCGCGCCCGGGGCCGGTGATGCGACTGCTTCAACCCGTTCGGTCATGCGGCCGGAGAAACCCGCTTACTCTGAAACAAGCAGACGGACAAAAGGCAGGGGCCGCGCAGCAATTTCGGTGCCGCGCGGCCGCTTAGCGTCCGATTGCGCTACTTGACGTTGGCGCCGACCACGGCGTCCCACTGCTTGGCAATGACTTCCTTCGCCTTGGCCTGATCGTCCAGGCTCGGGAAGACGGCCTTGTCGTAGGCCGCGGCCGGGGGCATGGCGGCCATCAGGTCGGCAGGAATTGCGTTCCGCTTGGCAAGGTCACCGAAACGGATCGGGTGGCAGTAGCCCTTCAGCCAGAGAAGCTGACCTTCATCGGAGTAGAGATATTCCATCCACAGCTTGGCCGCATTCGGATGCGGGGCGAAGGCGCTGATCGCCTGGATGTACACACCGGCGACGACGCCGCTCTTCGGCACGATCACGTCGACGGGCGGGTTGCCCTTGAGAACGTCGCGCCAGCCGAGGCCGTTATAGTCCCACGCGATGACGACCGGGGTCGTGCCCTGGGCGAGTGAGGCCGACTTGGAGATCACCGGGACGAAGTTGCCCGCCGCGTTGATGGCGGCGAAGGCCTTGAGGCCGGCCGCACCCGCCTTGGCCGGGTCGCTTTCGCCGGTTGCCATGCCCGCCGCGAGAACCGCGAAGATGGCCTGATTCGAAACCCGCGGGTCGCCGGCAAGCGCAACACCGTTCTTGTATTCGGGCTTGGCAAGATCCGACCAGTCGGCGGGGCTGGCCTTGATCATGTCCTTGTTCACGACGAACGAGAGCACGCCGTAGTAGTCGCCGTACCAGGCGCCGTCGGCATCCTTGGCGCTGTCCGGAATCGAGGCCCAGGTCGAAACCTTGTAGGGCATCAGGAGTCCATCGGCCTTTGCCGAGGGGCCAAAGGACAGGCCAACGTCGACGACGTCGGGCGCCTGCGGGCCGGTGTTGCCCTTGTTGGCCTTGATCGCCTCGATCTCGTCGCCCGAGCCGGCATCTGGATTAAGCTCGTTCACTTCAAGGCCGTACTTCTTCTTGAAACCGTCGATGACGGCGCCGTAGCCGCACCAGTCGTGGGGCAGCGCGATGGTGGTGAGCGTGCCCTCCTTCTTGGCGGCTGCTGCCAGATCGTCCATCGAGTCGGCAAAAGCCAGACCGGCCGACCCCGACAAGGCGAAGGCCGAAACCGATACCATTCGCATCCAGTTGGATTTCATTTTCCGTCTCCCTCGAGCAAACAAAAGAATTCTTTGACCTGCGGCTACCAAGCGCCGAGCGCGTTGGCTAGCACGGCTATTTGACAGTGCCGTGTCATCCTATTGGCTACCATTCTCTTTGTCGGCAAGCCAGCTAATCTCCCCTGGCTGCCGTCGGCGGCGGGGATCGAAGACACCGGAATTCCTCCTGAAAAAGAATGGCGCCGACCTCGCGGCGGAGAGGCCGGCGCCAAGGGCAGGTGTGCTTCCTACGCGCCCCACCGCCGGCAACGATTGTGTCGCCCGTTCGGCAGAGCTCACTCCGGCCTGGCCACGCGGGGCTAGCGCGATTGCGACCGGTCCTCCCTGCGCGACCCAGATTGTCCGCCCCAGGCGACAGGGCGATTTCGAGGCCGTGACGCTTCGGTGACGAAGCCCGCGACGGCGTAGTTATCCACAGGCATTCAGCCGCCACCGATCTTCACCAGGGCGAGGCCGGCGGCGACCATTCCGGATGCGATCCAGCGCCACACGCCAAAGCGCTCATGCAGCAGAATCGCGCCGAGCGCCGTGGCGAAGAGCACCGAGCTCTCCCGAACCGCCGCAACCGCGCCGATGGGAGCGAAGGTCATGGCCCAGAGGACAATTCCATAGGCACCGAAACTCATCGCGCCTCCCGCGAGCCCGAGCCATGCGCGGGCCCTGAGCGCTCCCGCGATCGCGCCGCCGGAAAGCGCGAGGCGCAGGCCGACGGTGGCGATGCCTCCGCCGATCAGAAGCCAGGCGGTGTAGGCGCCTGCCGATCCGCTGGCGCGCGTGCCGAGCCCGTCGACCAGAGTGTAGCCGGCTATGATCACGGCGTTGCCGACCGCCGCGACCAGGCCCGAGGCGCCCCGCCGCAAACCCTCGGCGCCGAGCGAAACGATGCCGACCCCAACCACGGCGACGCCCGCCAATACGATTGCATTGGCGGACTCGATGAACAGGAGGGAGACCACCGAGACGATGAGGGGCGCGAGGCCACGCATGACCGGATAGACCACGGAGAGCTCACCATGACGGTAAGCCCGCGCGACAAGCGCGTAATAGACCACGTGGATGCAGCCCGACCCGATGGCGTACGGGATCGCCGCGGGCGCCATGGCCGGGACGAACGGCACGAGGACCAGGCCCACGACGGTGCCCCCGGCGGCAACCGCGATAGCGGAAGCGTCGCGGTCGCTGTCGCGGCGGACGAGCGCATTCCAGCCGGCGTGCAGAACCGCGGCGCCGAGGATAATGAAGAAGACCGCGAGACTCACGAGGCATCCACCGCCGGACGGCCGCTTCTATCAGGCCCTTTCCGAGAGGGCGACCCGCAGGCGCACCGGCGCGCAAAGCGCGATTTGATTTCAATTTGAATCAAGGGACTCAGACTCCGGAGATTATTCGGGCCCAACGTCCCGTGGTTGTCCCGCACCGGAGGTGCACCATGGAAGCCGAAATCGAACCCGAAGCCGATCGCCGCGCCGTAGCCCGGCGCGAAGACAACCGGCGGAAGGAACGGCGCTATCGCTGCTTCAGATCCGGCCGGATTGTCTTCAACGCCGGCTTCACGGTCTTCGATTGCACCGTTCGCAACATCTCGCCGAACGGGGCGCTTCTCGAAATGGAAACGCTGCTCGGCATCCCGAAGCGTTTCGAGATCGCCCTCGAATACGGAGAGCCGGCGCGGCCATGCGAGGTTCGCTGGCGGACGGACCGTCAGATGGGCATAGCCTTCAGCCCGCCCCAGGCCACGGCTGCCTGACAAGTACCGCGGCCGGCGCGCGTTAACGCGCGCTTGCGGCCGCGCCAAATCTGCTATTCTCGGGTTCCTTTCCGTCCTAACCCCGAGAGCATCCGATGAAGTTGCCGCTTGCCGGTCTTTGGCCGCCGGTTTCCACGCCGTTCCGTCAGGACGGCGCGGTCGATGAGAAGCGCCTTGTCCAGCACAGCAAGCGATTGCTCGCCGACGGCGCCCACGGCCTCGCCATCCTCGGCACGACCAGCGAAGCGAATTCGCTTACGCTCGACGAGCGCCGCCGGGTGATCGACGCGCATGTCGAGGGCGGGGTCGAGGCAGGGCGGCTGCTGCCCGGGACCGGCGCCTGCGCCGTCGGCGATGCGGTGACGCTGACCCGCCACGCGGCCGACGTCGGCGCGGCGGGTGTGCTGCTGCTGCCGCCCTTCTACTACAAGAAGGTCACCGACGAGGGCATCTACGCGTTTGTCGCGTCGGTGATCGAACGGGTCGGCGGCAACGTGCCGCGGATCATGCTCTACCACATACCCCAGATGGCGAGCATCGGCTGGTCGGTCGAACTGGTCGGCCGGCTGGCGGAGGCTTTCCCGGGCATCATCGCCGGCATGAAGGACTCCTCGGGCGACGCCGAGCACACGAAGAAGATGGTCGAAGCCTTCCCGAAGCTGGCTATCTTCCCGGGCGCCGAGGTCTATCTGCTGAAGGCGCTCGGATGGGGCGCGCCGGGCTGCATCTCGGCCAGCGCTAACATCAACGCTCACGGCATCCGCCGCCTCCTCGACCGGCGGAACGAGCCCGATGCGCCGCGCCTCCAGGAAGAACTAAACACCGTGCGCAAGGCGGCCGAGGGGCGGGTCATGATCCCGGCGCTGAAGGCCATCCTCGCGGCCCGCTACCGCGATCCGGCGTGGCTGACCGTGCGGCCGCCGCTGATGCGGATCAGCGAGACGGCGCGCACCGAACTGCTCGCCGAGCCGGTGATCATGCAGCTGCTCGAGACGGTGCCGGCGTAGCGCGCGCGGCTCAAGCGGGATCGGCGGCCTCGACTTCGCGGGCGACGGCGGCGGTGATCGCCGCTGTGTCGGCGCGGCCGCCGAGCTCATAGGGCACCAGAGTCCCGGCGGCGAAGGCCCGACCGACGGCATCGCGGACGAGCCGCCCCGCCCTGCCGAGGTCGGCGCTGCCATGACGCTCGCCCAGCCATTCCAGCATCATCGCGCCGGAGAGGAACATCGCCGTCGGATTGGCGATGCCCTTGCCGGCGATATCGGGCGCGGTGCCGTGGCACGGCTGGAACACGGCGTGGTCGTCGCCGATATCGGCCGAGGGCGCGAAGCCCAGCCCGCCCATCAGGCCGGCGCCGAGATCGGAAAGGATGTCGCCGAAGATGTTCTCCATCACGAGGACGTCGTAGCTCCACGGACGGCGCACCATGTCGAGGGCCATGGCATCGACGTAGATGCGCCCGGTGGCGATGCCGGGGAAATTTGCCGCGCGCTCGTCGAAGATCTTGCGGAAGAAGGCGTAGGACTTGAAGGCATTGGCCTTGTCGACGCAGGTGACCAGCCCCTTGCCGCCGGCGCGCGCCCTCGCCCCGGCGAGGCGAAAGGCGAAGTCGATGACGCGCTCGCTGCCCTTGCGGGTGATGGTCAGGCGATCGTGCGCGGCGCTGTCGCCCTCGACGACGCCGTCGCGGAAGTGGGCGAACAGGCCCTCGGTCGATTCGCGGATGATGACGAAATCGAGCTGCTGGCCGCGGGGGTCGCCGAGGGGACCGCGCACGCCGGGGATCGAGCGGACCGGCCGCACGCCGGCGTAGAGGCCGAACTCCATGCGCAGGTCGACATGCGGCATGATCTCGGTGCCGTCGGGATACCGGACGGTGGGGTCGCCCATCGCCGCCAGCAGGATCGCATCGGCGTGGCGGGCCTCGGCGAGCGAGGCGGCGGGGAGCGCCGAGCCACCGTCGCGGTAGGCCCCTGCCCCGGCGGCCAGACGCACCGGCGCCAGCCCCGGTCCGCCGGCTCGCGCGAGGGCGAGATCAAGGACGCGCAGGCACGGCTCGGTTATTTCGAGGCCGATGCCATCGCCCGCGAAAATGGCGATGCGCAGTTCGTTTGCACGCGTGGAAACCAATGGAAATCCTTGCGAGGCCGCCCGCCGCAGGGGCTGCGGCGCGCCGGGCTATCCGGCAGCCCCCGCGGCTTTAGGATTGCACATGACGGGAATCAAGCACTTAATCCCGGGATACGGGGGACATCGCACATGCTGGCTGTCACGACGCTCTACGAAGTAGAGTCCGAAAGCCTGGATATCTTCCGGGCGGCGCTGATCCGGCAGGCCGAAATAACCCGCCTGCGCGAGCCCGGCTGCCAGCGCTATGACATCTGCTTCGATCCGGCGGTGCGGACCCGCTGCCTCGCCTACGCGATCTACGAGGACGAGGGCGCCTACGACCATCACATCGCCACCGACCACTACAGCACGTTCGAGGATCTCATCTCCGAACGGGTCGAATCCCAGCGCGTCGAAATCTGGGACCTCGTCGCCAGCGCCCGCCTGACCGGCATCAAGGAGATGTAATAATCACGCCGGCTCGTGCCGGGCGTGCCAGTGGCGGGCAATGTCGATCCGCCGCGGCAGCCACACCCGATCCCTCCCGGCAACGTAGTCGACAAAGCGCGCCAAGGCCGCCGCCCTCCCCGGCCGGCCGACGAGGCGACAGTGAAGCCCGACCGACATCATCTTCGGGGCTCCCGCCTCGCCTTCGGCATAGAGCATGTCGAAGGAGTCCTTGAGATAGGAATAGAACTGGTCGCCCGAGTTGAACCCCTGCGGCGTCGCGAAGCGCATGTCGTTGGCGTCGAGGGTGTAGGGGATGATCAGGAACTTGCCCTTAGGCCCATCGATCCAGTACGGCAGGTCGTCGGCATAGGCGTCGGACGAATAAAGGAAGCCGCCCTCCTCCGCCGCCAGGCGGATCGAATTGACCGACGAGCGCCCCTGATAGAGTCCGAGCGGCCGCGAACCGGTGATCTCCGTGTGGATGCGGACCGCCTCGGCGATCTCGCGGCGCTCCTCCTCCGGCGACTTGTCCTTCATCTCCACCCACTTCAATCCGTGGCTGGCGATCTCCCAGTCCAGTTCCTTCATCGCCGCGACGGCCTCGGGATTGCGCGCCATCGCGGTGGCGACGCCATAGACCGTGACCGGGACCTTGCGCGAGCCGAACATGCGCCACAGCCGCCAGAAACCGGCGCGCGACCCGTATTCGTAGATCGACTCCATGTTGGCGTGGCGCATGCCGGGCCACGGCTGGGCGCCGACGATCTCGGAGAGGAAGGCTTCCGAAGCGGCATCGCCGTGGAGGATGTTGTTCTCCCCGCCCTCCTCGTAGTTGACCACGAACTGGACGGCCACGACCGCGCCGCCCGGCCATTCCGGATTCGGTGGATTGCGCCCGTAGCCGATCATGTCGCGGGGATATTGCTGGCCCATTGTCACCTGCCGGTCATGGTTTCGGGGACAATCTTGCGGGGCGATGCGAGCGTTTTGCAATGCGGAAAATCAGGCAGCAAGAATCGGTTAGCCTTGCCGGCTGAGAAACCGATTCTGCCGGGCGAACGCCCGGGAACCGCCCGCTTAAGAAGCCGTTAACTTCCGTTCGTGAGTCTGATTCTGCGGCGATGGAGCGGAGCAAAATGAGGATCACGGGGAGCATGTCGGGGCAAAGCGCCCCTGACGACCTGACCGTCGACGATCCCCGCTTCGCCGAAGCGCTCGCCACCCGCATTGCCGAAATGCGCGAAATGCTGGCGGCGATGGCACCGGACAGCACTTCCAGGGCGCTCCGGGCCCTCCGCGACGCCTTCCCCGACGTACCGCTCACCGCGCGGGTGCGGGTGCTGAGCGAGCTGCGGCATTAGGCGCAGACGAAGAGCGCTTATCCCTTATCTGTCCTCACACGCCGCAGTTGCTCCACCGGGTTCCATCCGGAAGGCGGGTTGGTTCGGCCCCTGTCCCAGATCATTCCTGCATCGAGCCACGTCTGTCGCCACTGTTCGTGCGTAAACCCCCGGTCATCGTCTGAGACTCCAAACTGAAATCCGCAGGACGGGCAGATTTCATACGATCCGCCGGACGACGCGCTGTACGGCTGCTCGGTCAGGTCGGGAAAGCCACACACGGGGCAAACATAGGGCAACTAAGGACTCTCCAGTGTCGGCGAACCTTAGGGAGGTCGCTCGATCGAAGCTATTCCGCCGGCTCGACTCGGCTACCTGCTGCGTGATGGCAATCGAAGAGGCGGCGCACCTCCCTCAGATCATGCACCTCCCTTCGGTCATGCCAAGACGGGCCGCAGGCCCGATCTTGGCACCCAAGCGACGTCGCCGCTAATCGCAGCGTGAGCAAGGATGGGCTAACCGGCATCCGCCAGCACCAATGATCGAAACGCCCTTCCGACAAAGGCACGTCTTGACGGGCAGCTCGCCTCAGGCGGAGCTTGGGTGCCAAGATCAACCCTTCGGGTTGTCTTGGCATGACCTAAGGTGGGGCAGCGGGCAACAAAGCGAGCCTGCTCCGCAAACCGACCACCTACTCCGCCGGCTCGACCTCGGCCGCCGGAAGGCGATGGACTGCCGGCGCGCCGTTCTCCCCTTCGACCTCGCGCAACAGTTCCTGGGCCTGCGCCGCCTGGCGCTGGCGGTTCCACATGGAAGCGTAGAGCCCCGCGTGGACCAGCAACTGGTCGTGGGTGCCGCGCTCGACGATGACGCCGTCGTCGAGGACGATGATCTCGTCGGCATTGACCACCGTCGACAGGCGATGGGCGATGACCAGGGTCGTGCGCCCACGCGAGACGCGGTCGAGCGCCGCCTGGATCTCGCGCTCCGTGTGGATGTCGAGGGCTGAGGTCGCCTCGTCGAGGATCAGGATCGGCGGCGCCTTGAGCACGGTGCGAGCGATGGCAACGCGCTGCTTCTCGCCGCCCGACAGCTTCAGCCCGCGCTCACCCACCTCGGTGGCGTAGTCGTCCGGCAGGCCGGCGATGAAATCGCCGATCTGGGCGGTCTGCGCCGCGACCTGTATCTCCTCGTCGCTGGCATCGGGCCGGCCGTAGCGGATGTTGTAGTCGATGCGGTCGTTAAAGAGGACGGTATCCTGGGGGACCATGCCGATGGCGGCGCGGAGCGTCTCCTGGGTGACCTCGCGGATATCCTGGCCATCGATGGTGATGCGCCCGCCGATGACGTCGTAGAAGCGGAACAACAGCCGGGAGATGGTCGACTTGCCGGCGCCGGACGGCCCGACGATGGCGACGGTGCGGCCGCCCGGGACCTCGAAGGAAACGCCCTTCAGGATCTCGCGGTTCGGGTCGTAGTGGAAATAGACGTCCTCGAAGCGCACCGTCCCGGCGGTGACCTTCAGCGGCCGCGCGTCGGGTGCATCGACGATTTCGGAGGGGACCTCGAGGAGCTTGAACATCGCCTCGATGTCGATCAGCCCCTGCTTCACCTCGCGATAGACGAAACCGATGAAGTTGAGCGGGACCGACAGCTGCATCAAAAGGGCATTGATCAGCACGAAATCGCCGATCGTCTGCTCGCCGCGCATGACCGCGGCGCCGGACATCACCATGCACACGATCATGCCGGCGGTGAAGATCACCGACTGGCCGATGTTGAGCCAGGCAAGCGAGGTCCAGATGCGGACGGCCGCCTTCTCGTAGCGCGCCATGGCGCGGTCGTAGCGCCCGGCCTCCATCTTCTCGTTGCCGAAGTACTTCACCGTCTCGAAGTTGAGGAGCGAGTCGATGGCCTTGGAATGGGCGTCCTGGTCGGACTCGTTCATCGTCCGGCGGATGGAAATGCGCCAGTCGGACGCCTTCACGGTGAACCAGACATAGAGGACCACGGTCACGGCAACGACGACGAGGTACTGCCAGTCGAACTGGTAGGCGATGATCACCGCCGACAGGAGGAATTCGAGGATCGTCGGCAGCGTGTTCAGGATGGTGAAGCGGACGATCGCCTCGATGCCGTTGATGCCGCGCTCGATGATGCGCGACAGGCTGCCGGTGCGCCGCTGCAGGTGATAGCGGAGCGACAATTCGTGCATGTGCACGAACGCCTTGTAGGCAAGGTTGCGGACGGCGTACTGGCCGACCTTGGCGAAGAGCGCATCGCGGAGGTTGTTGAACACCGCGGTCAGGATGCGGCCGACGCCATTGGCGACGACCAGCATGATCGGCACGGTGACGAGGACGAGCAGGCCGACCTCGCCGGCGGTGACCGCGCCGTGGTTCTTGACCAAAGCGTCGGTCGCCCATTTGTACGTGTAGGGAACGAGGACCGTGATGATCTTCGCCGCGGTCAGCACGGCGAGCGCGACCAGAACGCGCCGGCGCAGGTCCGGGCGCTCCTTCGGCCACATGTAGGGCCATAGCGCCAGGAGCGTCTTCAGCGCCGATTCTTCCTTGGCCCGTGCGGGTTTGGACTGGTCGGCAGCAACTACGGCCATGCGCGCTCTTGGCTGATCGTCATTCAGGGGAAGACAGCGGAGATAAGCCGGATTCCGCCAATTGCAAGCGGGACGAGCTTCCGCCTTGACGCCGCTCGGGGGCGGATGCCACACAGCCCGCATGACCCAACTGACAAGCATCTGCGTCTATTGCGGCTCGAATCCGGGGGCGGACCCCGCATTTGCCGCCGCCGCCCGCACCCTCGGCGAGGCCATGGCGGCGGCCAAGGTGCGCCTCGTCTATGGCGGCGGCTCTGTCGGCCTCATGGGGATCGTCGCCCGCACGGTCCTGCAGGCAGGCGGCAAGGTCACCGGCATCATCCCGCAGTTCCTCAGGGACCGCGAGGTCATGCTGAAAGAGGTGCCCGATTTGATCGTCACCGCCGACATGCACGAGCGCAAGCGCATCATGTTCGAGCAGTCCGATTCGTTCCTGGCGCTCCCCGGCGGTATCGGCACGCTGGAGGAAGTGGTCGAGATGATGACCTGGGCGCAGCTCGACCGCCACGCCAAGCCGATCCTGATCGCCAACATCAACGGCTTCTGGGACCCGCTGATCGGCCTCTTCCGCCAGATGACCGAGGCGGGCTTCCTCAACAAGGCCTTCCTCGGCGGGCACACCGACCTGCCGGTGCACTTCGTCTCGAGGATCGAGGAGGCCATCCCGGCGCTGCAGGCCGCGGTGGCCACGACGACGCGGGCGAAGCTGGCAGGCGCGGAGACGGCGAGGGTGATGTAAGCCGAACCGACGGCCTTGCGCGTCCTTCGAGGCTCGGCCGCCTTCGCGGCCTCGCACCTCAGGATGGCGAGGCTGGTGAATAGCGGGAAGATCGCACCCGACGACGACCGGGCGGAGCAATCCGGCCGCGCGGGCATTGGCCTCGCCAGGAACCACCACCTCCTCGCCATCCTGAGGTGCTCGGGCGGAGCCCGAGCCTCGAAGGACGGCGCCCCCATCCGTCGGGACAGTGCTTATGCCGCCTTGGCGCCCGAGCGCATCAGCTTGTAGACGATGGCGTCGTTGAGGGCCTCGAACGAGGCGTCGACGATATTGGCCGAAACGCCGACCGTGAACCACGAATCGCCGGAGGAATCGCCGCTCTCGATGAGCACGCGGGTCACTGCCTCGGTGCCGCCGTTGAGGATGCGGACCTTGTAGTCGATAAGCTCGAGGTCGCGGATCGCCTCGCTGTAGACGCCGAGGTCCTTGCGCAGCGCCTGGTCGAGGGCATTGACCGGGCCGTTGCCTTCGGCGGCGGAGATCAGCTCCTCGGCCCCAACCTTCACCTTGACCACGGCGAGGCTGACGGTCTGCGGCTCTCCCGCCGGGCCGACGCGGTGCTCAACGTTGACGTCGAACTGACGCACCTCGAAATAGCTCGGCACGCTGCCGATGAGCCGTCGCGCGAGAAGCTCGAACGAGGCGCTCGCCGACTCGTAGGAATAGCCGACCGACTCGCGTTGCTTGACCTCGCGCAGGAGCGCATCCAGCCGGCGGTCGCCCTTGTCGACGGCGAGCCCGATGCGCGACAGCTCGGCGACGAGATTGGCCTTGCCGGCCTGATCGGAGACGAGCAGGTGGCGGCGATTGCCCACCGTCTCCGGCGCGACGTGCTCGTAGGTGTGCGGGTCCTTGACGATGGCCGAGGCGTGGATGCCGGCCTTGGTGGTGAACGCGCTGGCGCCGACATAGGGCGCCTGGCGGTTGGGGGCGCGGTTGACCATCTCGTCGAAGCGGTGCGACAGCCCCGTCAGGCTGGCGAGGCCGGCTGCGTCGACGCCGGTCTCGAAGTGATCGGCGTAGACGGGCTTGAGGAGCAGCGTCGGGATGATCGAGGTGAGGCTGGCGTTGCCGCAGCGCTCGCCGATGCCGTTCAGCGTCCCCTGGATCTGGCGGGCGCCGGCGCGCACCGCGGCGAAGGAATTGGCGACCGCCTGCTCGGTGTCGTTGTGGGCATGGATGCCGAGATGATCGCCGGGGATCGCCTTCGCCACCTCGGCAACGATCGCCTCGACCTCCTCGGGGAGCGTGCCGCCGTTGGTGTCGCAGAGCACCACCCAGCGGGCGCCGGCCTCATAGGCGGCCCTGGCGCAGGCGAGCGCGTAGCCGGGATTGGCCTTGTAGCCGTCGAAGAAATGCTCGCAGTCGAGGAGCACCTCCTTGTCCGCCGCCCGCGCCGCCGCTACCGACAGGCGGATGCCTTCGAGGTTCTCCGCCTCGGTCGTGCCAAGGGCGACGCGGACATGGTAGTCCGAGGCCTTCGCCACGAAGCAGATGGCATCGGCGCTGGCGTCGAGGAGCGCGCGCAGGCCGGGATCGTTGGAGACGCTGACGCCCGCCCGCTTGGTCATGGCGAAGGCGGTGAAGGTGGCCCGGCCGGTGCGCTTCCTCGCGAAGAACGCATCGTCGGTGGGGTTGGCGCCGGGATAGCCGCCCTCGACATAGTCCACCCCGAGCTTGTCCAGCATCGCGGCGATGGCGACCTTGTCCTCCAGCGAGAAGTCGACGCCGCTTGTCTGGGCGCCGTCGCGCAGCGTCGTATCGAACAGATAGAGGCGTTCCTTGCCCATCGGATTCACCCCGGCGGCCAGGCGTCGGTGTCGTGGTCGGGATGCTGGTGGTTCGACGCGGCGATGTTTCCAGCGAGCCGGGGATCGTCCTCCTCGGTCGTCTTTTCGCCGGGAAGCGTCGGCAGCGTAGCGAACCAGGACAGGCGTGCCTCGATGCCGAACTGATGCCCCGGCGCCACCTTCTCCGGCTCGTCGAGCGATCCGATGGATATGGCGATGCGCGGCCGGCCGACGTAGTGGAAGGTGAGCGGCGTGCCGCAGCGGCTGCAGAAGCCGCGCTCCGCCTGGTCGGAGCTCATGAAGATCGAGAGCTCGCCGCGCGTCAGCTCGAACGCGGTCAGCGCCACACCTGCCAGGGGCGCGAATGACGAACCGAACGCCTTCTGGCACATCCGGCAGTGGCAGATATGCGCCCCGGTCGGCGGCTCGGAGAGGGCATAGCGCACGGCACCGCACTGGCAGCCGCCGGTCATACGGAACTCAGCCATGGCGCGCGCCCTCCTCCGGCCATACGGCCGTGTCCTGATCGGGATGCTGGTAACTGACCACGGTGGCCTTGAACGCATCCGATGCCGGGCTCTCGCCGGCCTGCCGCGTCGGCAGGCGGGGCAGCCCGTCGACGAAGGCCAGCTTGTCGTTCGGGTTGACCTGAAGCACGGGCGCGGCGACGGTCGGATCGTCGAACGCGCCGATGGCCAGTTCGACCTCCCTGCCCGGCACCTCGAAGGTCAGCGGCGTGCCGCAGTCGGCGCAGAAACCGCGCCAGGCCTGGTTGGAGCTCTGGAAGCGCTTCGGTTGCCCGCGCGTCCAGGTGACCTCAAAGCCGGTGACGAACGGGCCGTAAAAGGCTCCGAACTGCTTCTGGCACATGCGGCAATGGCAGATGGAGGCGCGCCCGAGCCGTCCGGCGCGGAAACGCACGGCGCCGCACTGGCACCCGCCGGTCAGCCCTGCCGTCGCGCTCATCCGATCACTCCGGCTTGTGGGTGACGGCCTCGAGATTGTGGCCGTCGGGATCGAGGACGAAGGCCGCGTAATAGTTCGGGTGGTACATCTCGCGGACACCGGGACCGCCATTGTCCCTGCCGCCCGCCTTGATCGCTGCCTTGTAGAAGGCATCGACCGCCTTCCGCGATTCCGCGCCGAGCGCGATATGGACGTGCGGGGTGGTCTTCTTGCCTTCCGACAGCCAAAGGAAGGGCTTCCCTGCCGTGCCAAAGCCCGCGGAACGGCCGAATTCCATGACCACCTTCCAGCCGAGCGGCTTCAGCGCGGCGACGTAGAATTTCCTGGCGGCGTCATAGTCGCTGACGCTGAAGCCGATGTGATCGAGCGCGTGCGTTTCAGTCATATTGTTCAATCCTTGTGGTCGGCTGCCGGGTCCAGCAACGGCCCTGCAAATTCGAGGATCACTTTCATCGCTGCGATCGCCTCAACCGCGTCTCCTGCCGATGCACCTTTGGCTGAGTAGTCGGCAGTCGACCTCAGGCTTTGAGCGACCGTGAATGCTCGCCCCACTTCCGGCGCTGCTTCGCCCGAGAGGACGAAGCGTTCCGAGAATCGGCGGAGGATCGACCGGTGGGTCTTGCCTGCGGTCTCATCGCCCGACATTTCGAACAGGCCCAACGCGGCGTAAAAGACCGCGTAATAGGCTCGGTTGCACGTGCCGTCATAATCGCCGTTCTTCTGGAGTTCGCGCGCCGAATGCGCGGCCTGCAACGCTCTTTGCAAGTAGGTCGTCACGGGCGACCTACGACGCGGCTGTCGCGCTTTGCAGAACGGATCAGGCGGGCGTCCGCTGAGCGATCGGGGCTCGTCCACTCGCCCTCCTCAAAAATCCAGGGCTGAATCTCGGCGCCGGTTTGAAGGAAGATGTCATAGGCCAGGCCAAGCAGAGCCAACTTCTCCAGGCTTTGCTCGCCCGGATCTTCCAGGACAATGGCGACATCGATATCACTGAACGGCTCAAAGTCTCCCCGGGCTCGACTCCCGAAAAGATAGATGCCCCTCAGCCGTCGCCCGAAGCGAAGGGCAACAGCATCGGAAAACTGCGCTAGCGCTCGATCGACCGCCGCATCGTCGGGCGGAGCCAACAGGTCGACGCGGGCGTCCGTGTTCACCGCCTCACCTCCCACGTCGTGACGAGATCGCCGGTGCGCGGGTCCCTGGCGTCCTTCAGAAGAACGCCCATCGCCTCGATCGCATTGCGCAGGCGATCGGCCTCGGCGAAGTCCTTGGCCTTGCGCGCCGCGATGCGCGCCGCGATCAAGCCCTCGACCTCGGCCGAGCGTTCCGGAGAGAGGCGCGCCTTGGCCTGCTTTTCCGCCCAGCGCACGTCGTGGTCGAGAATGTCGATGCCAAGCAGCGCGAGGCCGGCGGTCAGCTGGCGGGCCGACAGGTCATCTCCATCGCCGGCGCCGTTGCTCCTGCCGGCAGGCGCCGGCTTGCGCGCGCCAGCCTCGGCGAGCTTGGCCAGCCGATGCAGTTCGGCAATTGCCCGCGGCGTATTGAGATCGTCGGCAAGCGCTTCGAGGAATTCCTCCGAAGGCGCCGCCTCGCCCGGAGCGGCGGCGACCGAGGCAAATGTGCGCAGGGCCATATGCGCGTCCCAGAGGCTCTGCTCGGTGAAGTCGATGGGCTGGCGGTAATGCGTCGACAGCATGGCGAAGCGGATCACCGTGCCCGGCCAGCGGAAGCCCTTCCAGCCGCCTAGCAGCTCTCGGACGGTGACGAAGTTGCCGAGCGACTTCGACATCTTCTCGCCCTCGACCTGCAGGAAGCCGTTGTGCAGCCAGTACCGGGCCATCAGCGCGGTGCCATGGGCGCAGCGTGACTGGGCGATCTCGTTCTCGTGGTGCGGGAAGATCAGGTCGATGCCGCCGCCGTGGATGTCGAACGTCTCGCCGAGGAGCGCGCCGGCCATGGCCGAGCACTCGATGTGCCAGCCCGGCCTCCCCATTCCCCACGGCGACGGCCACGCCGGCTCGCCCGGCTTCGACGGCTTCCAGAGGACAAAATCCATCGGGTCGCGCTTGTAGGGCGCGACCTCGACGCGGGCGCCCGCGACCATTTCGTCGAGCGTGCGGTTGGAGAGGCGCCCATAGTCGGGCATCGAGGGAACGTCGAAGAGCACATGGCCCTCGGCGACGTAGGCGTGATTCTTCCCGATCAGCTTTGCGATCAGCCGGATCATGTCCTCGGGCTGATCCGGCCGGCTGATGAACTCGGTGGCGCGCGGCTCGAAGGTGGGCGACAGCGCGCCGAGGGCGGCCACGTCGTCGTGGAACTGCTTCTCCGTCTTGCCGGTGACCTTGCGGATCGCCTCGTTCAGCGGCAGCGCCGGATATTCCTCGGCCGCCCTCGCGTTGATCTTGTCATCCACGTCGGTGATGTTGCGCACATAGGTGACGTGGCTCTCGCCGTAGAGATGACGAAGCTGGCGAAAGAGGACATCGAAGACGATCAACGGACGCGCGTTGCCGATGTGCGCGAGGTCGTAGACCGTCGGCCCGCACACGTACATGCGCACGTTGTCGGCATCGATGGGGACGAAGTCGTCCTTCGTTCGCGTCAGGGTGTTATGGAGTCGCAGCGTCATTCCGAAACGTTCCTCGCCCGCCGGCCGGGGCGATCGTCTCGTCTTTTGAAGGGCAAAGAGAGGACGGCCTCAGCCAGCGATTTCGCTAGCCGGTAATAATCCCGCAGATGCAAATTGCACGTGAACGCGGAGCCATCATGGCTCAGGTCTTGGCGTATCGGGCGGCAAAGGTCAAGTTTTTCAACGGTGCTATCCTCCCGTCCATGATCTTCCGCGCTGTCACGGCCCTCCTTCTCGTTGTCTGTCTTGTCGCCCCGGCGCTCCCGGCCGCAGTCGACCAGGGCGCTTTGACCCAGGCATTCGGTAAATGGGTCGAGACCGACGTATGGCCGGAAGCGAAGCAGGCGGGCGTTTCTCGCCAGACCTTCGACAAGGCGTTCGCCGGAGTTACGCCTGATTTCAGCCTGCCGGAGTTGACGATCTCGCCGCCCGCCACCGAAAGCCAGGCGGAGTTCCGCAGTCCGGCCGCCTACTTCAACGAGGCGGGCATCGCCCGCCTCGTCACCGCGGACCGGCAGCAGCTGAAGCAATGGAGCGCCACGCTTGCGAAGATCGAGAAGCGCTACGGCGTCCCCGCGTCGGTGATCGTCGCGGTGTGGGCACGCGAATCCGATTTCGGGCGGGACGCGTTGCCGGAACCGGCGATCCGCGCACTGGCGACGGCTGCCTTCCTCGGACGGCGGCCCGACCTCTTTCGCGGCGAACTGATCGCCGCCCTGCAAATCCTCGAGGCCGGCGACGTGACTCCTGCCCGGATGCGTGGCTCGTGGGCCGGCGCGCTCGGGCAGCCGCAGCTGCTGCCCTCGCAGTTCCGCAAATACGCGGTTGACTTCGACGGCGACGGTCGCCGCGACATCTGGGGTTCGGTCCCGGACAGCCTCGCCTCGATCGCCAACTTCCTCAAGCTGCAAGGCTGGGAGCCCGGCGTCCCCTGGGGCTTCGAGGCGGAAGT
>JBBQGL010000022.1:0-32732 GCA_038323025.1 Hyphomicrobiales bacterium
CGGCAAAGGATCAAACGACAGACCATCGCAAACCGACGCTTGCTGCATCGTCGACAGGCCGCATAACATCATCAACCAGACGAGCCAGAGCCTCCCTTATGCAAACCCGCCCGCTGTCCCAAATACTCTGACGACGGACACTGGAGTGGCGTTCGACTCAACAAATCGGCAAATGCATTCGCGCTCGCCCTGCTGTCAATCAACGTCCATGGCACCACCACCGTCTGAACGTCTGACCACTCGACATAGGTCACTGCGATCCGCCCTGTCGGTCCGTGGGTAACGGCGTCAATGAATTCAGGACTTCGGAATGCTTCGACATAGCCATCGCGAGCAACTACCTGTTCGTCGCGGTCCATGGGTAGTGAGACGTCCACCGTTACGACCAGCTCAAGATCAACTCCGGCGCTGGGCGAAGGGCTCTGCGCTGCCACGCTCGGCGAATTGCACAGACTCGCCAACAGCAGCCCACCTATGGCTCCGACCCCTCCGCACCCAAGGGCTCTCGACCAAGTTGCGGACCGCGTCATTTCAGCAAGCCCGTGATAGCAGTTGCATTGGTGTCGTTTTGTCCGAGATTCCCCAGCCCGAACGTATCCTCGACCAAGCGAAGCAGGCTGTAGTGGTTGTACTTGCCATCTAGTTTCGAACCGGGCGTGACCGCTTGGCCCCAGAAGATTGTCGCCACATGATTGCTGCCGAAAATGTAGCCCTTACCCTCGTCGAAGGTCACCACGAAGAGCATGCCTTTCGCAAACTCCGGATCCCGCAGAAGCGGGCCGAACGTCGCGGAGAGCCAACGATCTGCGTATGCCGCTCCGGTGTTGTGCCCATCATTGTTTTGATCAGGAATATAGAGAGAGTAGGCGGGTAGCTTCCCGTCGTGCACATCGCTGGCCAACTGCGACGCGTTGACGATCTTCGCACAGCTCAAAGGGTTCCTCTGAATGTTCGTGAAGCTCAGAAAAGGGACGTGCTTGCGAACATAGGTGCCAGTCGCCGCTCCGAGAAAGCAGTTCCCAGGATAGCCCTCCGCATAGACCTTCCATTGAAGGCCTTTGCCATCGAGGAGATCGCCGATGTGTCGGCCGTCAAGGTTGACATTGCCGTCTGACGTGACCCCAAAGGTCGCGCCCGAAATCATGGCGATGTAGTTGGGCTGCGACGGATGGGCCTCGGCAGTGAAATGGGTGAGAAGCGCGCCTCGACTGGCTAGCGAAGCCAGGAATGGCTGATGCATGGCATCGTCATAGTTGGTGTTCTCTAAGACCACCATCATGATCTTGGTGATGGCCGCGTTAGCCGAAAGAGAGCCAGCAGGGTCCGATGCTGCGGCCACAATTCTGGCTGAGGTCGGAAGGGCGAGAACGGCTACCAGAGCAACGGTCGCGGCGGCGAAAGCGGTGCGAATCTTCATCTGGCTCGGCAAAAGCAAGTCAATACCTATCTGCTCGAGACTCGGATTTTGAGGGTACTTGGAACCATCGACTTGGCGGATCAACGATGAAAAACAAACAATTCTATGACCGGCTTGGCTTTGCGGCTTCTGGTATTTCGGAGGCTTGGCGACGCGAGCGAAGCTTCAGAACGCAGGTGCTCTTTGGGCTTGCCGCCGTTGCCCTCACAATTGTGCTCCGTCCTAGTCTGATTTGGGCTGCGGCGGTTGCGCTTTCAATTGCATTAGTGCTGGCCCTCGAACTCCTCAACACTGCCATTGAATGCGTAATCGACCATCTGCATCCCGAGACCGCGCCAGCGATAAAGCTCGCCAAGGACATTGCCGCCGGTGCCGTCTTGGTAGCCAGCATCGGGGCGGCGTGCGTTGGATCGCTGATGATCGCCAGCGTTATTTGGCGTTGATGGCAGGAATTTGGCCGGTCAACCCCTGGCGGTCTTGCTGCCCACGCCGCCCATGCCACGCACCTTCTTTATGTGAGACCTGCGATGATGGGAGGCTGGCGCTGCGCTCGTGCACTTCAGCCCGAAGCCACATGACTTTGCAGAAGCGCCCCCACTCAGCCTTCCATTGTCGCAATCGGCTAGATCGAGTTCAACGGCGGATCTTCAGTGCTCCGCTTTCCCATCACGAGAGAGCGGCAAGGCACTCGGCAAGAGCTCTCCGAACGTCCGCGCTTCGGCGCCAACCACCTCTGAAACGTAGCTGATGACCGCGGTGCTTATCGCTGGGGTGCGGCGCGTCGCGATCGGGCTCTGCCTCAGTCACAAATGACGCGGAGATAGACACCGGCCGCCTGCTTGTGTGAAGGGTTTAGCGGTGAGGCGGACGCCCCTACGTGGCAGGGCCGTAACGTTGGTTATTGGGGCCCGCGTCGGAAGAGCTACTTTGGTGTTTGAGCTGGGGCCGTTGTTTGAGCCGGGGCAGTCGCACTCGGTGTGGTCACGACCGACATCGACACGTTGCCGTAGCCGAAATAGACGAGAGCTCCGAATACGATCGCGAACAAGATCGCACTCACCAGCGCGCTGACGAAGCGGTTCGCGAAGGTGATCGAGTTGCCAATTACGTCGATGACAAACACTACGACGCTCGCGATGAGAACCGGCTCAAACCACGCATATTGTTGGGGCAGAAACATCGGTTATTTCTCCAGCGCGATCACCAGCTTCAACGTCTATCACGCGAGCCGGAAGGTGACCATTGCGGACCGGCGTTAGAGTCTAACGGTCTTCCAGCCCCAGACGACCAGAGCCGCTCCCGCAATGGCGCCGATCAGGATCACGATCATTCCACCAGCGAGGAAGATCAGGGCGGCGAGGTGAAAGCCGATGAATGCGCCCGCGATGCCAACGAGCGCACCAGTTACATCGGCCCGAGTTCCACCGACCAACTGCCGTGATAGCCAGGACGTCGGAAGGCCTCGTTCACCGATCACACCGGCGACGATCCCGATCAGGATGACAAGGACGAAGCTGATAAGAGGATCCATGACCATCTCCGCATTCTGATCCGCAAACTAGTCGAGCGCCATCATACCGCTAAAGATCTCGCCTTGCTTGATGGGGAGCGCGAACCAACTGGAGCTGGACGGCAGGGTTCAACCCCCTCGGCCCGCTTCGACAAAAGTCAAAAGTCTCCTTAAGCCCGCTGTTTCATCGGCTCACGGGGCACTTCAAAAAGTGGGGTGACGTGGAGAGAGCCGCAACGCGGACACTTCATTCGGCTCTCCAGCCGGGCGATGGGGAATTCAGCGCCGCGCGTCCAAACAAGCGTGGCCATATCCAGCTCGTCATTCATCACGCACATTCGGACGGATTTCATGCCTTCGCGTCCGCGCATCAGGGTGCGCTGCGCCTGGGGCGCCAGACAAGACGGTAAGCCTCTCCAGGGATTGATCGACATAAGAACAAATAGGGAACAGGTACAACTTGCGTCAAGAACTCAACCTGAATTCTTGTCGTTAGGGGGGTGGCCAAGCATTGAAGCAAACGTGTCGCCGACCTGTTGGGTATAAGCCCGGATCGCTTCGAGGCGGTGGTCGGCGTAGCGTAGCGTAGTTTGGGTGTTCTTGTGCCCTAGGACTGCGCCAACCTGTGCCAGCGAAAGGCCGCCCATCACCGACCAAGATGCCAGGGTGTGGCGCAAGCAATGCAGGTTAGCTGTTCGATCAATTCCGGCTGCCGCTCTGATCCGGTACCACGGTCGGGCTAGTGCGACCGGAGACGTGCGGTTCGATCCCGGAAAAACCAAGTCGTTGGGAGCTGCAGGTTGCAAGGCATCAAACACCGCCATGGCGTAGCTGCTTAGCGGGATTGTTCTTGCCCCGGCCTTGCTGTCGCTGAGCCTCAGGGATCCGCCCAGGCGATCGAGAGATGTCCAGCGGAGTGACAAGACTTCGCCCGCCCGCATTCCCGTAAACAGTAAGAGTCGAATGGCCGCGGTAGCCGACTGGCTCTCCGTCGTCTTTTGGTCAGCCTCATTGAGGGCCGTGATCAAGCGAGCGATTTCGGCCTGGTCGAGAAACCGGTCCTTTCGAGTTTCCCGAAATTTCCTGATCCCCCGCGCAGGATTTCCTTCGCGTAGTCCCCACGCTTCAGCGCAACTGAACATCTTCGACGCGAGCGCAAGCACCCGATTGGCGATCCCAGAACCACCTCGAACTATGCGCCGACCTCGTGGTTTCGCGGCGAGCTGACGTGCCGTATTTCCCTCCCTGATAGCCAAATGGAGCCGTTCCAGATCGGCCCTCGTGACCTCACGGATGATCAGCCGACCGATGAGAGGAAGGACATGGTTCTCAAGATTGGCGCGGTCCGTGGCAATGCTGCGAGGCTTCTTGTGGACCGTGGCATAGTCGGTGATGAACCGCCGCGCCAAGTCGGCAACGGTCTCCGCGTTCCGGGCTGCTATACGATCCCCGCCAACGTCACCCCCAAGGGCAACCTCGGCGAGCCATTGTTTGGCGATTTGACGGGCTTGATCGACAGTGAGTTCGCCATGCAGTCCGATCGATGGCCGCCGCTGTTGGCCCGCGCTCGTTCGGTAGTAGAGGAAATAGACTCGACGGCCCGCTGGGGTGACTTTGAGGCCGAAGCCTTTCACGTCACTGTCCCAGAGGATGACATCGCGATCACGTGGTGCGGCGAGGTCAACAACGCGCTTAGTCAGCCGGATCGCTGCCATCTTTGGTTCCGCCCTAGGTAGCACATAGGTAGCAGACTGGGAGGAACTTGATAGGACTGTCGGGAAGGCCAAGGAAGCAGAAGTTACTGGATTCCCTTGACTTTGGGTACTTGAGGGTGGTCCAAGGAAGCCGCGGGAACAAGCCACATACCGATTGAAAATCCGCGTGTCGCTGGTTCAATTCCGGCCCTGGGCACCACCCGGCTATTCCCCTTGATGACGTGCGAGTGAAGTTGACGCGTCACAGATGGTCATCGTCGGCTGGAATCGCGCCGGCACATTCAGCGGCAATCACGCGCCCGTAGCAGGTGCAACCAAATGCGAGCGCTGATGTCGCGCGACCGCCCCGTCAATATCGTCACCTAGGCCCCAAGGTTGTAGCGCCGATTTCATCTTCTTTTGAGGGTGGGTTTCGCTAAGATGGCGGTTCCGTGGCGTGGCAGCTTCCGCATGGCCCGCGCTACGAGGCAGGGTTTTGGTTTGGAGGTGAGCAGTGGCCAAAACGCTGAAGGGTCTTTCGGGCAGCGCCGGGCCTGCCGTCCCGCAATCGCAGGATGACCGGCTCGCGGATATCGCTGGGAAGAGCCTCGATTTCATTACAGAAGCGGCCACCGCAGCCCAGGATGCCTTAGATGCTGATCACCGCCCGAGCATGCATGCGCTGGCGGTCGTTAACACGCTTACAGCTGAAAAGGCAGTGCGCAATCTGGAGAACATGAATGAAGAGACGCGGCGAGAGTTGCGGATTCTGAGCACAGAGCCCGCAATCGCCCGGATCGTTGCCGTAGACGAAGAGGGAAAGTCAAAGACCTACTTCATTTCGCGAGCAACGCCCCACAGCAAGCCTCGGGATGGCAGTGCGGCAGCTAGCTACCGCGCGCCGATTGGCCGTCTCGCGGCGCTGCCCGTGGGGGGTGACGTCGATGTGAAAACCCCGGTCGGCGTCATCAACATGCAAGTAGTCGAGCGCGCGCTGTTGCGGCCGGCGCACATAAAGGGCGAGTGGGATTCCGTCAACTCCGCCGTTGAGGGGGAGAGCTACGGGCCGTTAACTGTCAGCTCGTTTCGCGAGTTTCTGCTATTGCGCGGCATCACCGCCGATAGGGAGGATCTTTTGGAAGCGGCGCTGGCCGAAGATCGCGCCGCCGGCATTGTGGCGGAAGGACTGCGGCGCAACGCGATCACGAAGATGGAGCTGCGGGATCAGGCGGTTCTTGACCAATATCAGGATGATATCTTCCGGCTACCGCTCGATTCTCGCCTAGTCATTCTTGGACCACCTGGCACGGGAAAGACAACGACATTAATCAAGCGCCTCGGTCTCAAGCTTGATTTTGAGTACCTGACGGACGACGAAAAGGAGCTAGTCGCAACGACTGCGGCCGCCGCAGCGCGGCACACCCAAAGCTGGATCATGTTCACGCCGACCGATTTGCTCCGACAGTACGTCAAGGAAGCATTCGCGCGAGAAAATATCCCAGCCTCAGATGAACGCATTTCGACCTGGGATGATTTCCGGCGCGACGTGGCGCGCCATCGGTTCGCGATTCTTCGTTCGGGGGCGGGCGGCGGCATCTTCGTGATGAAAGATGATGTGCCGTCGCTGCAATCGATGACGTTGGCCCGGCAGCGGGAATGGTCCGCCGATTTTGACGAATGGCAGAGCCGATATTTTTGGAACGACCTTCGCACAAACGCGCAAGCAATCAGCGATCAAATGGACACAGCAATTGCTCGTCTCGGCGCACGATTGTTAGGGAGCTTGCCAAGCAAGCCGTCGGGCGCCAATGCGACTGCGTTCCCCGAGCTTGCCGGTAGGGCTGAGGAAGTCCAGACCCTAATCGTTCGGCTAAGGTCGGCAAGCGACACTTCGATCCGAAACTGGATCGCCTTAGAACACAAGAAAGAAAAGACCTTTCTGAACCGCCTTGCCGATTTTGTCGCGACTCTAGCCGACACCGATGACGGCGAGGATGAAGATGGGGAGGGCGAGGACGATCGGCGTCCGATCCGCGTCGGCAAGGATGCGGCGGTCGAAGCGCTTATGCGCGCCATCCGGGGGAAGGCGAGAGCCCGAGCCGTAGGTCGCTCCCTGAACAAAGAGACACGCAGTGGCCGCATCATCGACTGGTTGGGGGATCGCGGCTTGCGTGACAGCGATCTTCTGCCGATCGGTCAGAGCATCCAGGTGCAGGCAGCACTACGCCGGTTCGTGAATCCGTTGCAGCGGTACTATTCCGGTCTGCCGGGCCGCTACCGGCGATACCGGCGTGCGCGTCTGGCAGAGGGCCGTTGGTACCGCGGGTCCGACTTTCCCGCGAGCGATGCCCATCCACTTGAGATTGATATCATCTTACTGGCCTTGCTGAGCGCAGGTCGGAGCATGCTCGAGGACCGCCGGATCGCGCGCGCCTTCGCGCAAGGGGATTATCGCCCTCTTGCGCCGATCCGCGAGCTGTACCGAACGCAGGTTGTCGTTGATGAGGCGACGGACTTCTCGCCGGTGCAACTCGCCTGCATGGCGCAGCTTTGCGATCCGGCCGCCAATTCCTACGTCGCTTGCGGCGACTTCAATCAGCGCATCACTTCTTGGGGGAGCCGGTCCAACGATGATCTGAAGTGGGTCTATAGTGACATCGACATTCGCGCGATTACGATCACTTACCGCCACAGCCGGGAGCTCAACGATCTCGCGCGGAGCATTGCACACCTTTCAGCACCTGATACGCCGAAAGCGCAACTTCCGCCACGCACTGACAATGATGGCTTCAAGCCGGTGCTCGCGACTGGCCTCGGAAACAATGAGTTGGTCGGGGCATGGCTTTCGGCGCGGATCGATGAAATTGAGCGGCTTTCGAAGGAGTTGCCGCCGATTGCGGTCCTTGTCAGCAACGAAGACGAAGTGATACCGCTCGCGGACCACCTCGATACTGTCCTGCGCGGAAAGAATATCCGCGCCGTTCCGTGCTCGCGCGGCCAGTTCGCGGGACAGGACAACGACGTGCGAGTATTCGATGTCCAGCACATCAAGGGGCTAGAATTTGAGGCCGTCTTCTTCGTCGGGCTTGATCGCCTTGAGAAACGCTATCCAGACCTCTTCGAAAAGTATCTCTACGTAGGCGCAACACGCGCGGCAATGTTCCTCGGCATGACAACCGGAGCCGGTACGCTCCCTGACAAGATGCACGGCCTTGTGGATCGATTCGGTACCAAGTGGCCGTAAGTGACCAAGGTCGAAACGGTGTAACTAGCCGCCGCGTGCGGCCCCCGTCAGGCCGCCAGTTCTTCGGCGCAATAGCCGAGGCGCTCGACCTCGGCGGCGACGGCCGGGCCCGCGGAGGCGCCGTGGCGCACCAGCTCCCATTCCGCCGGCTTGACGTAGGCCGGAAGCAGGCGCCCGGGCCGCACGTAAAGGCCGCGCGGCTTCGCCTGCGGCGGCAGCACTTCCGGTTTCATGCGAAAATCGCAGGCGATGATGTTCATGGCTGACCCCTTCCGTCGATGATCGTTCGTAGTGCGGCAGATGGGCCGCATCTCGACAGGACTGTGATCTTTTGGTGTCGTTTGTGGCATTCCCGCCATCATTGGTGGCGCCCAACGCCTTCGGTGGGGAGTTCCGCTGGCGAGGCAAGCGATTGGAATCGGCGGTGCGAGCCCCGCCAGCACGGGAGGCTCCGTTCAAGTCCTTCCCGACTGATCTAAATCAAGGCGCGGCGGCTCCCGCCGGTGCAAATCCGGATGCATGTGGAAGCCCATATCCGCCGCGCCTTTCGATCGTGACATAGCGCTCGCCGTCGTCGACCGTGACGGTCCGCACGCGCTGGTCTTTGCCTGCCGGCGGGTGCCCGGCGGCTGGGTCAATGCCGGCACCCATGAGGAACTCAACGTCCATCCGACCCACTGGCAGGAATGGCGCCGCGAGTGTGCGGAGCTGGAGCTTTGCCAGTGACGGTCGATCGGCCGGACAGCCGCCGGTTGTTGCGGTAGGCTGCCTAGACCGAGCCTTCATTCCCTTGGAGACGAGTCATGGCACTCGCGCACGACATGACCCGGGGGGTCGATCCGGCCCGGCAGAAAAGTACCGGCCCGCTGCGGACCGCGCGGCCGGTCTATGTCGATCTGCTGCCGCCCTGCAATGTCGCCTGTCCGGCCGGCGAGAACATCCAGGCCTGGCTGTCGCTCGCCCAGGGGGGCAAGTTCCGCGAGGCTTGGGAAGCGCTGGTGCGCGACAACCCGATGCCGGCCGTGCACGGGCGCGTCTGCTACCACCCGTGCGAGACCGGTTGTAACCGCAAGGATCTCGACAGTTCCGTCAGCATTCACGCGGTCGAGCGCTTTCTTGGCGATCTCGCGGCGCGCGAAAACTGGCCCCTCCCGGCCGCCGCGCTGCGCTCCGGCAAGCGCGTGCTGGTCGTCGGCGCCGGGCCGAGCGGGCTCGCGGCCGCCTACCACCTCACGCGCCTCGGCCACGACGTGGAGATCCGCGAGGCCGGACCGCTGCCCGGCGGCATGCTGCATTTCGGCATTCCCGCCTATCGGCTGCCGCGCGAGGACCTGATGAAGGAGATCCGCCAGATCGAGCGGATGGGCGTGAAGATCGTCCTCAACCACCGGGTCGACGACGTCCTCGCCGAGCAGGCGGCCGGCGGCTTCGACGCGGTCTTCATCGCGATCGGCGCGCACCTTTCCAAGCATGTCGACATCCCGGCGCGCGACGCGGTGAAGGTGCTCGACGCGGTCTCGCTCCTCCGCGACGTCGAGACCGGCGCGGCGCCGCTGCTTGGCCGCCGCGTGGTGATCTACGGGGGCGGCAACACGGCGATGGATGCGGCGCGCACCGCCCGCCGCCTCGGCGTCGAGGAGGCGATGATCGTCTATCGCCGCGACCGCGCTCATATGCCGGCGCATGGCTTCGAGGCCGACGAGGCGCTCGCCGAGGGCGTCAAGATCAAGTGGCTGACATCGATCAAGGCGATCGACGGCGGCGACCTAACCGTCGAGCGGATGGAGATCGACGCGGACGGGCGGGCGCGGCCGACCGGTGAGTTCGAGACCCTGAAGGCCGACGCGGTGGTGCTGGCGCTCGGCCAGGACGCCGACAGCGGGTTCCTGAAAAAGATCCCGGAGATCGTCCACCAGGCCGACGGCACCGTGGTCGTCGGCGCCGACATGATGACCGGCCGGGCGGGCATCTTCGCCGGCGGCGACATGGTGCCGACCGAGCGTTCGGTCACGGTTGCCACCGGCCATGGCAAGAAGGCGGCGCGCTACATCGACGCCTGGCTGAGAGGCACCGCCTATGCCCGCCCGCCGAAGCACCCGACCGTCGATTTCGCCGGGCTTAACCTGCCCATTTACGCCGACGCCGCGCGCTCGGCCGAACATGAACTGGCGGTCGAGGCGCGCGGCAGCGGCTTCGACGAGGTCATCGCCGGTCTCAGCGCCGCCGAGGCCTTGCACGAGGCGCAGCGGTGCCTGTCCTGCGGCAACTGCTTCGAATGCGACAATTGCTACGCGGCCTGTCCGGAGGACGCCATCGTCAAGCTCGGTCCCGGCCGCCGCTATGAAATCAAGTACGCGCTCTGCACCGGCTGCGCCGTGTGCGTCGAGCAATGTCCCTGCCACGCGATGGAAATGATCCCCGAGCCCGCCTGAAGCGGCGCGGACGATCGAAGGAGAGTTGAGCGATGGGCACGCGCACGACCATGGACGGGAACACCGCCGTCGCCCATGTCGCCTACCGCGTCAACGAGGTGTGCGCGATCTATCCGATCACGCCGTCCTCGACGATGGCGGAGCTCGCCGACCAGTGGTCGGCGGAAGGCGTGAAGAATATATGGGGCAACGTTCCGGTCGTGCAGGAGATGCAGAGCGAGGGCGGCGCCGCTGGTGCCGTTCACGGAGCGCTGCAATCGGGCGCCATGACCACGACCTTCACGGCCTCGCAGGGCCTGATGCTGATGCTGCCCAACATGTTCAAGATCGCCGGCGAGCTCACCGCCACGGTCTTTCATGTCGCGGCGCGCTCGCTCGCCACCTCGGCGCTGTCGATCTTCGGCGATCATTCCGACGTGATGACGGCGCGCACCACCGGGTTTGCGCTCCTCTCTTCGGCCAACGTCCAGGAGGCGCACGACAGTGCGCTCATCGCCCAGGCTTCGACGCTGCACGCGCGCGTGCCCTTCCTCCATTTCTTCGATGGCTTCCGCACCTCCCACGAGCTGAACACGCTCTCGCTGGTCAGCGACGACGACATCCGCGCGATGATCCCGAACGATCTGGTCCGCGCCCACCGTTCGCGCGCGCTCAACCCCGAGCACCCGTTCATCCGCGGCACCGCCCACAACCCCGACACGTTCTTCCAGGCGCGCGAGGCGGTGAGCCCGTTCTACGCCAGGGTCCCGGGCATCGTAGCCGAGGCGATGGAGCGCTTCGGCGCCATCACCGGGCGGCAGTACCGGTTGTTCGAGTACGAGGGCGCTCCCGGTGCCGAGCGCGTCCTGATCCTCATGGGCTCCGGCGCCGAAACGGCGCGCGAGACCGTCAGGACGCTGGTGGCGAAGGGCGAGAAGGTCGGTGTCCTCCAGGTCAGGCTCTGCCGGCCCTTCTCGGCCGCGCATTTTCTGGAGGCCCTGCCGCCGTCGGTGACCGCGATTGCGGTGCTTGAGCAGACAAAGGAAGTCGGTTCGACCGGCGAGCCGCTCTACCTCGATGTCGTCACCACGCTGGCCGCGGCGGTCGGCCGGGGAGGGCGCGCCACGATGCCGGGCGTAATCGGCGGACGCTACGGGATTTCCTCCAAGGATTTCACGCCGGCCATGGTCAAGGCCGCGCTCGACGAGCTGCTGAAGCGCGACGCGGCCAATCGCCTCGCGGGCAAGAACGGCTTCACCCTCGGCATCAACGACGACGTCTCGCACACCAGCCTCGCGATCGATCCGGGATTCTCGATCGAAGCCGACACGGTCACCCGCGCCGTGTTCTACGGGCTTGGCGCCGACGGCACGGTGGGCGCCAACAAGAACAGCGTGAAGATCATCGCCGAGGACGCCGGGCGCTACGCGCAAGGCTATTTCGTCTACGACTCCCACAAGTCGGGCGCCCAAACGATCTCGCACCTGCGTTTCGGGCCGGACCCGATCAAGGCTCCTTACCTCATCGCCGAGGCCGGCTTCGTTGCCTGCCACGAGGCAAACTTTCTCGAGCGCCAGGATGTGCTGAGGCTGGCGGCGCCGGGCGGGGTCTTCCTGCTCAACACGCCCTTCGGCCCGGAGGCGATCTTCGACGAGCTGCCGCGCACGGTTCAGGAGCAGATCATCGCCAAGCGCCTGCGCTTCTTCGTCATCGACGCCTCCAAGGTCGCCCGCGACGTGGGACTGGCGGGCCGCACCAACACGGTACTGCAGACGTGCTTCTTCGCCATCTCCGGCGTGTTGCCGCGCGAGGAGGCAATCCGCCACATCAAGGAATCGATCGGCAAGAGCTATGGCCGCAAGGGCGAGGCGGTCATCGCCAAAAACTTTGCCGCGGTGGATGGCACGCTCGCGCGCCTCTTTCAGGTCGAGGTGCCGGCCGCGGTCAGCAGCGACCGCGATCTGCCGTCGATCGTTCCCGACGACGCGCCCGATTTCGTGCGCCGCGTCACGGCGCGGATGCTGGTCGGCCGCGGCGATGAAATCCCGGTCAGCCTGGTCCCGGCGGATGGAACCTTTCCGTCCGGGACCAGCGCGTATGAGAAGCGCAACATCGCCGATCTCGTGCCTGTGTGGGAGGAAGACCTCTGCATCCAGTGCGGACAGTGCAGCTTCGTCTGCCCGCACAGCGTCATTCGCGCGCGCTATTACCACGAGGACGCTCTCCAGGCCGCGCCCGACTCCTTCAAGTCGGCGCCGGTCAACGCGCGCGGCTATCCCGAGGCACGCTTCACCCTGCAGTTCTACGTGGAGGATTGCACCGGATGCGGCCTGTGCGTCGAGGCCTGTCCGGCGGTCAGTCCGCGCGAGCCGGGCGTCAGGGCGATCAACCTCGCCGACAAGGCCCCCATCCTCGCCGACGAGCGCGCCAACATCGCCTTCTTCGAGAAGCTGCCCGTCAACGACCGCGCCCGCGTGGATTTCGGCAATGTCCGCGGCGTCCAGTTTCTCGAGCCGTTGTTCGAGTTTTCGGGCGCCTGCGCCGGCTGCGGCGAGACCCCCTACCTCAAGCTGCTCTCGCAATTGTTTGGCGACCGCGCCCAGATCGCCAACGCCACCGGCTGTTCGTCGATCTACGGTGCCAACCAGCCGGTGACGCCGTGGACGAAGGATCGCGAGGGTCGCGGCCCGGCGTGGTCGAATTCGCTGTTCGAGGACAATGCCGAGTTCGGCCTGGGCTTCCGCCTGGCGGCCGACAAGCATCTGGAACTGGCCCGCACGCTCCTCCTGCAACTGGCGCCGGTGGTCGGCGAGGACCTCGCCAACGGCATCGTCAACGCGCCGCAGATCCAGGAATCCGATATCCGTGCGCAGCGCATCCGCGTCGCGGAACTGAAGACCCGGCTCCTGAGGCTTCCCGGCGAGCCGGCGAAGGATCTCCTGTCGGTGGTCGACCATCTCGTACGCCGCAGCGTTTGGATCGTCGGCGGCGACGGCTGGGCCTACGATATCGGCTACGGCGGCCTCGACCACGTTCTCGCCACCGGCCGCGACGTCAACATCCTCGTCCTCGACACCGAAGTCTATTCCAACACCGGCGGCCAGGCCTCGAAGGCGACCCCGCTCGGCGCCGTGGCGAAATTCGCCACCGCCGGGAAGCGCGTCGCCCGCAAGGACCTCGCCCTTCAGGCGATCGCCTACGGCAATGTCTATGTCGCGCAGGTCGCCATGGGTGCCAACCCGCAGCAGACGCTGGACGCGTTCCGCGAAGCCGAGGCGTACGAGGGAACGTCGCTGATCCTCGCCTACAGCCAGTGCATCGCGCACGGCATCGATATGCGCTTCGGCATGAAGCAGCAGGACCTGGCGGTGGCGAGCGGCTACTGGCCGCTGCTGCGCTTCAATCCCGCCATGCGCAGGATCGGGCAGAATCCTTTCCGGCTCGATTCGCCGCGCCCGACCATTCCGTTCAAGGACTACGCCTACAACGAGATTCGTTACTCCTCGCTTGCCGACGCGCGGCCCGACGATGCGGCGGCGCTGCTGAGCACCGCCCAGGCGGCGGTGGTCGAGAAGTACCGGCAGTACGAGGATCTGGCGGAGCGCGACGGCAGCCGGTTCCAGCTCGGCGGCGAGACGGCATGAGACGGCATCGCCCGCGAGCCAGTTGATCGCCGGGCAGGGCCGGAGGAGAAACGGATGGATTTGACGACCGCGTACATGGGCCTGAAGCTGCGCAATCCTCTGGTTGCGTCTGCTTCGCCGCTCAATTCCAACCTCGACAACTTGAAGCGTCTCGAGGAAGCCGGTGCGGCCGCCGTGGTTCTACCCTCGCTGTTCGAGGAGCAGATCGAAGCCGAAGAGGCACGCTACGATCACTTCACCGGCATCAGCGCCGAAAGTTCGCCGGAAGCGCAGAGCTACTTTCCGCCGCCGGCGGAATACCGCGTCGGGCCTCGGCAATACATCGACCTCATCCGGCGCGCCCGCAAGGCGCTCGCCATTCCGGTGATCGGGAGCTTGAACGGCACCACCGATCACGGCTGGATCGCCTACGCCAGGGCGATCGAGGAGGCCGGCGCCAACGCACTGGAACTGAACATCTATTTCATCCCGGCCGATATCTCGATGACCGGTGCCGCCGTCGAGGAGCGCTATCTCGCGATTGTCAGGGCCGTCCGCGCAATGGTCTCCATTCCGGTTGCGGTTAAGGTCAGCCCGTACTTCAGTTCGATCGGCAACATGGCGCTCGCGCTCGAACAGGCCGGGGCCGACGGGCTGGTGCTGTTCAATCGCTTCTACCAGCCCGACATCGATCTTGGGCAGCTGAAAGTCCTCACCGACCTGAAGCTCAGCACGCCGCACGAAATCCGCCTGGCGCTGCTCTGGATCGCCGTCCTTGCGGGCCGCGCCAAGGCCTCTCTCGCCGCCACGACCGGCGTCTCAACGGCCGACGAGGTGATCAAATACCTGCTGGTCGGCGCCGATGTGGTGATGACCACGTCGGCCCTCCTCCGCCACGGCGTCGAGCACATGGCGACGCTGCTCGCCGGACTGGAAACCTGGCTCTCGGCGCGCGGCTTCGGTTCGCTTGACGACATGCGCGGAATCATGAGTCAAGAGGAGCTGCAGGATCCGCAGGCCTTCGAGCGCGCCAACTACATCGCGATCCTGCAGGGCTATGGCAGGACCTGAGCAAGCGCGGTCGGCTCGGCAGGGGCTCTGACCGGAGCAAGTGAGGAGATCGTCCGATGGCAAAACCACCGCCCGGCAGAAGCGCGCCGATGGACCCGCAGCGGGCGGCGGCCGAGGCGCTCTTCAAGAAGCCCGTTGAACGGGTGGCCGAAGCGCCCGCCATTCCGAACGCGAGGGAACTGGTTTCGCTGCGGCTCGACCGGGACGTGCTCGATCATTTCCGCGAGGACGGGCCCGGCTGGCAGGACCGCATCAACGAGGCGCTGCGCAAGGCCGTGAAATCCTAGTCGCGGGTTAAAGGCTTCCTCAACCCGGCGGGGCGCACCCTGGTCGCCGGTGAGGCATTTTCGGGCTGGCGAGTTGTGGCCGGAGCCTCGCCCCCCGGGCATGGATAGGGCCTGACGATGTATGAAAACACGAACCTTCGCTGCCGAAATTGCAAGTTCTGGTGGCCAACGGCGGAAGATCACCCGGATCCGCACCTGCGCATGCACGCGGCCCTTGGCCAATGCCGCCGGCATCCGCCGGCGCTGACGGCGGTCGAGAGGGCCTGGGCAATCGTCCACAGCGACGATTGGTGCGGGGAGCACGCCCACATCAGCTCGTGAGGCTGTCCGTGGGCGGCCTCGCCCACGCGATGTGCCGTGCCTTGACGGGCTGAACCGGCGCCAGTCACGCTGCGCTTGGCTCTCCACCGATGAGGGCCTAACAGGTTCCCATGTCGCGGCTCTCGACCTGGCTCGATACCTTCTTTCCGCGCACGGTAGGAATGCGCCGCTTGTCCCGGCTGGCGTCGCGCGTGCGGCCGGTCCGGGTCCACATCGACCGGGAATCGGTTGACCTCGGGACCTATGGCCTCGCCATCCGCAAGGAAGGCGACGGCATCGCCATGGCCTGCAACCTTGCGCTCATTCGCAGCCGGCCCTGGCTGGTCGCGCCGTTTACCCGCCGCCCCGCGGCCATCATCGCGCTCTTCGCGGCAACCGACGAGGCGATCCGCCGCTGCCGGGCCGAGACTTCCGACGGCTGGGAAAGCGCTCCGGGCGTCATCAGTTTCTGCTCGGTCCACCCCGACGCGATCCTCGTCCCCGATCCCGAGTTCTACATCAGCGGCGGCTATGCCGAAGTCCGGCGCAGGGCGGGGGAGGCCGCCGTACCCTGGCGCGAGCGCAGCGACACGCTCGTCTGGCGCGGCTCTTCCACGGGGCCGGGAAGCGTGGCCGAGGCGGACATGACGCCCGCCAATTTGAACCTCATCCAGCGGACGCGCCTGTGCCTCATCCTCCACGATGTCGCCGGCACCGATGTCAGGCTGGTGAATGCCGCCCAGGCGGCTGACCCTCGCGATGCCCGCCGGCGTCTGACGGCCTCCGGGATCCTTGCCGGCGGTATCCCGCCGCACACCTGGCTAGGTCGAAAATTCGCGCTCGACATCGACGGCAACGCGAATGCCTGGTCGAACCTCTTCACCCGGCTTCTCTCCGGCTGCTGCGTGCTCAAGGTCGCCTCGCCGCTCGGCTATCGCCAGTGGTACTACGACGATCTCGTGCCCTGGCGGCATTTTGTGCCGGTCGCCGCCGACCTGGGCGATCTCATCGAGAAGATCGAGTGGTGCCGGACGCATCCCGACGAATGCGAAGCGATCGCCGCGGCCGGTCAGGCGCTCGCGATGGCGATGACCCTGGAGCGCGAGATGGAGCGCGGCATCGCGAAACTGAACGCGGTTCTGCCGCGCGGCTGAAACCCGGTGACGCGTCGGCTCCGGGCTATTTAACGGCCCACAGCTCCGCCGGCTTGTCGCGGCCGAATATGTAGAAATTGTTGGCCTCGACGCGCTGCCAGTCGCCGGCCTTGCCGTCGGGCCAGATGACCCGCACGTCGGCCGCGGCATCCTCGCCGAGGCCGAAGTGCCACCATCCGTTCTGCCCGCTGGCGTGGCCGCCGCCGACGGTGATTTCCCGGCGCGTCACCGCCGCGCCGCGGCGCACTTCGATCCAGGCGCCTATGGCATCGCGGTTCGGGGCCGGCTCGGCCAGCTTGACCTCGATCCAGCGGCCGGCGTTCGGGCTGGTGTTGCGCCAGATCTTTGCGTCCTGCCCGCGGTCCACCACCACGAGGTCGAGGAGTCCGTCGAGGTTGAAGTCCGCCAGCGCCGCGCCGCGTGAATTGGCGAAACTGGCGATGCCGGCCTTGTCGCCGACCTCGTGGAACTTGCCGTCGCCGTCCTGCAGGAGAAGGTCGTTCGGATCCCTGGCGGCGAAATCCGGCATGTCGGAGATGTTGCCCTTGGCGATGAACAGGTCGACCAGTCCGTCGTTGTTCACGTCCTCGAACTGGGTATGCCACGCGGTGCTGGGCCTGACGTCGCCGCCGGTATACGGCCGCTGGGCGGTTACCCCCTTGGGGAAGGCGACATCCTTGTAGTCGGGCAGGGGCGGACCTTCCGCCGAGACCTTGGTGAGCGTCTGCAGCTTGTTGTCGGCCATGCTGGTGATGAAATAATCGGGATAACCGTCACCGGTGAGGTCGTAGCTGGCGATCCCCATCCCCCAGATCTTCAACGCCTTCCAGCCGTCCTTGTCGGTGTACTGGGCCGGGGCCTTGCCCGGTTCGATGCGCCAGAGCTGTTCCTGGCCGCCCCGGTAATATTCGCGGTCGTTGGCAATGCGCAGGCTCGGTGTGCCCGAGCGGTTCCAGTCGGTGAACAGCATCGACAGCGCGCAGTAGCTCGGCTTCAGCGGCAATGGCGCGTCGAACATCTTCCGGGGTTGGCCGTCGACGACCTTCGGCCGATAGAGCCAGTTGTCGGTGCACGAGCCCCAAGGCTCGATGTCCTTGGTCCGGTCGATGTAGCTGCCCGTCGCCAGCGTCGGCCAACTGGCGCCGCGCTCCCAGGTAGCGGAGAAGGCGGTCCACCAGGCATCGCCGCCGTTGAAGCCCCATTCCTCGTTGGCCCGCTCGAACTTGCAGGCACCGAGACCGCGCATCACCACGGTCTCGCCCACGCGCAGCAGCACCACGTCGGTGATGCCGTCGCCGTCGATGTCGAGCGGATAGGCGCCGGTCACGCTGTCCAGTTCGAGCCCGCTCTTGTCCGCCTCGAAATGCAGCGGACCGCCTTGCTTGCTGGTGTTGCGATAGAACTTGGCGGGCGCTTCACCGCCGGCCAGCAGCATGTCGGGGAAGCCGTCGCCGCTGCAGTCGAAGGTCGCGACCCCGCCGCCCACCATGTACTGCCATTCGCCGGTGTAGGTGCTGTCGATGCCGGCGCTCGCGGTTTCCTCGACGAAGGTCGGGATTGCCGGCGCCGGCTGGGCATGAGCGCCGTGGATGAAGCCGGCGAAGGCAAGCGCGATCGCGGCGAGGCGCGGTATCGTGTTCTGCATGGCCTATCTCCAGGTCTTCAGGGCAACCGCGTAGGCGCCGACGCAGCGCCCTTGCTCCAGGCCGCGCTCGATCGCGGCGCGATAGTGGATGCCGCCGTAGAGCCTCGAAATGCCCGCCTCGTTCGCCGCCGCCCAGAAGCTCGGAAAACTGCGCGGCTTCAGCCCGTCGGGCGCATCGGTGTCGTCGTCGAAGGCGAAATTATCCCCGAAAAAGCTGGTCAGGACCAATGCCGCTGCGGCCGATTGCGTGCTGTGGCCGCTGGGATATTCGGGAAACGGCGGCGTGTTCACCATCGCCTCGAAGGCCGGATCGATCACGCGGCGGATGTAGGTGATCGGGCGCACCGTGTCGTAGACGAATTTCGTCTGCCAGCACCCGATGAAGGCGTCCGCCTCGGCAATGCCCAGCCGGGCGAGGACATCGACGCTTTTCTCCAGCCCGACCTTTTCGCGGTCGATGATTTCCAGCGCGATCGACAGCCAGTGGCCCGGCGGCGTAACCGACAGCATCGCGTCGTCGGCCCAGAAGCGCGCGATGGCCCTCTGCTCGGGCGTGAGGTTCTTCTTGACGTCGTCGACTTCCTTCGCCTGCTTGTAATACTCGGAGGACGGGTCCTCGCTGTACTCGGGCGGCGCCGGCAGGGCGCAACTCGCGCCGTTCGGCATGGCAAAGGCGCGGTTCTTGCCCCAATCCGGCAGAAGCGGGAGTTGCTGCTGCGCGATCGTGCTCGTCGGCACCCAGTATCCCGGGCCCTGCTTCAGTTTGTATTCCAGCGGGAAGCCCATGTTCTCGACCACGGCGCCGCCATCGTCCTGCGACCAGGCGAGGACCTGCTCAGCGACCGCCGTGCCGTACGCCTCGCTGCGGGCCACGACATCAGCCGGCGCTCCCGCCGCGACCTCGGCGGAGAGCTTCTTCTCAAGCGCCGCGATCGCCCGCTGCCCGGTCGGCCCCGTGTTGGAAAAGAAGTTCTTCACCGCAAACGCCAGCGCCGCTTCCGTCGCCACCGCTTCGTCATAGATTTCGCCGGTGGCGCGTTGCGGGACGGTCTTCAGCCCGTTCAATTGCCCGGCGAGGGACTGCATCCGGTCGGAGCCCGATGCGACCGTCTCGAAGGCCGTCACGCCGACATAGGCGAACGTGCGCGCGGCGACCGGCGGCGTATAGGTCGCCGTGTGCCGGACCAGCGCCAGCATCAGCCCGTACCAGCTGCGCAGAACCGTTTGTGCCCCGGTCGTGTCCGCCTGAGCGGTTCCGGGACCGACCGCCGCAAACCACGCCAACGCGGCAACCAGCGCCAGCGCTCCGGTCTTCCGGGCCGCGTCGGTCATCGCCCCGATCCCTGGCTGAGGGAGACGCCGCTTCGGCCTGGCGGCAACCGGCGGGCGTCAAGCCGGGGTAGCGACCTCCGAGACCCGATTGTCCGCATGTCCTGACTCCCTGTACGCGTTGGTTACCTTCGCCGTCTTCGGCAGCGTGCCGCCGATGATCATGCCGAGGACTTCGTCGCTGTTGACGTCCACCTTGTTGACCGTGCCGACCATGCGCCCGTTCTTCATCACCGCGATGCGGTTCGACAGGTCGAACACGTCATGGATGTCGTGGCTGATGAGGAAGATGCCGATGCCTTCTTTCTGCAGCTGGCGGATGAGATCGCGCACCTGCGCCGTCTCCGCCGGACCCAGCGCGGCCGTCGGTTCGTCCATGATCAGGATGCGCGCGTTGAAGTGGATCGCGCGCGCGATGGCGACCGACTGGCGCTGACCGCCGGAGAGGTCCTTCACCGGGTTCTTGAAGCGCCGGAACGCCGGGTTGAGGCGGCCCATCACCTTGCGGGTCGCCGCTTCCATGGCGACGTCGTCGAGTGTCTTCCAGCTCGTCATCAGTTCGCGGCCGAGAAAAACGTTGGCCGAGGCATCGACGTTGTCGGCGAGCGCGAGCTGCTGGTAGATCGTCTCGATGCCCAGCGCCTTGGCGTCGCGGGGGTTGTTGATCACGACCGGCTTGCCGTCGATCAGGATCTGTCCGGAATCGGCGTGGTAGGCGCCGGATAGCACCTTCATCAGCGTCGACTTGCCGGCGCCGTTGCCGCCCACCAGCCCGACGACCTCGCCCGCGAAAAGATCGATCGTGCAGTGGTCGACGGCGTGAATCCCGCCGAAGGCCACCGAGACGTTGCGCATCTCGACCAGGGGAACGCTGTCTGCCGCCATCGCACGAATGCCTTTCAGATCGTCAGCTCAGGTTGCGCGCCGGCGGTACCAGGTGTCGATGCCGACAGCGAAGACCAGCACTGCGCCCACCACGATGTTCTGCAGCGGCGAATCGATTCCCATCAGCTGCATGCCGGACTGCAGCGACTGCATCAGCAGCGCGCCCAGCATGGCTCCCGGAATCGTGCCGATGCCGCCGGCAAACGACGTGCCGCCGATGATGGTGGCGGCGATGGTGTAGAGTTCGTTGTTGGTGCCGAGCGAGTTTGTCGCCGCGTTGAGACGCGCGGTCGCGATCACGGCCGCGATGGCGCAGAGCGCACCCATAAGGATGAACGTCTTCAGGATCACCCAGCGCGTGTTGATGCCGCCGAGTTCGGCGGCCTCGGGATTGCCGCCGATCGCGAACACGTAGCGGCCGAACCGCGTGCGGCCGGCGACGAAGGCCACCGCGATGGCGCAACCGATCGCAATCAGTACCGGGATCGGAATGCCGAGCGGTATGAACAGGCCGCCCTCCGGCCACGCGATATTGTGGTCCGTGGCATATTGCTGCGCGAGCCCCTCCGGCATCGGGTAGGCATTGATCACCGCAATCGCTCCGATCGTGGCGGCGCAGCCGATCACACTCAGCGTCACCTCGGCCCAGATGGGGCGGAGCGGGAAGTTGAATCGCTGGCGTTGGCGCCGGGTCGTCAGGATGATCGCCACGATGGCGATGCACACCAGAACGCCGACCACCCAGCTCGCCGTCGCCCCGATGGACCCGCCCGATCCGCCACCGCCAAAGATCTGAAAGGTCGTATCCATGGGGGCAAGCGTCTTGCCGCTGGCCACCCACCAGGCGGCGCCACGCCACACCAGCAGGCCGCCCAGCGTGACAATGAAGGCCGGAACCTGAAGGTAAGCGATGATGTAGCCCTGGAAGGCGCCGAGCACGACGCCCGAACCAAGGCCTGCCAGAACCGTGATGATCCAGGCTGCGGGGTGGTCGTAGCCAAGCAGCGGCGGCAGCAGCTCGGTCTGCAGCGCACCCATGGTCATGCCGAGAAGGCCCATCAGCGAGCCGACGGACAGGTCGATGTTGCGCGAAACGATGATCAGAACCATGCCGTTGGCGAGAACGGCGATGGTTGCCGTCTGCACCGACAGGTTCCAGAGATTTCGAGGGGTGAGGAAGACCCCACCGGAGGCGAACTGGAAGCCGATCCCGATGATCACCAGGGCGATGATCATGCCGAGAAGGCGCGGATCGATCTCGGTCGCCTGCATGAAGCGGCTGATTGTGCTGCCCGCAGGCGACTCCGCCCGCTGGGCCGGCGCGCCCGTAACCTCAACCACCTTGCTGCATGTCCGATAACTGCCGGTTCATGTCGTTTAACGCCTCGCGCCGCTCAGTATGAGCGGCGCGAGGGTATTGAGACTTGCGCTGGGAAGGGAGAACTAGCCGCAGACCTTTACGGTGCCGGCCTTCACGCCCTTGCAGACTTCGTCCTTGGTGATCCACTTCGCGTCGATGACAACGTTGAGGTTGCTCTTCGTGATCGGGATCGGGGTCAGGAAGACCGATTCCAGGGTGACCTTCTTCGGGCCGCCGCTGAACTTGACCGCGCCCTTGACCTTGTCGAGAGCGGTGCCCTTGGCGAGCTGGAGCGCGACTTCCGCGGCCTGCTTGCCGAGTTCACGCGCGTCCTTCCAGACCGAGACGGTCTGGGTGCCGAGCGCAACCCGGTTCAGGGCAGCGTGATCGCCGTCCTGGCCGGAAACCGGAACCGAACCGGCGAGGCCCTGCGCGGCGAGAGCGGCAACGACGCCGCCAGCCATGCCGTCGTTCTCGGCGATAACCGCGTCGACCTTGTTGTTCTGGGCGGTGAGGATCTGCTCCATTTCCTTCTGGGCGTTGGCCGGATCCCAGTTGTCGGTGTAGGTCTCGCCGACGATCTTGATGTCGCCCTTCTTGACCGCCGCGCCGATGACTTCCTCGATGCCAGCCCGCAGGAAGTCAGCGTTCGGATCGGCCGAGTTGCCCTTGATGATCGCGAAGTTGCCCTTCGCCTTGGCCGCGACGACGGCCTTGGCCTGCAACACGCCGACCTGCTTGTTGTCGAAGGTGATGTAGAAGGCCTTCGGATTCTCGATCAGGCGATCGTAACCGACCACGGGAACGTGGGCGTCGAGCGCCTTCTGCACGGCCGGCTGAATGGCGTCGGCGTCCTGGGCGAGGACGATAAGCACCTTGGCGCCCTGCGAGATCAGGTTCTCGACGTCCGTCAGCTGCTTGTCGGCCGACGACTGGGCGTCGGTCGAGATGTACTTCGCGCCGGCCTTGTCGAGCACCGCCTTGATCGCGGCTTCGTCGGTTTTCCAGCGCTCTTCCTGGAAGTTATTCCACGACACGCCGACGATGAGATCGGCTGCCGACGCCGCCAAGCCTGACAGTGTCAGACCCGCCAGCGCAAGCGAAGTTACGAATAGTCTCTTCATGAAACGCCTCCCTTTGGATTTGGATGGAGAAAGTGAATAAGCAACATCTTGCACTATAGCAATCGGTCATGAATTCGAACAGTCGACATTGACGCAGGTCAAGCGGCGGAATCCGTTCGTTCTCGGCCGTTTTTGCCGGCTTAAGTCCGACAATCGCGCAGCGGTTGGCATCCCGCTTGCTCGGGCGTTTGGGCATTAAGACTCCGGCGGGCGTCGGCAGGGGCGGTTTCAATTCGGCCCCCCGGTTGCTATTGAGGCCGGCCGTCGATTCCGGTCGTTTTGTCGAGGCGAGGATCCGCACATGAACGAAGTTGCTGCCGTGCCGGCGAGGACGTCCGGCGTCGAGGCGCTCCGCGCCGAGATCCTGCGGAAGCTCACCTACGGCATGGGCAAGGATCCGATCGTCGCCCGCGAATACGATTGGCTGTCCGCGACCATCCTCGCTGTGCGCGACCACGCCATTGATCGCTGGATGGATTCGACGCGCAGCGTCTACCGGACGGGAGCCAAGCGCGTCTATTACCTGTCGCTCGAGTTCCTTATCGGCCGGCTCCTGCGCGATACCATGTCCAACCTCGGCATGGTCGAGGATGTCCGTGCCGCGCTCGCCGGCCTTGACATCGATCTCGACCGGATCGCTGCGCTCGAGCCAGACGCCGCCCTTGGCAACGGTGGCCTTGGCCGGCTCGCCGCCTGTTTCATGGAAGCGATGGCGACCGTCGATATTCCTGCCTACGGTTATGGCATCCGTTATGTCCATGGCCTTTTCCGCCAGGAGATCAGGGACGGCTACCAGGTCGAGTTGCCGGAGGAATGGCTGTCCCACGGCAACCTCTGGGGATTCGAGCGCCGCGAGGCCGCCTACGATATCGGGTTCGGCGGCACGGTCGAGCAAGGCGCCGCCGGTGGTGACGCCAGGCAGTGGCACCCGCAGGAGAAATTTCTCGCCGTCGCCCACGATACGGCGATTGTCGGATGGCGCGGCAAGCGCGTGAACACGCTGCGCCTGTGGGCGTCGCAGGCCCTCGATCCCATCCAGCTCGAGGCCTTCAACCGCGGCGACTATGTTGGCGCTCTCGCCGACCGCACCCGCGCCGAGACCATCACCCGCGTTCTTTACCCGGCCGACTCGACGCCCGCCGGCCAGGAACTCCGCCTGCGCCAGGAATACTTCTTCGTCTCCGCCTCGCTCCAGGACCTGGTCCGGCGCCACAAGCAGCAGTTCGGCACGGTCGCCAACCTTGCCGACAAGGTCGCCATCCAGATGAACTACACCCATCCGTCGGTGGCGGTGGCGGAACTGATGCGGATCCTTGTCGACCTGCACGGAGTTCCCTGGGCCGAGGCCTGGACGACCACCCAGGCTACCCTCGCCTATACCAATCACACGCTGCTCCCCGAGGCCCTGGAAAGCTGGCAGGTTCCGCTGTTCGAGCGCCTTCTCCCCCGTCACATGCAGATCATCTACGATATCAACGGCGGCCTCCTGAAGGAGGCCCGCCAGCGGCTCGGCGATGACTCGGACCTGCTCTCGGCCCTCTCGCTAATCGATGAACACAACGGCCGCCGGGTGCGCATGGGGCAACTTGCCTTCGTCGGCTCGCACAAGGTCAACGGCGTTTCGGCGCTGCACACCGAGCTGATGAAGACGACGGTCTTCCGCAACCTGCACCGCCTGTTCCCGGACCGCATCAACAACAAGACCAACGGCATAACCCCCCGGCGCTGGCTGATGCAGGCCAATCCGAAATTGACGGCGCTGGTCCGCGAGACCATCGGCGACAGGTTCCTCGACGACCTGACCCACCTCGCCGACCTCAACGCCTTCGCCACCGACGCGGGGTTCCAGCAGCGCTTCGCCGCCGTCAAGCGCGGCAACAAGGAGCGCCTTGCCCGCGTCATCCGCGAGCGCATCGGGGTCGTGGTTTCTCCCGACGCGCTCTTCGACGTGCAGATCAAGCGCATCCACGAATACAAACGCCAGCTTCTCAACCTCCTCGAGACGGTGGCACTCTACAACATGATGCGCTCGCACCCCGAGCGCGACTGGGCGCCGCGGGTGAAGATCTTCTCCGGAAAGGCGGCCGCTACCTATTTCCAGGCGAAGATGATCATCAAGCTGATCAACGACGTCGCCCGCACCATCAACAACGACGCGGCGGTGCACGATCGCCTCAAGGTCGCGTTCATCCCCAACTACAATGTCAGCCTCGCCGAGGTCATCGTGCCGGCGGCCGACCTGTCCGAGCAGATCTCGACCGCGGGCATGGAAGCCTCGGGTACCGGCAACATGAAGCTGGCGCTGAACGGCGCGATTACCATCGGCACCCTCGACGGCGCCAATATCGAGATCCGCGACCGGGTGGGCCCCGAGAACATGGTCATTTTCGGCCTTACCGCCGAGGAGGTCGCCGAGCGCCGCCACACCGGCCACCACCCGCGTTCCATCATCGGCGGCAATCCGGAGCTTCAGCAGGCGGTGGATGCGATCGCCTCGGGGGTCTTCTCCCCCGACGATCGTGGCCGCTACCGCGATGTGATCGACAACCTGATGACCAGCGACTGGTTCCTGGTCACTGCCGACTTCGCGGATTACGTCGCCGCGCAGCGGAGGGTTGACGGCATCTGGAAAGAAGCGGCTGATTGGCAGACGATGGCAATCAGGAATACGGCCAACGTTGCATGGTTCTCCGCCGATCGCACCGTCTCCGAATACGCCCGCAACATCTGGGGCGTCCCCACCGCGTGAGCCGCGCATGAGCGCGGCCGGCGGAACGCCGCGCTGGCAGCTCGCCGCCGGCGAGGTCGCGTCGCTCGTCGCCGGCACGAACCCGGATCCGTTCGGCCGCCTCGGCCTGCAGAAGGTCGACGGCACCTTCGTCGTTCGTGCGCTGGTGCCGGGCGCGGAGGAGCTTTCCGCCGCCACCCTCGACGGGAAGGCGCTCGGTTCGCTGGCTCGCCGCCACGCGGATGGCTTCTTCGAGGGAAGGGTCGATCTGGCCGAGGGCGCGCTGATCCGCTTCACCGCGAGGAACGCCGCCGGCTCGTGGAGCTTGATCGACCCCTATTCTTTCGGCCCGGTGCTCGGGCCAATGGACGATTACCTGTCCGCCGAGGGCACCCATCTCCGGCTCTTCGACCGGATTGGCGCCCACGTGATCACTCACGGCGGTGTCGAGGGTGTCCACTTTGCCGTCTGGGCGCCCGGCGCCCGGCGCGTCTCCGTTGTCGGCGACTTCAACGCCTGGGACGGGCGCCGCCACGTCATGCGCCATCGCGTCGGTTCGGGGATGTGGGAAATCTTCCTGCCCGAACTGAAGCCGGGGACGACCTACAAGTACGAGATCATCGGGGCCGATGGCCGCTTGCAGCCGCTGAAGGCTGATCCGCTCGCTTTCGCCGCCGAGCTGAGGCCGAAGACCGCGTCCGTGGTCGCGTCGCCGGCGCCGTTCGCATGGACCGACAGCGACTACCTCGCGGCGCGGGGTCGCCGCGACCAGCGCCGCGCGCCGATGTCCACCTATGAGGTCCACCTCGGCTCGTGGCGGCGCCGCGCCGACGGATCGTTCCTCTCCTACGACGAGCTTGCCGACCAGCTCGTCGCCTATGTCGCCGACCTTGGCTTCACCCATATCGAACTGATGCCGATCACCGAGCACCCCCTCGACAAGTCGTGGGGCTACCAGCCGATCGGCCTCTTCGCGCCGACTTCGCGCTTCGGCGATCCTGCCGGTTTCGCCCGCTTCGTCGACCGGGCCCACGCCGCCGGCATCGGCGTGATTCTCGATTGGGTTCCGGCGCATTTCCCGGTGGACTCCCACGGCCTTACCCACTTCGACGGCACCGCGCTCTATGAGCACGCCGATCCGCGTCAGGGCTTCCACCCCGACTGGAACACGGCGATCTATAACTACGGCCGCAAGGAAGTGACCGAATTCCTGATCAATAGCGCGCTCTTCTGGCTGGAGCGCTTCCACCTCGACGGCATCCGCGTCGATGCCGTCGCCTCGATGCTCTACCTCGACTATTCGCGGAAGGCCGGCGACTGGATCCCGAACGAGCAGGGCGGCAACGAGAACAACGAGGCGATAGCCTTCCTCCGCCGCATGAACGCGGCCGCTTATGGCAAGAACGCCGGCATCGTCACGATTGCCGAGGAGTCCACCGCTTGGCCCGGCGTCTCCAAACCCGTGCACGAGGGCGGTCTCGGCTTTGGGTTCAAGTGGAACATGGGCTTCATGCACGACTCGCTGCAGTACCTGGCGCGCGATCCGATTCACCGCCGTCATCACCACAACGACCTCACCTTCGGCCTGCTCTACGCCTTCTCGGAGAATTTCGTCCTGCCGCTCTCCCACGACGAGGTCGTCCACGGCAAAGGCTCGCTTCTGAAGAAGATGGCCGGCGACGACCTCCAGAAGTTCGCAACGCTGCGCGCCTATTTCGCGTTCATGTGGGGCTATCCGGGGAAGAAGCTCCTGTTCATGGGCCAGGAATTCGCGCCCTGGGACGAGTGGGACGAGTCGCGCGGGCTGGACTGGCACCTCCTCGAGCACCTGCCCCACGCCGGGGTGCAGCGGCTGCTTCGCGATCTCAACCGGCTCTACCGCGACACCCCGGCTCTTCACGCCCGCGATTGCGAGGGCGAGGGCTTCGAGTGGCTGATCGCCGACGATCGCGACAATTCCGTCTACGCGTGGCTGCGCAAGTCCGGCGGCAGCGCGCCGCCGGTCGCGGTGGTCTCCAACTTCACGCCGGTGCAGCGCGACGACTATGTGCTGCCGCTGCCGGCCGCGGGCCGCTGGCGCGAGTGCATCAACAGCGATGCGGCCGACTACGGCGGCCACGGCATCGGGAACTTCGGTATGATCCGGGCGGAAGAACCGGGCAGCCACGGCAAGCCTGCGGCGGCGCGGATTGTACTGCCGCCCTCGGCGACGCTGATCTTCGCTTACGAAGGCTAGGGGAGGGGAAAGTGGCTGAGTTGAGAAGAGAGGCACCGCTCGCCCGCGATGCCATGGCCTACGTGCTCGCCGGCGGCCGCGGCAGCCGGCTGATGGAACTGACCGACAAGCGCGCCAAGCCGGCGGTCTTCTTCGGCGGCAAGACGCGCATCATCGATTTCGCGCTCTCCAACGCGCTCAATTCCGGCATCCGCCGGATGGGCGTGGCGACCCAGTACAAGGCGCACAGCCTCATCCGTCACCTCCAGCGCGGCTGGAATTTCCTGCGGCCGGAGCGGAACGAGAGTTTCGATATCCTGCCCGCCAGCCAGCGCGTCTCCGAAGCCCAGTGGTACTCCGGAACCGCCGACGCGATCTTCCAGAATATCGACATCATCAGCAGCTACCGCCCGAACTTCATCGTCGTGCTCGCCGGCGACCACATCTACAAGATGGACTACGAGCTGATGCTCCGGCAGCACGTCGACACCGGCGCCGACGTCACCATCGGCTGCCTGGAAGTGCCGCGTATGGAAGCGACCGGCTTCGGCGTCATGCATTGCGAACAATCCGGGCGCATCATCAGCTTCGTCGAGAAGCCGAAGGATCCGCCGGCAATGCCCGATCATCCCGACCTCGCGCTCGCCTCCATGGGCATCTACGTCTTCGAGACGAAGCTTCTCATGGACGAACTGCGCCGCGACGCCGCCGATCCACATTCCAGCCGCGACTTCGGCAAGGACATCATTCCGTTCCTGGTCAAGAACGGCAAGGCCTTCGCCCACCGCTTCACCCAGTCCTGCGTTCGTTCAGACCACGAACGCGCTTCCTACTGGCGCGACGTGGGTACCGTGGATGCATACTGGGAGGCGAACATCGACCTCACCGACATCGTGCCGCAGCTCGACCTCTACGATCACGACTGGCCGATCTGGACGTATTCGGAGATCAGTCCGCCGGCGAAGTTCGTCCATGACGAGGACGGCAGGCGTGGCTCGGCGGTCAGTTCCCTCGTCTCCGGCGGCTGCGTCGTTTCGGGCGCGTCCGTGCGTCGGTCGCTGCTTTCCACCGGCGTACGCGTCAACTCGTACTCGGCCATCGAGGAGGCGGTTGTCCTGCCTTATGTCGACATCGGCCGCAACGCCCGCCTGAGGCGCGTCGTCATCGATCGCGGCGTGCGCATCCCTGAAGGCCTCGTGGTCGGGGAGGACCCGGAACTGGACTCCCGGCGCTTCCGGCGCACCGACATGGGCATCTGTCTGATCACCCAGCCGATGATCAACAAGCTCGCGGCCGCGCCTGCATGACCCGCGTCCTCGCCGTCGCCTCGGAGGCCTACCCGCTCATCAAGACCGGCGGGCTCGCGGATGTGGTGGGTGCCCTGCCGAACGCTCTGAAGGCGCACGACGTCGAAATGCGGGTTCTCGTCCCCGGCTATCCGGCTTTGCTGAAGGCGCTCGCGGTAGCCGAGCCGGTCTATCGGGTAAAGAATCTCTTCGGCGGCGAAGCCTTGGTGCTCGCCGGCACCGGCGGCGGCCTCGATCTTTTCGTCCTCGACGCACCGCATCTCTTCAACCGCCCGGGCAACCCCTACCTCGGCCCCGACGGCATGGACTGGCCGGACAACTGGAAGCGCTTCGCGGGCCTCAGCCGCGTGGCGAGCGATATCGGGCGCGGCGTCGTCAAATCCTTCGTGCCGGCTATCGTCCATGCCCATGACTGGCAGTCGGCGATGGCGGCGACCTACCTGCATTTCGCCCCCGGACCGCGAGCCCGATCCGTCCTGACGGTGCACAACCTCGCCTTCCAGGGGCACTTCGCCGCGACCGTTTTTCCCGACCTCGGCCTGCCGGCGGAGGCATTCGCGATCGACGGCATCGAGTACTATGGCGGCGTCGGCTACCTGAAGGGCGGCATCCGTTTCGCCGACGCCGTCACCACCGTCAGCCCGACCTATGCCGAGGAGATATGCACGCCGGTAGGCGGCATGGGCCTCGACGGCTTGCTGCGGGTCCGTCGCGATGTCCTCCACGGCATCGTCAATGGCATTGACACCGACGTCTGGAATCCCGTGACCGATACGCATCTGGCGAGGCCATTCACCGCGGCCAGCCTCGCCGCTCGCGACGTCAACAAGCGAGCCGTCGAGGCGCGCTTCGCGCTGGAGCCGGGCGATGGCATGCTCTTCTGCGTCATCAGCCGGCTGACGTGGCAGAAGGGCATGGACATCCTCGGCGCCGCGCTCGATGCCCTGGTCGCCGCCGGCGCCCGCCTCGCGGTGCTGGGGTCGGGCGATGCGGCACTGGAGGGCATGTTCCGCGCCGCCACGGCGCGTCACAAGGGCAAGGTCGGCGTCATCACCGGCTACGACGAGCCGCTCGCCCATCTTCTCCAGGGCGGCAGCGACGCGATCCTCGTTCCGTCGCGCTTCGAGCCCTGCGGGCTGACGCAGTTCTATGGCCTGCGCTACGGCTCGGTGCCGGTGGTGGCGCGCGTCGGCGGCCTTGCCGATACGATCATCGACACCAATGATGCCGCGCTTTCCGCCGGGGTCGCGACCGGCATGCAGTTCTTTCCGGTCGACGTTGCGAGCCTCGAACTGGCCATCCGTCGGGCGATTGCCCTCTACGCCGACAAGCGCACGTGGCGGTCGATCCAGAAGCGCGGAATGAAATCCGACGTTTCATGGGCGAAGAGCGCCGGCCGCTACGCCGCCCTCTACGAGGCGCTCGCCGCGGTGCCCGCCGGGATCGCCTGACGCGATGGCGGCGCCCGAAGGTCTGGGGGCAGTCCTCGGCGAGGGCGGGATCACCGTCGCGGTCGTCTCGAAAACCGCGGAGCGCATCTTCTTCTGCGCCTTCGACGAGAACGGCGAGCGCGAGGTCTCGCGCGTGCCTCTCTCCGGGCGGGACGGCAACATCCACTTCGCTTTCATCCCGGGGATCGGCGCCGGCGCGCGTTACGGGCTGCGTGCCGACGGTCCTTACGATCCGAAAAAGGGCCTCTGGTTCGATCCGGCTAAGCTGCTCGTCGATCCGTATGCGACGCGCCTCGACCGCCCCTTCGCCTACCGGCCCGAACTGGCGGCCGCGCGCCACGCCGCGATCGACACGGCACCGATGGTCCCTAAGGCCATCGTCTCCGCCGGCCCGCCGGCGCTCGCCGCGGGCGGACGCCCTCCGCCGCGATCGATCTATGAGATCGCGGTCAAGGCGTTCACCAAATTGCACCCGGCGGTGCCGGAACCGTTGCGCGGAACCGTGGCCGGGCTCGCCCACCCGGCGGCGATCGAGCATCTGGTCAAGCTCGGCGTCGACACGGTCGAACTGCTGCCCATTGCCGCCTGGATCGACGAGCGCCATCTGCCGCCGCTCGGGCTGTCCAACGCCTGGGGGTACAACCCGGTCGCGCTGCTGGCGCCCGACCCGCGGCTGGCGCCGGGCGGGCTTGCCGAGGTCCGCGCCGCGGTCGCGGCGCTCCACGCGGCCGGCATCGGCGTGGTCCTCGACGTGGTCTTCAACCATACCGGCGAGAGCGACGTGCTGGGGCCGACGCTCTCGCTCCGCGGCCTCGACAACCTACTCTACTATCGGCACGCCGGGGATGCGGCTCAGCTGATCAACGATACGGGATGCGGCAACACCCTCGCCGCCGAACGGCCCGAGGTCGTTCGCCTCATCGCCGACGCCATGCGCCATTGGGCCGAACAGACTGGCGTCGATGGCTTCCGCCTCGATCTCGGCGCCACCCTCGGTCGGATGCCGTCCGGCTTCACCCGTGACGCGCCGCTCTTTGCCGCGGTTGCCGCCGATCCGCTGCTGAGCCGCCTCACCATGATCGCCGAGCCGTGGGACGTGGGACCGAACGGCTATCAGCTCGGCAATTTCCCGGCCGGCTGGCGCGAGTGGAACGACCGTTTCCGCGACGACGTCCGCCGCTTCTGGAGGGGCGACGGCAGCGTCGCCGCCCTGGCGACGCGCCTCGCCGGCTCGTCGGACGTCTTCGAGCATCGCGATCGACGGCCGTCGGCGAGCGTCAATTTCCTTGCCGCCCATGACGGCTTCACCCTCAACGACCTCGTCTCCTATTCGGGAAAGCATAACGAGCGGAACGGCGAGCAGAACCGCGACGGCACGGCCGACAACTTCTCCTGGAACCATGGCGTGGAAGGCGCCTCGCGGGAGCCGCACGTCGAGGAGGCCCGTCGCGCCGATCTGCGCGCCCTGCTCGCCACCCTCTTCGTCGCGCGCGGCACCCCGATGCTGACCGCGGGCGACGAGTTCCGCCGCACCCAGGGCGGCAACAATAATGCCTACGCGCAGGACAACGAGACCACGTGGCTCGACTGGGCCAAGGCCGACACGGCACTGACCGATTTCGCCGCCCGCGCCATCGCCCTGCGCAAGTCACATCCAGCGCTCTCGGCGGACGCTTTTTTGACGGGCGGACCGGTGGACGCCGCCGTGATTCCCGACGTCGCCTGGCTTCATCCCGGCGGCCGGCAGATGGTCGTCGCCGACTGGCAGGGAGAAGGTCGCGTCCTCGGAATGGCCCTCTATCGGCGCGCCGAGGACGGAGAACCGGACCGCGTGGCGATCTGGTTCAACAGCGCTGTCCATCCCGTCGAGGCATGGCTGCCTGAAGCGCGAGCGGGCCGGCGCTGGCAGGCGCGCCTCAATAGTTCGGCGGGCGCCGTGGACCCAGGACCCGCACCGGAGGGGCGTGTCCTTCTGCC
>JBBQGL010000023.1:0-32676 GCA_038323025.1 Hyphomicrobiales bacterium
GATTGATTTCCTATTATTGAGGGTGGAGCATGCAACGAACATCGGGGGAAACAACCGCTCAACGCGGGGCTGGCGATCCGGCCGGCTCTTTTCTGACCGCGCTGGTGGGGTCGGCTTTTGGAGTCACGAGTGACAACCTCCTGACGGCCGGGCGGGGCTCCGCACCGATCGCCTTTGCCAGGCAGGTCGGCATGTACCTGGCGCATACCCGCCTCCATCTTCCCTTGACGGCGGCGGGCGCCCTGTTCGGGCGCGATCGAACCACCGCGGCCCATGCCTGCAAGAAGGTCGAGGACCGCCGGGAGGAAGTGCGCCTCGACCTGCTCCTCGACTGCCTCGAACGGGCCATCGATGTCGGTCCCTGTCAGCGGGACCGCCAGTGAAGGCGACCGGGACGCACCAGATCGTGAAGTTCCTGCGCCGTCTTGCCGCGCGCGGCCGGACGGAGGTCACGGGCGAACCGGCCAATCCCGGGCCGCGATTGGTCGAGGCCCTGATTAGGCGCGGGCTGATTGGCGGCGGGGGAGAGCGGCCCTTCGTGTTGACCGACGTCGGCCGTTCGTTCCTTCGCCGGCACCTCGCGGGCGCGGACGCCTTCGCGGCCCAGCATCAGGCCCACTCGGAGATACTGATCGATGACGAAACCGGCAGGCGCAGTTCGGCCACCGTCAATCTCGACGAAAGCCCGATTGGCCGTCTGAAGCGCCAGGTGCGGGCCGACGGTCGTCCGCTGATCGACGCGGCCAAATTCGCGGCTGGCGAGAGACTGCGCGCAGACTATTCGCGCGGCGCTGTCATGCCGCGGGTTACCGCCAACTGGTCGGCGACCGTAGCCGACAGCCGGCGCGATGGCGGTGCCGGAGGGATGGCCGATCTGACCGCCGCCGCCCTGGCCGCCCGCCAGCGCGTCGACCGCGCGCTCGCCGCGATCGGGCCCGACTTCGGTGGAGTCCTCGTTGACTTCTGCTGCTTCCTGAAAGGCATCGAGGAGATCGAGCGGGAAAGGCGCTGGCCCGCACGCTCGGCCAAGCTCGTGATTCGCCTCGCCCTGGCGGCGCTCGCTCGCCACTACGGCCTCTCGGCGACCGCAGAAGGGCCGGGAAAGACGGGAGGGCTGCGCCATTGGGGAAGCGCCGACTATCGTCCGGTGATCGATCGGAGCTAGGTCGTCGCGATGACCGCTTGCGCGTCGGCCTGGATGCGATCGACAAGCGCCCTGAGGCCGTTCGAGCGCTGGGCGGTCAGGTGGGCGCGAAGGTCGAGCCGGCTGAAGATCGCTTCCGCGTCCGTGGCGAGAATCTCGCGGGCGCTCTTGCCGTCAAATAGGGCGATCACGATTGCGACAAGGCCGCGCACGATCATGGCGTCGCTGTCGCCGACGAAGTGGAAGCGCGCCTCGCCGTGTTCGCTCGCTGATCGCGTGGCGAGCCAGACCTGGCTGGCGCAGCCGCGCACCTTGTTTTCCGGTGTCCGGTCCTGATCGGGGAGGGGGGCGAGGGTTCGGCCAAGCTCGATGATGTAGCGGTATCGATCCTCCCAATCGTCGAGAAGCTCGAAATCCGAGATGATCTGATCGATCTTCATGAGACCTGGATTGGGCGCGTGGCTCTGCCGCCATATAGCGCAGGCGGCGGCATCACGAAACCCGAAGAAAGAACGCCGCGAGCGGCAAAGGGCAGGCAACCGCCCGCGGCGTGCGGCGAAGCAGGCCGCAGAAGTAGATAGCAACGGTCGCGGATGCCAGTCTCAGGCTGCTCCGCCGGCGTGGGGATCGTGCCATGCCGGCTCGATATCCTCGCGCTTCAGGGTGTCCTGGGTCTTGTCGCTGTCTTTGCTGCCGTCGAGGTAGCGGTAGAGCATGCGCACGCCGTTCTCGGCCTTGGCAGCGAGAAGCTGAAACGCGGCACTGCTGGTGGTGCAAACGTCGGGATTGCGGTCACAGAAGCCGGACAGGTCGGCGACGGTCGCGCGGGCGGCGACGAAAGCCTGCACCAGGGTGACGCGCGGAGCTTCCGCACCGGTCTCAGGGTTCCCCGGGATGAACATCAGGACGACGGTCAGCCAGAAAGCCGCACGCAACAGGAAGAACATGACGCTGCCCTTTCAGTCGAAACGCGTCGCGATTTAACCTCGCGATCTCATTGCCGACCCTAGCATCGCCCGCTGAAAGCCCGGTTCAGCCAATGCCCGGGAATCGTCTCAAATTTTACGCATCTCCGTTTCCCCCAACGGCGGTGCGGTTCGTGGCGCCGCCGGCCCAATCCCGAACAGGCTTTATCGTTCCTTAAGGCGGGGGAAACTAGAGTCAACAGAGTGCTGAGTTGCATCTATTGCCCGGGACATTGGTCGAGTGAGTATCGGGAGTTGACGCGTGCAGAATAAAACCGGCGGACGCCGCATGGCTCGATCCGCCACCATCGAGGAAGCCACCGCGGCGGATGGGCTTGTCGCGCGGATGGTCGAGCGCGCGATCGACAATCCTGCCATGACCGGCGGGCTGTTCGTCATGGCACTCACGGCGGCTGCCATCGTGTCCAACGCGCTTGTGCTGCAGACCGGCAGGCACCCCGGACCGCTTTTCATTACGCGTCCGGATGCGGTCGAGACATCTGCGCCGGTTCCGATTCCCCGGGTTCGCATAAGCCAGCCCGAAGCGCCTGTCGTTCCCGCCCAGGCCGAGCCCGCTCCCCTCCCGGTCCAGGCTGGCGAAACGATCGACAGCAAGCAGATAGCGAAACTCCAGCGGGCGCTGACCGCCAGGGGCCTCTACCGCGGGGCCGCCGATGGAGTGCTGGGTTCGCGCACCAAGGCGGCCATCTCGGCCTTTGAAAAGGCCAATGGGCTGCCGGTCACGGGCCTGCCGAGCACGTTGCTCCTCGACACCATCGACGCCCAACCGGCCAAGGCGCCGGTCAAGCCGAAGCCCGCCGCGATGCTGCCCGCGCCGACCGACGCCCTGGTGGTCGGTTCGACGCCGCCGAAGCCGGTACCGGCCCCGCGGCCGGTCAAGACGATTGCGGCACCAGCGGACGCCGCCGAGCCCTTGCCCGTTGTCGCGCCGTCGCCCGCTGTCGTCCCCACCGCCGCGCCGGATCCGGTGGCGCTGGCGCAGCGTCATCGCCTCCAGGACGTCCAGAACATGCTGAACCGGATCGGCTACGGCCCGCTGGCGGCGAACGGCGATGCCACCGAGGAAACCGCAAACGCCATCCGTCGTTTTGAACTGGACAATGGACTGCCCATCAGCGGAACCCCCAACGAGCGCGTCATCTCCCGACTGACAGCGATCGGCGCAGCCGGTTCCGGCTGACCGGGCCGGTGATACGGGTCACATCCGCGCTCTGGGTTTCGGCCTACGTGCGCCGCTGCTATGGCGAGGGCCTGCCGGCCGTTATTGTCAGACGTGGCGCGGAAGAGGCCGGCGCGATCATGGTAATGGTCGATCGCCTCGACAACACATCCGACCTTTATGGCCCGGCACCGCAATCGGCTTTCGTTGAAGGAACCGACGACCGGCTGTTTCAGCTTCTGCTGAAAGGCGCCGACTCGCCGGCTGTCGCGGCACGGATCGAAAAGGAGACGCGCTTCGATTCCGACGTCTGGGTCGTCGCGATCGAAGCGCGCGACGGGCGATCGCTTCTCGATACCATTCGGGACTAGCCCGCACGTACCCGCTTGGATCAGCCGCCCGACAGACGTTCCGGCCTCTGCACGGATGGCGTCGAACGTTCGCGCACGGGTTCGATGCCGCTTCGGCGGCGCTCGGCATTTTCCGCAAACAGCGGTTCATGGCGGGCCGCTAACGGGCGATGCCCGGCGCGCCAGGATTCGATCAGCGTTTCCGCAACTACAGGCTCCATGGCAGCGTAAATATCGCATACCTTGAAGAAGGCAGTGACATCGCGGCCGACATGAGAAGTCGCCAGCAGGAAGACCTGCTGGGCCTGCGCATTTTCAAGCCCTAGCGCCTTCAACAGCACGGCCAACGGTTCCCCGGTGGCGTCGGCGAGACACCTCGTCACGAACTCCGCCGGAACTTCTGTGCCGTCGGCGATGGCGTCGACCAAACCCTTCCGATCGCCGGTACGGGCAAAGCCCACGATCTGCGCTGCCCCGAGGATGGAGCGGAAAGCGCGGTCGAGGCGATCACCGGAGCCGCCGTAGCGCCGGACCGGTGGCCGGGTGGCGAGCTCGGCCATCATGCGAAGCCGCGCCGGGCGGTCGAGGTCGAGGAAATTCTGGGGACCAAACCGGTTCGAGCGCAGCGAAATCGATTCGCGATGGCTGACCCAATCGGTGAGGGGGCGGGTTCCAGGTGATGCGCCCTTCACCGATGCGGGCGCTTCTAGCGAAGAGCTGTCGGCAACCGGCGCTGCATCGGTTGAATCCGGAAGGACGGTCTCGTCTGGCCGGCTAAGTGCGGCATCCATCGAATCGAGAATCCCGCTCAGATCGAGCTCGCGGCTGATACGTAGAGCCTTGGTGACGTCGCCGCTCAACCCCGGTCGCCGCGCGATGTATCGGTGATGCTCCGGTCCGGTGGCGGCAATGATGGCTAGGAGGTCGAGGGCGCTGAGCACGGGCGACCGAACCAGGATCAGCCCGGCCACTTCGATGCGGTCCTTCCCGAGCATGCGCATCACGGAGGGAGGTGCATCCATTCGATTCGCAAGGCGTTCGGCGACGTGGACCCGGTCGGCGACGGGCACTTTCGGGAGCAGGTGGGTTACGAGTTCCTCGTACCTCCGGATTTCGTCCCGATCATGCAGGACCTCCTGGATGAAGAGGTCGGTCGTGGCGCGCAGGAGGGCCGAATCTCTCACCTGCTGGGTGGACGGGATGAAATCGGAGAAGCCCTCCGGACGAAGACGGTCGGTCATGCGCGCTGGTCCCTCGGGCTCAAAAACCCGGCGGCACCATTCTCCGGGGAACTCGTTAGCGGACTGTTAACCTTGCCCCGATCTAAACTGGCTTGAGTTGATGTCAGCGTCCGCCGGACGGCCGGGGCGAATAATCCGGTCGCACGCTCTCGCAAGGACGTCAGATGGGCACCGTTCTCGCCTTTGGGCAGCCAGACAAAGCCAGCCAGCGCCGTGCGCGGCGCCGGCGCAATCACCGCTGTGAGATTGTTATCTTCCCCGGGGTTCGCATCGAGCGCCACGAACTGGATCTCGGCCACCGCCTCCGCAAATCCGCGGGGGAGGATCAGTTCGACGGCTTCGACGGTCTGGGCGGTAACGGGCGTCCCCGCAAAACTTCGTAGAGTCTACAACGCGCCCGAGCAATTCGCCGTCTGCAACGCTTCTGTTGCCCGGGCGACGACCGATCCTCCGCCGACGAAGACGCGGAGCACGGCGAAACCCTCGTCAATAGGCAACTCCACCACGATCGCCGTATCCAGGGAGGCTGGCGGATTCTGCCGCAGTCGCGCCATCTGCACCGGCGTGATGATTTCTAGGTCGAGTGCCGAACGCTCGGCCGATCGGTCATCGAGGCTGTACACATTCCGGCCCCGCCGATCGAAGACCGCAATCGACCAGAAATCGTCGGGGAGGGTGGCTACGATCCGTACGGGATCGCTGGCGAGGGAGAATCGGCATACGGCGTGCAGCATGTGCGGATCGAGAGAGTCCAGGGGTTCGGCGCCCGGCGCCGCCAGCGGCAAGAGATGGAATTGCCGGTCGGCTCCGAGACTGCTCAGCCTCGCCCACGCATCCCTGGTGGAGTAATAGGGGACCAGGAAGACGACCGCGATGTGGATGACGCCGGCGAGGAGCAGGCCGCCGAAAGCGAAGATCATCGTTCGCCTCAATGGCATCTCCCGCGCAGAATGCTCGGCATGATCAGATCGGCTGCCCGGCCTCCGATGGTCACCGGCGTATCGTACAAGCGCAGCATCAGCTTGAAGTGAGCGAGCGGTGCTACCGGAAGCCAGTTTCCAGGCTGTACCGCGGAACTAACCGCGATGTCGGTCGAGCCATCGGGGCGGCGAACGACCTCGCGCGAATCGAGGCTGTAGCGGCCGGCTGGCGTGGCCATCAGACGCCCGTCGGCTCCGTAGGCAGTGAGGGTCCACAATCGCGCGGTTAGCATTTGTCCGGCGACCGCATAGGTGCAGTTGCCCGCAAGCGGAACGCCGTCTGAATCGTTCTCCGAGGTGAAGGCGAGCCCCTCACCGGCGCCGAGGGGAACCTCGCCGGTGCGCGCCAGACGCGCGATCGAGTAGGGATCGGCATCGGGGCTGCCGGACAGCGGATACGCCGTCCAGGCGCCGATGGTGAGTGCATTGAACGGCGTGCCGTGGTCGACCGCGTACCACGCGGTCCCCAGACCGATAGTCGCCGCGATCACGATCGCGACGGCAATGTCGATGAGCAAACGCAACCGGGTGGCCTCGAACTGTGGCGCGACGATACAGGCGGCGCACGGCTGGCGCCATCGGACGAAACGACCGGGCCTGATCGTCAGGGAATGGCGGTGGTCGGGGCGAGACTGGCCACCGGGCGCAGCGACCGCGCATTGTGCAGCAGCTGTTCGATGTTCCGCAGCCACTCCGTGGAAGCGTCCGACAGCGCCGGCTTTGTACCGGCCGAATCAATTCCGGCGGCCTCGTCCGGCTGGCCGGCCCGGGCAATCGCCTGGCTCGCGACCGGCTTCTCCTCGGGTGCGACGAACGGGATCGGCTTCAATTCAATGCCCTGGTGGGCGAAAGTCATGAACTTCTTCCACGTCATCGCGGGCAGCGTGCCACCGGTCATGCGGCGTGTCGCCGCGAAATTATCGTTCCCGAACCAGACGATGCCGACGTAGTTGCCGGTGAAGCCGTCGAACCAGGCATCGCGGTAGGCTGAGGTAGTTCCTGTCTTTCCGGCCGTGCGGATACCGGCGAGCTTGGCCTGGCGACCGGTGCCTCTTTCGGGGACCTGGGACAGCATGCCGTTCATCTCGGCGACGACCTTCTCGTCCAGGATTCGCTCGCGCGGTTTCGCATCGCGTCGAGCATCGTAGAGAATGTCGCCGCGGCTGGAGATGACCTGAGTGAAGGCGACCGGCGTGGTCTGCAGCCCACCGCTCGCGAACACCCCGTACACGGCCGCCATGTCGAGCGGCGAGACCTCGGACGTGCCGAGCGGTAGTGAGCGCGTGACCACCAGATCGTGCGTGATACCCATGCGGTGGGCAAGATCGACGATCTTGTCCCGTCCGACCGCCTGGGCAAGGCGTACTGCCACCGTATTGATCGAGTTGATCAGTGCCGTCGTTACGGTGATGGGACCACGGTAGCCCGGCGAGAAATTGTGCGGGCACCAGTCGCCGATGCAGATGGGGCCGTCTACGACGACGCTCTGCGGCGTGAAGCCGTTCAGCATCGCGGTCGTGTAGACGATTGGCTTGAACGACGAGCCTGGCTGGCGCATCGAGTCGACCGCGCGATTGAACTGGGACTCACCGTAGTCGCGCCCCCCGACCATGGCGCGTACCGCGCCGTCGGTGTCCATCACCACCGCGGCCGCCTGGCTCGCGCTGTAGCTCTCGCCGTATTGCCGCAGCGAGGACTCGATCGCCTCTTCCGTCGCATGCTGGAGGGCAAGGTCGATGGTCGTGCGCACGGTGAGGACGCGGTCGCTGGTTATCCCTGCTTCCTTCACCTTCTCGAATGCCCAGTCGAGGAAATAGTCGGGTGACCCCGAGCCGATCTCGACTTGAGGAACGACATCGGCCGGGTGGCGCCGCGCGCCGGTGACCTGGCCCTCGGTCATGAAGCCGGCCTGGACCAGGTTGGTGAGGACTTCGTTGGCACGCGCCCGCGCCGCCGGAAGGTTGACATGCGGGGCGTAGCGGGCCGGCGCCTTGAACAGGCCGGCGAGCATCGCTGCTTCCGCGAGGCTGACATCCTTCACCGATTTGCCGAAATAGAATTCCGACGCGGCTTCGACGCCGAAATTGCCGCCGCCCATGTATGCCCGGTCAAGGTAGAGGCCGAGGATTTCCTGCTTGGACAGGTTCGCCTCCAGCCAGATCGCGAGGAAGGCCTCTTTCACTTTTCGCTGAAACGTGCGTTCGTTGGAAAGGAAGAGGTTCTTCGCCAGCTGCTGCGAAATCGACGAGCCGCCCTGGACCACCGCATCGGCGCGCAGGTTCTCGAACATGGCGCGGATGGTGCCGAAGACGTCGATGCCGAAATGGTCGAAGAAGCGCCGGTCCTCGGTGGCGATCACCGCCTTGACCAGCTTGTCGGGCATTTCCTCGAATGGCACGGCGTCGGAATGACGGATGCCGCGCTTGCCGATCTCGGTGCCGTAGCGATCGAGGAAGGTCACCGAATAGTCGCCCTGGCTGCGCCAGTCGGTCTTGGTTTCCTCGAAGGCCGGCAGCGCCAAAGCGAGGAGGATGACGGAGCCGCCGGTGGCGAGCGTCAGCCCGTCGCCGAGAACCTCGAAAACGGCGCGGGCGAGGCCGGTGACCCGGAAGCGGCGCATGAAGAGCGAGACGGCGGTGAGACGCTCCGCAACGAACCGACCGGCACGATAGATCCCTGAATCAACCCGCGCGTCGATGTCGAGGAGGCGGCCGCCTCGCCGCCGTCTGCGGCTGTTTTCGAACGGATCACGCACGTCTGGCGCCTGTCTCGGGGTCGCTCCCGGCTAGCTTGTCTGAAAAACGTGAAGGAAACACAAGCCCGCGCCGGCGTGTCCGCGGGTGTTTCAGGGCCGCCAGCCCTTGCGTCCGCCCCGTCAGGGTGGTTTCTGAGCGCCGAATCAGGGTGTCTCAACCGTCATGGCCAAGGGAAGCCGCCCGCGCGGCACCGCTGCCGCAACCCGTCCGCCGGCCGCCGAAACGCCGTTCTGGCAACGGCTGACGCTCGCCGAAATGTCAGCGGAACAGTGGGAATCGCTCTGCGACGGGTGCGGGCGCTGCTGTCTCAACAAGCTCGAGGACGAGGCCACCGGCGAGATCTTCTGGAGCGACGTCCGCTGCCGGCTCCTCGACGACCGCACCTGCCGCTGCGGGGATTACCCCAACCGCCATGCCCGCGTCAGCGACTGCATTGCGCTCACCCAGGAAAACGTCCCCGGCCTTTCCTGGCTGCCGCCGACCTGCGCCTACCGCCTGGTCGACGAGGGCCGCGACCTCTACTGGTGGCATCCGCTGGTCTCCGGCGATCCGGCGAGCGTGCACCACGCGGGCATCTCGGTGCGCGGCCGCACCGAGAGCGAACTGGACGTGCCGGCCGCGAAGCTCGAGGATCATATCGTCGAATGGCCGGGCGAGGATCCCGCCGACCTGATCGAGGTCGCCGAGCGCGGGCGCGAGCTCCGCCGCCGCCGTCGCCGCAAATAGGACGCTCGCGCCGGCTCGATTGACGTTGGCGCCGGGAAGTCGCAGATGATGACGGGGAAGGCCCCGCCGCTTGCGGCGCCGCCCCAGCCCGACCACCCCAGGAGATCAACCGATGAGCAAGGCCCCGGCCTCAACCAGCAAGCCCGCGTCGCCGCAGAGGCCGCAGGCGAGGAAGAGCCAGCACCCGCGCCTCGATACGCCCTCCGACCTCGGCGCCAACGCGGTCGGCGACATTTCCGGCGCCCTCAACGCGCTTCTCGCCGACGTCTTCGCGCTCTACCTGAAGACCAAGAATTTCCACTGGCACGTCAGCGGCCCGCACTTCCGCGACTATCATCTGATGTTCGACGAGCAGGCCGACCAGATCTTCGCCATGACCGACGTGCTCGCCGAACGCGTCCGCAAGATCGGCGGCACGACGATCCGCTCGATCGGGCAGATCGCGAAACTGCAGCGCGTCCTCGACAACGACGCCGGGTATGTCGATCCCGAAGGGATGCTGGCGGAACTGCGCGACGACAACAAGGACCTCGTCCAGCGTCTGCGTTCGGCCCATGACGTGGCCGATGAGCACGGCGACGTGGCGACGACCAGCGTGCTGGAAGTCTTCATCGACGAGGCAGAGCGCCGCCACTGGTTCCTCTTCGAGGCAAGCCGCCGGCCGGTATAGGGGGGTTCTCCACAGCGGGACTACCTCTCGAGCTCCGCTAGTCCCCGCTTTGCGGTGCCAAGCTTCGCTGTCTCCCCCTCTTGTGGGGGAGACAGCTTTGCTTCGATTTGCCATCGGCAAATCGTCAGCAAAGCTGGAGAGGGGTGAGACCTGTTGCGTTTCGCTGCGCGGAGAATTGTCGCCATGAAATCGATTGCCCTCGCGCTGGCCCTTGTGCTGCCGGTCGCGGCACAGGCGGGGTCGGCGACCGACTCTTACATCGCGGCGCGCGAGGCCTATGTCGCGGCGTTCGATGCCCTGGAAAATGCCGGGCCGCTCACCGACGATTTCTACGCGAAGTACGACGCCGCGCTGGCCGACCTCGGCCGGCGGCTCGAGCCCATCGTCGGCAAGGTGGCGCTGAAGGGCTATTCGGCCGCGGGCAAGGCGAGCCTCGACTCGCTCATCTCCACCGACGAGGGCTTCGGGCTTCTCGACGGCCTTGTCTTTGCTTCGCAGGACGGCAAGGGCGAGGTGCTGGTGACGACCGACGAACTCTTCCACCGCTGGCTCGCTGAACACGGAGACTTGCCGCATGCCGCCGCCGAGGCGCTGAAGGCCGACCTGTTCTTCACCCGGGCACTGATCACCGATTCCAACGTAGAGAGCTACGCCGAGCTGCCGGTCGCGGCGGCGGGAACGTCGGCTGCCTACGCCATCCTCGCGATAACCACGCAGAGTTTCGGTCCCGAGTCGCCAGACAAGGTTTTCGTCGCGCTCGAGCGGGGAGGGCGGCTGTTCCTGGCGACCGCGCCGGCGGCGGCGACCGTGACGCGGATTGACGCCTGCGACGCGGTCGCGGCGGACTACGATGCACGGATGAAGGCGGCGGAGGACGCCTACGACAATTCGGATCCCCGCGACGACCTGCTCTTCGACGTCTACACCGCCCTGCAGGAAGAAGGCGACAGCGCCTACCGGAAATGCTTCGTCGAGAAGGCACCGGCGGAAAAGTTCTTCCCCGCCCTGGTGAAACAGGCGCAGGCGATCGTGGACGCTCTCCCGGTATACTGAGGCCGCGTCGGGGCGCGACACTGGTGCGGGAAGAGTCCGCCGGCGCCGACGGGGGCGACATTCTGCCAACGCCGGCGGACAGGCACGGCTCGAGATCTCATCCCGACCGCACCCGGGACGACAACGGCGCGCGGGTTGCGCCAGTTCCGGCGATTTCGAGGAACGCCGACCGCCCGTAGACAACGTCGTTCAGCGTGTCAGGTCGTAGTCGTCGCGGAGCAGCCTGACCACCGCGTCTATCCGCGCCTGGCATTCCAGGCCGAAGCCAGGGCTGGCGATGGCAATGGCATACCAGCCGAGCCTCTCGTCGGGCCCCACCTCGACGCGCTGGATACGGTCGTCGCAGGCGAACTCGGCAACGATCCTGGCGAGTTCTTCCGCGCTCCGCCCCGCCTTTCCGGCAAGCGCAGCGGTCATGATTCCCGTCGAATGCGAATCCCTTCGCCGGGAGGATTGGCGATCTGGTCCCGGATTCGCTCGGCCGGCGAAAGCGCGGCCATTCTGGCCAGTTGGTCCCGGAGGGACCTCAAGCGCTCTCGCAGTTCGTCCTCAGTCTCTTCGGGTTCCGGCCGGGCGCGCTTCATCGATCAACCTCCGACGAAAATCGCGCTGACAACGAAGGGGAGGGGAATCGGTTCCGCAACGCGGGTGAAGGTCGCGCCCTTCGGTCACAGAAGGACCGGCAGAGATCACCGAGGCGCGGCGCGCCAAGGCCGGGAGGAAATACCGTCAGCCCTTGCGGGCGCTGAAGACGATCGCCTGCAATGGCATGCGTCCGGGGTCGGGTCCGAAGGCCTTGTTGAGGGCGACGGTCACGGCGGCGACAACCGACTCCGCGCCGGCGGTTGCTCCCGTCCGGATTTCATCGATGACCGGATTGCCGAGGACCGTGCCTTCGGCGAACAGATGCGCCTTCGGAATGGTCTTCTCGACCTTGACGGCCTCCGCCGTGACGTCCCCGAAGCCGGCGCCCCGCAGCGACGCCTTGATGGCGTCGATCTGGTGGTAGCCGAAAGGCACCTTGTAGAAGCCGGGCGGCTCCTCTCCGAAGAAGCCGGTGATCGTCTCATGCCCGACGCGCGCGAACGGATTCACGTCGAATGAGTCCCAGACGTTGAAGAAGTAACGGCCGCCGGCGGCGAGCGTGCGGTGCGCCTCGCGGTACGACTTGTCCTTGTCCGGGAAGAACATGACGCCGAACTGGCACACCAGCGCGTCGAAGGCGCCATCCCCGAATGGCAATGCCATGGCATCCGCCGGCCGGAGATCGACTTTCTCCGCCGCCTGGAATTTCTTGCGGGCGACCTCCAGCATGGGCGGATTGAGGTCTGTGGCGACCAGATGCGTGGAAGCCGGCAAGGCGTTCCGGAGCTTCCGCGTAACGATGCCCGTGCCCGCGGCTATCTCGAGGACGCGCGCCGGTCTCGTGGCAGCGACCCTCCGCGCCAGGTCGTCGGCGTAGTCATCAAAGATGTGAGGACCCAGTCCCCTGTCGTAATATTCCGGGATGCTGCCAACGAACTGTGAGGCCTGATTGCTCATCGGTCACGTCCTCCCGGTACCCGACCGCTTTCGCGAAATCTCGCGTCCGCACATCGTATCATCCGGCGGATTTCACACGATGGTGCATTTGGCCGCGCTGTTTCGGGACAAGCCGCCGCGAGCGGGACGGCCCCCGGACCACCCTCGGGAGGGTGTCAGGGGGGAGCCGCGAAAACCCTGCCGGTATCCGTCGCGACTAGCTTCTGTGATCCGCCGACCAGCCGCGGCAATGGCCCATCTCGTGCCGCAGCATCGGCTGCCAGCCGACGCGCGGCAGGAAGATGAGACAGGGCGAGCCGATCTCCGCGTAGGAGCAGGCGAGGTGCTTGCCCTGGCACTCGGCGATGAGTTTGGCGGGGGACACGTATGAGATGATCGGCGTCGGGAACGCCGCGTTCATGAGCGGCCCGTGATCGTATTTGGCCGGCGGCGGCCAGATGTCCTTCGCTCCGGCGGATGAAGCCGACAGGGCGACGATTCCGGCAACGATGCTGCCGAGGATTTTCGAGGATTTCATGGTCTTTGCGTCTTGGTTGACCCGGAGCCGGCGTTGTGGCCGAACGGCCCGGTGGGGCACCGCGGGAAGGGGCGGCCCACACGGCTACTCAAGGATCGCGCCGCCCCTTTTCGTGCCGAAATGGAGCGCCGGAATCGTTAAGGTTACCAATGTCTTAAGGCAAGAAACGGGGCGTCGGAACGGCTGCGTGGAAAGGCCGTCCGCGAGGTGGCGCGCGCGCGATTCGCTCTTGAATATATTCCTATTTCAGCGTTGCATGCGGAAATGGAGTGGACGATTCGCGACGACCTGCGCCTGGCGATCCGCATGGGCCTGACCAAGGGTTTCAGGCTGGTGCGCGGGCTGCGGACGCAGTTGAACGACGACGACCGCAACCGCCTAGCCGGCGCGGTCGTCGAGCATCTTGAACTGGCGAACTTCAGGATCGAGAAGGGCGAGCCTGTCCCCGGCCACGGACAGGCATATACGTTTCGTCCGCTGGCCAGGGAGCCGGCACCGACACCAGCCGGCGATGCCGGCCGCCGCAGCGACGGCCAGCCGAACGAGGAATGAACCTTGGGACCGATCACGCTCACCGCCGGTATCAATGAGGGACGCGATACCGTCCGGATCGAGATCGCCGCGGACGGACGCCCGCTGGCCCAGGCGAACCTCGACGCGGTCGACCTCGATGCCCTCATTCACGATCTGGGCGTCCTGCGCGGGGCGATGACCGAGCCGGTCACCCCCTCGCTCGATCCCCATGCGCGGGTGGACTATGTGCGCGACCCGGCATGGCTCGTGCCCGACGCCCACAGCGGGCCTGGCGGGACGACGCTGCTCACGGTGCGCCATCCCGGATTCGGATGGCTTGGCTTCCTCCTCGAATGGGAGCGGGCGAGGGCGATCGGCGCGGCCCTTGAACGATGGTCGAAGGGACCATCGTCAGGCTAGGCGGCGAGCGGTGACCGGGATCAGGTCATAGGAATATATTCATTGACGGCGTGACGGTGGCCGTGTACATTCCCGGCATCGTCGGAGAGGTATGGCGGCTTTCGCGCTTGGCGCTGCAGGGCAGACTCTGCCGCCGCGTTCTTGCGCAACGACCGCGCGCATTCGTCGCTCGCCGAAGCGACCATTCCCACATCGCGAAACCCGTTCATGCCGATCGATCCGTCGTCCAGCGGCGCGCCGCCGTCCGATGCAGCGCCGTCCTACGGCGATGCTACGCTCGCGGCCCGCGAAAGGCCCACCGGCATAGTCGAGCGCCTCCTCGCCTTCCCGGAAGCGCGGACCGAATTGCGCCGGCGGGTGGAGGAGACGACGCAAGCGGTCCGCGTCATCGCGCGCGATCTCGGCCTCCCGCACGCTTCGCTGGCCCGCTACATCGAGCGCCAGGGATGGACGCGCCCCCGAAGGCGCGCCGGTGAGTTTTGGCGGATCGCCAAAGGGCCGGCGGAAGCTTGCCCGCGATTTCGACGATGCCGGCGCCGTCGCGGCGCGGCTGTTGCGCGTCGTCGACCGCCAGATCGCCAGGGTCGAGGGGCGGCTGAAACGGAAGAACGCCGAAATCGAGGAGAAGGACGCGCGCATCCTCGGCACCCTCGCCAGGACCCTCGCCACGCTGATGGCGCTGGGTGAGGCCGGTGCCGGGGCAGAAGCCACGGAGCACGCCGATCCCGATCTCCTTCGCGCCGAGCTTGCTCGACGAATTGAACGCTGGGCTGAGGGCGGGGAGGAGCCTTCCGGAATTTCTGGCGAGCCTGCCCCCTGAGCTTGCCGACATCCTCTTGCGGGAATGGCCGCTTCGCGCCCGTCGCGACCAGATGCCGCCTGCGGGCGACTGGCTCCTCTGGCTGATCCTCGGCGGACGCGGCTCGGGCAAGACGCGGGCCGGCGCCGAGTGGGTGCGCGGCATGGCCCTCGGCCGTCCGCCGTTCTCGGCCGAAAGGGTTTCGCCGATCGCGCTGGTCGGCGAGACCTTCGCCGACGCCCGCGAGGTCATGGTCGAGGGCGTCTCCGGCCTGCTCAGCGTCCACCATCCCGGCGAGCGGCCCCTCTGGCAGCCGAGCCGGCGCCGGCTCGAATGGCGGCATGGCCAGGTCGCTCACGTCTTCTCGTCGGAAGACCCTGAGGCGCTGCGCGGACCGCAATTCGCCGCTGCCTGGGGCGACGAGCTCGCCAAGTGGCGGCATCCGGAGGCGACCTGGGACATGCTCCAGTTCGGGCTCCGCCTTGGCGCGCGGCCACGCCAGGTGGTGACCACGACGCCGCGGCCGGTGCCGCTGCTCCGCCGCCTGCTCGCGGCCGACGGCACGGTCACCACCCACGCGACGACGCGCGCCAACGCCGCCAACCTCGCGCCGGGGTTCCTGCGCCGCGTCGTCGGGCGCTATGCCGGCACGCGCCTCGGCCGCCAGGAGCTGGAGGGCGAGCTGATCGAGGACCGCGCCGACGGCCTCTGGCAGCGCGAGGCCATCGAGTGCCTGCGCGTCGAGGTCGCGCCGAAACTCCAGCGCATCGTCGTCGCGGTCGATCCCCCGGCCTCGCACCGGTCGGGCGTGTGCGGCATCGTCGCCGCCGGCCTCGCCGAGGACACCGGCTATGTGCTCGCCGACGCGACGCTTCGCGAAGTGCGCCCCGACCAGTGGGCGGCGCGCGCCCTCGGCCTCTACCGCCGGCTCGGCGCCGACGCCCTGGTCGCCGAGGTCAACCAGGGCGGCGACATGGTGACGGCGGTGCTCCGTGAGATCGATCCGGCCGTGCCGGTGACCGCGGTGCGCGCGACGCGGGGCAAGTGGCTGCGCGCCGAGCCGGTGGCGGCGCTCTACGCCCAGGGCCGCGTCCGCCACGTCGGCGCGCTGCCCGAACTGGAGGACGAGCTCGCCGACTTCGGTCCCGACGGCCTGTCGGCCGGGCGCTCGCCCGACCGCCTCGATGCGCTCGTCTGGGCGATCACCGCGCTGATGCTCGGGCCGGGCGGCGAACCGCGGCTGCGCCGGGTGTGACCCTCGCCCGCAGTCGACGCCGGGGGACGCACGCGCTAGAACCCGCCCGCGGACGGCAAGCGACAGCGAAAAGGAACGCAGCGGGATGGACGGTCACGAGCGCAGCCGGCGGCTGCGGGGGATCGTGCTCCTCGTGCTCGCCTTCACGATCTTCGCGGGCGTCGACGGCCTGAGCAAGCTGCTGGCCGAGACCCAGTCGGTCGCGCAGATCGTCTGGGCGCGCTACGCCCTGGCGCTGCCGGTGCTGTTCGCCACGCTGAAGCCGGCGGAGCGGCGCGGCATCTACCGCACGGCGCACCCGCGCATGCAGTTCGCCCGCGGCATCACCCCGCTCGGCATCAGCGCCTGCATGGTATTCGCGGTGCGCTACCTGCCGCTTGCCGACGCCACCGTCATCCTCTTCGCCGGGCCGTTCCTGATCGTGGCGCTGTCGAAGCCCTTCCTCGGCGAGCCGGTCCACGCGGCGAGCTGGATCGGCGTCGGCCTCGGCTTCCTCGCCGTCCTCATCGTCGCCCGCCCGGGCTTCGGCAGCCTGTCGATCTATGCGCTCTTTCCGCTTGCCGCGGCCTTCTTCTCCGCCTTCTACCAGCTCTTCAGCCGCCGCCTCGGCGCCGCCGGCGAGCAGCCGAACACGACGCTCGCCTGGACGCTGACCCTCGGCGCGATCATCGCCACGCCCTTCGCCATCCTGATGTGGCAGCCGCTGGACACCCGCGGCTGGATCCTGATGGTGGCGCTGGGGCTCACCTTCGGCTTCGCCCAGTCGCTGATGATCCGCGCCTATTCGCTGGCGCCGGCGGCGCTGCTGGCGCCGTTCACCTACGCCCAGATCGTCTCGGCAGCGATCTTCGGGGTCATCGTCTTCGGCGCCGTGCCCGACCTCGCCACCATCGCCGGCATCGTCCTCATCATTGCCTCGGGCGTCTGGGTGATGCGCCAGCGCGGGCGATAGCGACTGCGGCCCGATCGGCGCCGCTCACGATCGGCGTGGTATCAGCGCGCAAACGGCAATCACGATCCAGCCGGCGATGAGCAGGGTGCCGCCGACGGGCGCGAGGAAGCGCATCGGGCTCGCACCGAGGAAATGCACCGCCCCGAGATCGGCCGAGAAGAGGAGCGCGCCGAGCCCGATCAGCCCGGCGGCGATGCGCAGCGTCTGACTCCGTCCGGCGTGGAGGCCGAGCGCGAGGAGGGCCGGGGCCTGGGTCAGCGCGATGAGCGCCAGCGCGCCGAGGATTTGCGGGTCGCCCGTATGCGCCGCGCCGGCCGCTGAAGCGACCCCGCCCGCGCCGAGGATGCCGGCGACGAAAATCGTAAGGCGGGCGAACCAGTTCTGGCCGTTCATTGGCATTTGGGTCAGGGCTTCCTTGCGGGCGGGGGCAGGCGAGCCTAGCACGGGCGGAGGGCCGCGGTGGCAGTGAACGTCACGTGCGCGGCGGAGGTGAGCGCGCGAAGTGCGGACACATCCGCCACGCCCCCCGACGTCGGGGCAACCCGCCACGCGATCGACCCATCCCAACGTCATCCTCCGGCTGACCGGAGGATCGTGGCTCGTCCTCGCATAAGGCGTGGTTCGGGTGCGTGGTTCGAGGCCCGCTTCGCGGGCACCTCACCATGGCGAGGTCGGCAAGGAGCGCTCTCGCGCCGCTGGCACTTCGCCTTGTCACTTCGAGGGACTTGGACCCGAAGAACTCCATACCCCGCCATGGTGAGGGGCTCGCCGCACGAGCGGCGAGCCTCGAACCACGCACACCGCACCTCCCGGCGTAGCACCTGCCGGCGTAGCCCGGATGGAGCGAAGCGTAATCCGGGATCGCCTGGGACCTGAACGCCGCCCTGGATTTCGGCGCGCTTCCGCCGCTCATCCCCGCGCAAGCCCTCCCGCGCATCCCGCGCAAGCGGGGATCCAGTTCCTGAGGGATGCTGCGCCCGTGATTTGAAAGCTGGGTTCCCGCGTGCGCGGGAACGAGCGGAGGGGGAGTGGGCCGATGCGCCGAGGCCGAATGTCATGGCGCTGCCTACCCGGATCCTCCGGTCAAGCCGGAGGATGACGTGGTTTGAAGTCGAGCGGCGGCCGGAGCGTCGAACGGGCAAACGGGCCAGGAGTTATATCAGACACCGTAAGACCATAGTCCTAGGAAAATAGTCCTTGACGGCGTGACGGTGGTTCGGTAGAGTTCAGTTACAATCCGACAGGTGCGGCGGTGATGCCGCCGCATCGGGGCAGGCAAACCAGCGCAGATCGCATTCGCAAGCGGCCGGGTTCTTCACCCGGCCGTTGCCGTTTCAGGTGCGCTGGCTTTGCGAGCCGAGACCAAAAAAAATCCCGGAGGACCGATGGTCCAGTTTTCCGCCCTGCGATCCCTGTTCGGCGGGCGCGACGGCGTGCGCCCGGATGGGCGCCCCGGCGCGCGCCCGAACCCCGGTCCCGACGCGGCCAAGGCGTCGGCGGTCGGCCGGCTGATCGCTTTCCAGACCGGCGGGCGGGCGGCGTGGACGCCGCGCGACTTTGCCCAGCTCGCCCGCGAGGGCTATGCCCGCAACGCCATCGTCTATCGCTTGGGTGCCAAGATCAACCCTTCGGGTTGTCTTGGCATGACCTCAGGAAGGTAGGCGGGTTCGTTTCGCCTGCGACGTCACGCCTGACATCTCGTCCCGGAGGTTTGCGATGCACCTTTTGCTGTCGCGCTGGCGGCCTGGCCCGCGCCCCAACCATCGCGCCGTGTTTGGCGCCTTCGCCCGGAGCCTCGCGCGCGTCATCGGGCGCACCGGCGTGCGCGCGCGGATACGCGCCGTGGAGTCGCAGAGCGACCAGCACCGCAGCTACGCCGTCATCCCCCGGCTTGACCGGCGGACCCCGTGCCGAGCGCCGCCTTTTGGCAGTCAGCGCTGCCCCTGACGATTCTCCGGTCAAGCCGGAGGATAGCGAGGAGAGTGACCTTGCTTGCACCTTTGTCCTTGACCGAAACCAAGTTCGGCTTGGCGCGGACCGCACGTATTACGTCCGCACCGACGGCAGCGACGCGAACACGGGCCTCGCCAACACATCCGGCGGCGCCCTCCTGACCGTCCAGAAGGCGATCAACGTAATCTTCGGGAACCTCGATCTCGCCGGCTTCAACGTCGACATCCAGCTGGCCGACGGCACCTATACCGGGGCGGTTTCCATCGCGACCCCGCAGGTCGGGGCGGGCACAATCACCGTCCGGGGCAACAATTCGACGCCGGCCAACGTCATCGTCAATCCGACGCTCTCCGGCGGAGGCGCGGCCTTCTACGTCGGCAAGGGCGCGGCGCTGACCTTGAAGGACTTCGAGCTGAGGACGACGTCCAACGGCCACGGCATTCGCTCCGACCAGGGCGGCTTCGTCACCTTCCAGAACCTCCGCTTCGGCCCCATCGTGCAGTACAACCTCGTCGCGCAGGATGGCGCACACATCACGGCCAGCGGCAACTACGCCATCGTCGGCGGCTCGGTCGGGCACTACAACGCCCAGAGCGGCGCCACCATCCGCGACTCCGGCACCACCGTTACCCTGAGCGGCACCCCGGCCTTCTCGCTTCAGTTCGCCTACGCCCAGCTCGGCGCGACCCTTCTCGCCTTCTCGCAGACCTATTCCGGGTCGGCCACCGGCGCGCGCTACAAGGCCGAAAGCAACGGCCAGATCTTCACCAACGGCGGCGGGGCCAGCTACTTCCCCGGCAACGCCGCCGGCTCGACCGCGACCGGCGGCCAATACCTCTAGACGCAACTGTTGGAGGGGAGCGCGCTCCCCTTTTCCGACAGACGAAAGGAAAACTGCAATGTTGAACTTGTTGAACGGCCTCACCGGCTCGCTGAAGGGCTGGCGGACCACACTGGTGTCGGCCGCGATCGCCGTAGTGGGCGTCCTCCAGACGGCGGACTGGGCGACGCTGGTGAAGCCCGGCCAGGTCGGGCCGGTGATGCTCGGGATCGGCCTCGTTATGGGCGCGCTGCGCAGCCTCACCGACACGCCGATCGGGACAAAATAGGCGCAACGCGGTATTCAGCGCCTATTCATCTGCACCGCCCTAGGTAGTCACCCATGGTACGGAAAGGCCTGCCCGCCTTGTTTCTCGGCCTCGCGCTCCTGGCGGGCTTGCCTTTCCTTGCCTTTCCGGCGTCTGCCGCCGGCTGCCTGTCGGCCGGCGAGGCGCGGGCGGCGGTAGCCGAAGGCAAGGTCGTTCCGCTCTCGCGCATCCTCGGCGCGATCAAGGCGGCGACCGGTGGCGAGGTCCTGCCGACCCCGCAGCTGTGCGCGTCCGGCGGCGGCTACGTCTACCTGGTCAATGTGCTCGCGCCCGACAACAAGGTCACCCATCTCACCGTCGATGCGGCGAGCGGCGCGATCCTCGGAAACTGAAGGGAGCGGAGCGAGCCATCATGCGCGTGCTGGTCGTCGAGGATGACGCCGATCTCAATCGCCAGCTCGTCGCCGCGCTGACCGAAGCCGGCTACGCGGTCGATACGGCGAGGGACGGCGAGGAGGGGCACTTCCTCGGCGACACTGAGCCCTATGATGCGGTCGTTCTCGATATCGGCCTGCCGATCAAGGACGGCATCAGCGTGCTGGAACAATGGCGCCGGGCCGGGCGCACCATGCCGGTGCTCATCCTCACCGCCCGCGACCGCTGGAGCGACAAGGTTCAGGGCATCGACGCCGGCGCCGACGACTACGTCGCCAAGCCGTTTCATATCGAAGAGGTGCTGGCGCGCGTGCGTGCTCTGGTTCGCCGCGCCGCCGGTCACGCCTCCAACGAGATCGAGTGCGGCCCGGTCCGTCTCGACGGACGTGCCGGCCGGGTGACGGTCAACGGCAATCCGGTGAAGCTCACGTCACACGAATACCGCGTGCTTGAGTACCTGATGCTCCACCGCGATCGCGTGGTCTCGCGCACCGAGCTGATCGAGCATCTCTACGATCAGGACTTCGACCGCGATTCCAACACCATCGAGGTGTTCATCGGCCGCCTGCGCAAGAAGGTGCCCGCCGACCTGATCGAGACCATCCGCGGGCTCGGCTACCGGATCGTCGACCCGGGTCATGCGGCGTAACTCGCTTGCGTTCCGCCTGATCGCCTCCGCCGCGCTGTGGAGCGCGGTGGCGCTGGTCGCCGCCGCCCTGATCATCACCCAGCTCTATCGCCAGGCGGTCGAGGAGGCCTTCGACGAACGCCTCGGCGTATATCTCACCACTCTCGTGGGGCAGCTCGCCAACCAGAGCCCGTCGGCCCTCAGCGACCCCGGCAATCTCAGCGAACAGCGCTTCGAGAACCCCTATTCGGGCTGGTACTGGCAGGTGCGCCGGCGCGACGGCGGGCCGGTCGTCGTCGCCTCCAAATCGCTCTTCAACGATGTCATCAACGTCCCCGCCGACGCCACCCGCCGCGTGGTCGAGGTGGGGGTGAATTCGCTGGACCTGGTCGGGCCCGACGGGCAGGCGCTGCGCGCGCTCGACCGCGAGATCGATTTCGGCCCCGGCAACAGCTACGACGTGCTGGTTGCCGGCAACGCCGGCGCCGTGCAGGACCAGATCGCGACGTTCCGGCGGAGCGTCATCCTCACGCTTCTGGTCTTCGGCGTCGGGCTCGTCCTCTCCACCACCATCCAGATGCGCTGGGTCCTGCGGCCGCTCGACCGGGTGCGCCAGGCACTTGCCGCGCTCCGCTCCGGCAAGGAGACCCGGATTACCGGCCCGTTCCCGGCCGAGATCGAGCCGCTGGCAAGGGAACTGAACGCGCTACTCGATTCGAACCAGGAGATCATCGAGCGCGCCCGCACCCAGGTCGGCAACCTCGCCCATGCGCTGAAGACGCCGCTGAGCGTGATCACCAACGAGGCGCGGGCGAACGAGGGGCCCCTTGCTGGCAAGGTCGCCGAGCAGGCCGAGATCATGCGCCTGCAGGTCAACCACTACCTCGACCGTGCCCGCATCGCGGCGCGCTCGCGCGTTATTGGCGCCGTCACCGAGGTCGAACCGGTGATCGCGCGGCTGGTGCGGACGATGGACCGCATCCACGACGATCGCGACATCACCGTCAGTGCCCATGTCGCCGGCCACGCGCTCTTTCGCGGCGAGCAGCAGGACCTCGAGGAGATCGTCGGCAACCTCGTCGACAACGCCTGCAAGTGGGCGGAGAGCGAGGTGTTGATCGATGTCGGCTATGAGAAGCCGGCGGACGACGAGGCGCCCGGCCGGCTGACCCTCAACATCGACGACAACGGTCCGGGCCTCGCCGAGGAGCAGCGCGCCGAGGCAACCCGCCGCGGCCGCAGGCTGGATGAGACCAAGCCGGGCTCCGGACTGGGGCTCTCCATCGTCGCTGAACTGGTCGCCCTCTATGACGGCAGGTTCAGCCTCGACCGCTCGCCGGCCGGCGGTTTGCGGGCGACTATAGAATTGCCGGCTGCATGAGCAGTCCGGCATCCCATTTCCGCCATGGTTCGGTGCGAACCGGGCGCGGTTTCCGTGATGAGGGCGAACGATGATGGGGCGCGTGCGGGCGGGGGCGGTCGGCCTCCTCGCTCTGTTTGTCGCGGGTTGCCAGTCGCTGGGCACCGGCGGCTCCGTCGGCGGTTCGCTCTCGACCGGCCTCTACGCCGGGCCGATCGGGCACAACCTCAGCTCGGCCGCGGTGCGCGCCGCACGCGACGCCGAGTACCGCGCCCTCGAGTTCGGGAAGATCGGCGCGCCGGTCGACTGGAAGAGCGGCGACGCCCACGGCGAGGTCACGCCGGGAGCCTCCTATCGCGTCAATGCCTATGACTGCCGCGACTACACCCACAGCATCACCATCGGCACGGCCCCGGCGCAATCGGCCCGCGGCACCGCCTGCCGCCAGGCCAACGGCGTCTGGCAGCCGGTCACGTGAGGCGGCCGACGGCCCAGGGAGTCCGCCCCGCCATTGCCTTCCGCCGGTTCGCGACACTATGTCTGCGGCGCGAAAATGGGGGCGAGGCTAGAGCTTGGCGATGATCCTCTGGGTCGTCATGGCCGTGTTGGCGGTTGCCACGTCGCTGTCGGTGCTGGTGCCGCTTTATCGCGGGCGCCGGCCGGCCGTCGGCGAGGGCCAGGCCGCGCTCGCCATCTACAAGGATCAGCTCGGCGAGGTCGAGCGCGACTTTGCCCGCGGCGTCATCGGCGCCGAGGAGGCCGGAGCGGCCCGGACCGAGATCGCCCGCCGCGCCATCAAGGCCGACGCCGCGCCGCTTGAAGTGCCCACCGCCGCGGGGACCGCGGACCAGCCCCGCCGGGTTGCCGCGGTGGTCGCGGTGCTCGCCGTTCCGCTTTTCGCGGTCGGCCTCTATCTTCTCCTCGGCTCGCCGCAACTGCCCGACCGGCCGCTTGCCGCGCGGCTGGACGGGCCGCTCGAGGCCGCCGACCTTCCCGCCCTGGTCGCCCGCGTCGAGACTCACCTCGCCGCGTCGCCGAACGACGGGCAGGGGTGGGCGCTGATCGCCCCGGTCTACCTGAAGACCGGGCGCAACGACGACGCCGTCCGCGCCTTCTCCAACGCCATTCGCCTGCTCGGGCCGACCGCCGAACGCGAGGCCGATCTCGGCGACGCCATCATGCGCGCCAGCCAGGGCATGGTCACCGAAGACGCGCGCCTGGCGTTCCAGAAGGCCAGCGAGCTAGACCCCGCGGCGGTCAAGCCGCGCTTCTTCCTGGCGGTCGGATTGACCCAGCAGGGCGCCCGCGATCAGGCTACCGCCGCCTGGCACGCGCTGCTGCAGGGCGCGCCCGACGATGCGCCGTGGGTGCCGGTCGCGCGCCAGGCGCTCGCCAGCCTCGACCAACCCGTTCCACCCGGACCGAGCGCGGCCGAGGTCGATGCGGCCTCGAAAATGACGCCAGAGCAGCGCCAGGCCATGATCAGCGGCATGGTCGACCAGCTCGCGGCCAGGCTCCAGGCAAATCCGGCTGACGCCGATGGTTGGGCACGCCTGATCCAGTCCTATATGGTCCTCGGCCGGAAGGAAGACGCCACCGTCGCGCTCGCCAGAGCGCGCACCGCACTGGCCGGGCAGGCCGACCGGCTGGCGGCCGTCGAGGCGGCCGCACGCTCGTCAGGCCTGATCGAATGACAAGGAACGGCCTGAAGCCATGACCCGCAAACAACGGCGACTGACCCTGATCGGTCTCTCCGGTGCCGTGCTCGCGGTCGCGGCCGGGCTGGCGCTCTATGGCCTCACTGATCGCATCACGTTCTTCAGCACGCCGAGCGAGATCGCCGCCAAGGCCGTCGCGCCCGGCGCGCGCGTCCGCCTCGGCGGGCTGGTCAAGGACGGCAGCGTGGTCAAGGCGGAGGGCGGCAATGTCAGGTTCGTCGTCACCGATGGAAGCGCATCGGTCGACGTCGCCTACCAGGGCATCCTCCCGGACCTGTTCCGCGAGGGGCAGGGCGTCGTCGCCGAAGGCGTGATCGCGCCCGACCGGTCGCTCGTCGCCGACACGATCCTCGCCAAGCACGACGAGCGCTACATGCCGAAGGAGGTGGTCGAGGCGCTGAAGAAACAGGGCGTCTGGCAGGAAAGCACGGCGCCCAAATGATCGCCGAACTCGGCCACTTCGCACTCGTCCTCGCGCTGGTGCTGGCGCTGGTGCAATCGTCGCTGCCGCTGTGGGGCGCACTGCGGAACGACCAGCGGCTGATCGGCGTGGCGCCGCCGGCGGCGCTGGTGCAGTTTCTGCTCGTCGGCCTCTCGTTCGCCGCTCTGGTTCAGGCCCACGTCGTCTCGGATTTCTCGCTGACCAACGTGGTCGAGAACTCCCATTCGGCGAAGCCGCTCCTCTACAAGATCACCGGCGTGTGGGGGAACCACGAGGGCTCGATGCTCCTCTGGGTGCTCATCCTCGCCCTTTTCGGAGCCCTCGTCGCCGCCTTCGGCCGCAACCTGCCCGACCGGCTTAAGGCGCTGGTGCTGGCGGTTCAGGCGTGGATCGCGGCGGCCTTCCTTCTCTTCATCCTCTTCACGTCGAACCCGTTCCTGCGGCTCGACCCCGCGCCGATCGAGGGCAACGACCTCAATCCCGTCCTCCAGGACATCGGCCTCGCCATCCATCCGCCGCTTCTCTATCTCGGCTATGTCGGCTGTTCGATCTCGTTCGCCTTCGCGGTAGCGGCGCTGATCGACGGGCGCATCGATGCCGCCTGGGCACGCTGGGTCAGGCCGTGGACGCTGATGGCGTGGCTCTTCCTCACCCTCGGCATCGCCATGGGCTCCTACTGGGCCTACTACACCCTCGGCTGGGGCGGCTTCTGGTTCTGGGACCCGGTCGAGAACGCGTCGCTGATGCCGTGGCTGGCGGCGACCGCGCTGCTGCATTCCGCCGTCGTGATGGAAAAGCGCGACGCGCTGAAGATCTGGACGGTTCTGCTGGCGATCCTCGCCTTTTCGCTGAGCCTGATCGGGACCTTCCTCGTTCGTTCCGGCGTGCTGACCTCGGTCCACGCCTTCGCTTCCGATCCGACGCGCGGGGTTTTCATTCTGGTGATCCTCTGCCTGTTCATCGGCGGGGCGCTGACCCTCTTTGCCTTCCGTGCCGGTACGCTCGCGCCCGGCGGAATCTTCGCGCCGATCAGCCGCGAAGGGGCGCTCGTCCTCAACAACCTGTTTCTCACTGCCGCCGCGGCGACCGTCATCGTCGGCACTCTCTATCCGCTCGCCCTCGAAGCCCTGACCGGCGAACGCATCTCGGTCGGTCCGCCCTTCTTCAATTTGACCTTCGGCCCGCTGGTGGTGCCGCTTCTTGTCGTCGTGCCCTTCGGCCCCCTGCTGGCGTGGAAACGCGGCGACATCCGCGCGGCGGCCGAGCGCCTGTTCGCAGCGCTTGCCGCGGCGATCCTCGTCGCCGTTGCGGCGGCGGTGATCATGGGCGGGCAAAACCTGCTGGCGGTCTTCGGCGTCGGCCTCGGCGCGTGGCTGATCGTCGGCGCGCTTGCCGAGCTGGCCTTCCGCATAAGGCTTTTCGCGGCACCGCTGGGCGACAGCCTCCGCCGCCTTGTCGGCCTGCCGCGTTCGGCGCTCGGCACCACCATCGCCCATCTCGGCGTCGGCATGACGGTGCTTGGTATCGTCGCCGCGACCGCCTGGGCCGGCGAGCAGATCCTCACCATGCGCCCGGGCGAGACCGCGCAGATCGCGTCCTATTCGGTGACGCTCGACGGATTCGGAGCCGACGATGCGGCCGGGCAGGCGGTATCGAAACTGCCGGTGACGCGCCCGGGGCCAAACTACCGCGAAACCGTCGCGCACTTCACCGTCCGCCATGGCGGCACGGTTGCCGCCGTCATGGAGCCCGCGAAGCGCGACTTCGCGGCCCGCGCCACCACCACCAGCGAATCGGCGCTGGCGACGTTCTGGCCGTCGCAGCTCTACATCTCGCTCGGCGATATCGCGGCGGACGGAGCGACCACGGTGCGCATCTACTGGAAGCCACTCGTAACGCTTATCTGGCTGGGCGCCGTGGTCATGGCCCTCGGCGGGCTGTTCTCGCTGAGCGACCGGCGGCTGCGGGTCGGCGCGCCTCGTCCGGCCCGCGCCGCCGTAACGGTGCCGGCCGAGTGAGCCGTCTGCGAGCTTCCACGCGCGCCCGCGCCGCCGCCTGGCTTCTTGCGGCAGGAGTGGCGATTGCCTCGCCGGCCTTCGCCGTAACCCCTGACGAGATCTTGAAGGATCCGGTACTGGAGACACGCGCGCGATCGCTCTCCGCCGAGCTCCGCTGCCTGGTGTGTCAGAACCAGTCCATCGACGAATCGGATGCGCCGCTCGCTCACGACATCCGGGTACTGCTCCGCGAGCGCCTTTCCGCCGGCGACAGCGATGCAGCGGTCATGGCCTTCCTCGTCGCCCGCTACGGCGAGTTCATCCTGCTGAAGCCGCCGTTCGCGCTGAACACGGTTCTCCTCTGGGGAACGCCGGTGGCGGTTCTGGCGATCGGGGCCGGCGTGATAGTGCTGATTCTTCGCCGGAGACGCGAAACCACCGTCCTCGCCCTCTCGGCCGACGAGCGGACGAAGCTCTCCCGGATCATGGAAGCGGAGCCGGATCGGCGCGGCTAACCCGATTTAGCCAATCCCGCCAAGCCCTTCCCGACATTACCGAAGTTTAACCCGGCTGACAGTGGTCCGTAAGGTGGCCGTTCCCATATTCGTTTGCATCCGGCGCGGCACCCGGTTTGGGTTGCGCGCCTCTTCGAGCGGCCACGGAGTGAACAAAATGAATGATCTCGACAATCGCCCTGGCGACCGGATGCGCAAGTTCCGCACCCGCGCCCTTCTCGGTAGCGCTGTAGCGCTGTTTCTCGGCGGTGCCTTCTTTGCCGGCAATGTCGTCGGCCCGAACACGACCCCGGCTTTTGCCGATGCGGTTCACGTCGAAGGTGTCCAGCCTCTCAGCTTTGCCGATCTGGTCGACAAGGTACGCCCCGCCGTCGTCAGCGTCCGGGTCAAGTCGCCGGCAGCGGACGAGGTTTCGGGCGATCCCAGCGACATGATGCCCTTCTTCGACATGCCCCCTGGCTCGCCGATGGAGAAGTTCTTCAAGCAGTTCCGCCAGTCGCCCCAGAACCAGGGCCCGCAGCGCAAGCGGCCTCAGTCCATGAGCCTCGGTTCGGGGTTCTTCGTCTCGGACGACGGCTATGTCGTTACCAACAACCACGTCGTCGACAAGGGCGACTCGGTCACCGTCATCACCGACGACGGCACCGAATACACCGCCAAGGTCGTCGGCAAGGACGACAAGACCGACCTCGCGGTCCTCAAGGTGAACTCGGATACCAAGTTCACCTACGTCAAGCTCGCCACCGGCGATGTCCGGGTCGGCGACTGGGTGGTGGCGGTTGGCAATCCGTTCGGCCTCGGCGGCACCGTCACGGCGGGAATCGTCTCGGCCCGTGGGCGTGAAATTGGCGCCGGTCCCTATGACGACTTCATCCAGATTGACGCGCCGGTCAACCGCGGCAACTCCGGCGGCCCGACCTTCAATACGAAGGGCGAAGTCATCGGCGTCAACACCGCCATCTTCTCGCCGTCGGGCGGCAGCGTCGGCATCGCATTCGACATTCCCGCCTCGACCGTCCAGCGCATCATGACCGACATCAAGGATCACGGTTCGGTGGTGCGGGGCTGGCTGGGCGTCCAGATCCAGCCGGTTACCCGCGTCATTGCCGACAGCCTCAAGTTGAAGGACGCCGCCGGAGCGCTCGTCTCCGAGCCCCAGGACGGCAGCCCCGCGGCTGCGGCCGGCCTCAAGTCGGGCGACACGATCGTGGCGGTCAACGACAAGCCGGTGAAGGATCCGCGCGCCCTGGCGATGACCATCGCCGATATGGCGCCGGGCACCAAGGTCAAGGTTACCTACTGGCGCGATGGTGCGAGCCACGACGCTGACGTGACCCTCGGCACCCTGCCGACGACCGCGCAGCAGGCCTCGCTCGACAAGAGCAACACGCCGGACGCGGTCAAGCCGTCCGCTCTCGACGACTTCGGCCTGTCGCTCGGTCCTTCCGACGACAAGACCGGTGTGGTCATCACCGACGTCGACCCGAGCGGTCAGGGCGCCGAAAACGGCCTGCAGGCGGGAGATGTGATCCTAGCGGTCGGCGACAAGGCGGTTACGTCTCCGACTCAGGTCGAGAAGCAGGTGGCCGACGCCAAATCCGGCGGCCAGAAGGCAGTATTGCTTCGGGTGAGGTCCAGCGACGGCACGCGCTTCGTGGCGTTGTCGTTCGCGCGCACCTGACCCCGCGACGGAGGTGAGGAATCTCGATCGTCGCCCCGAGACCCTTGCCTTGCGCAGACGGCAGGCCGGCCCCCGGCCTGCCGCTCTCTTTTTCAGCTACCGCAATGCTAGGATCGGGGCTCCGACAGCACCACATGTGATCGCGCCATGCGGATACTTCTCATCGAGGACGACCGGGAAGCGGCGGCCTACCTGTGCAAGGCCTTGCGCGAAGCCGGCCACGTTCCCGACCACGCCGCCGATGGCGACGAGGGCGCGGCGATGGCCGAGGACGGCAACTACGACGTCCTTGTCGTCGACCGGATGCTGCCGAAGCGCGACGGCCTCTCCATCATCGAAGACCTAAGGCAGCACGGCGACAGCACGCCGGCGCTGATCCTTTCGGCCCTCGGCCAGGTCGACGACCGCGTCACCGGCCTGCGCGCCGGCGGCGACGATTATCTCTCCAAGCCCTATGCCTTCTCCGAACTGCTCGCCCGCGTCGAGGCACTGGCGCGGCGCCGCAAGCCGGGCGACGTGGAGACGGTGTACCGGGTCGGCGATCTCGAGCTCGACCGTCTCAGCCACAGTGTCAGCCGCGCGGGTCGTCCCGTGCCCCTGCAGCCGCGCGAGTTCCGGCTGCTCGAGTACCTGGTCAAGCATGCCGGCCAGGTCGTCACCCGGACCATGCTTCTCGAGAACGTCTGGGACTATCACTTCGATCCGCAGACCAACGTCATCGACGTGCATATCTCGCGGCTCCGCGCCAAGATCGACAAGGGCTTCCGCGAACCGCTTCTCCATACCGTCCGCGGCGCCGGATACATGATCCGTGACGGCGCTCGGTACGGTCGTCCGCACGACCGCCTTCAAGCTCGCCGCGACCTATTTTGCGCTGTTCTCGATCTTCGCGGTCGCTTTCGTCCTCTACATCTCCTACAGCGCCAATACGCTGCTCACCCAGCAGCTCGAGGCCACGATTGCCGCCGAGGTGATGGGCCTCGCCGAGCAGGGTCGCTCCGGTGGGTTGCCCGCGATCTTCGACGCGGTCCAGCAGCGCAGCCACGAGCCCGGCGCCAGCCTCTACCTGATAACCGACGCCAACGGCCGTATCCTCGCCGGTAATGTCTCGGAGGTGCCCCCCTCGCTGATGGAGCGCTCCGGCCTCGGTCCCGTGACGGTTCCCTACCAGCGTTACGCCGAAAACGGCCAGCGCCTCGCGATGGTCCAGGTGCTGCGCCTGCCCGGCGGCTTCCGCATGCTCGTCGGACGCGACCTCAGCGAGCGCGAGGAGTTCCGCCGGATCATCACCAACGCGCTCGAGTGGGCAGTGGCGCTCATGATCGGCCTCGGCCTGGTCAGCTGGTTCTTTGTCAGCCGGAGGGTGCTGAAGCGGATCGATTCGGTCTCGGCGACGACGCGCCGGATCATGGCGGGCGATCTCTCCGGCCGGCTCGAAGTCACCGGCACCGGCGACGAATTCGACCGCCTCGCCGAAAGCCTGAATGCCATGCTTGAGCGCATCGAAGTGCTCCTGCATGGGCTGAAGGACGTCTCCGACAACATCGCCCATGACCTGAAGACGCCGCTGACGCGGCTGCGCAACCGGGTCGAGGCCGCTCTCGCCGACGCCAAGAGCGGCGAGGGCTACCGCGCGGTGCTCGAGTCGACGATCGAGGATTCCGACCGCCTCATCCAGACGTTTAACGCGCTCCTCCTGATCGCCCGTATCGAGGCCGGCCTGCCCGAGGGCGCCATGACCGAGGTCGAGGTCGGCAACATCGTCCGCGACGTCGCCGAGCTCTACGAGCCGGTGGCCGAACAGAAGGGCATCGTGCTCACCGTCGAGGCGGGTGAACCGATTTCGCTGAAGGCGAGCCGCGAGCTGCTCAGCCAGGCCGTTGCCAACCTCGTCGACAATGCCATGAAGCATGCGCCACTGGCACTCGCGGAGCCGCGGCCGTTGACCATTGCCATCTCGGCCAGACGGGAGGGTGACACGCTGGTCCTTGCCGTGGCGGACAACGGCGCGGGCGTTCCGGAGGCCGACCGCGAGCGCGTCCTGCACCGGTTCGTGCGCCTGGAGACCAGCCGCACCGAGCCTGGAAGCGGGCTCGGATTGAGCCTTGTCGCCGCGGTCGCCCGCCTGCACCATGGCACGATCGAACTCGGCGACGGCAATCCGGGTCTCGTCGTCACCCTGAAGCTGCCGATCAACGCGCCCTGAGATGCCCGGAGCCAAGGCGACGCCCAGCAGAAACAGCCTCGCCGAACGGATCGTTCCGCGCCTGCGGCCGCCGAAGGCGGCAAACGTCAAGGCGCGGTTGTCTGAGCTGAAGGCGGCGTTCGCCGCTTCCGGAATTGCGGCCAATCTCGAAGAACTCCTGGCTCGGCACAAGGCGGTTGGCCCTTTCCTTGCCGGCGTCCTCGAATATTCGCCGTTCCTCCGTTCCCTGGCCCTCGACGAGCCGGCGCGGCTGCTGGCGTTGCTGGCGGGCGACCCTGCGGCGCGGCTGAAGAAGCTCGTCGCGACGACGGCAAGGGCGTGGCGCCGGACCGACGAGGCAATCCTGATGACGGCGCTCCGCCGCGCCCGGCAGGATGCGGCGCTGCTCATCGCGCTCGCCGACCTCGGCGGGGTGTGGGACGTGCCGACCGTCACCGCGTCCCTGACCGGGTTCGCCGACGCGGCGCTTGGCGCTGCGGTCCGCTGGATTCTCTCCGAAGCGCATCGCGCCGGCGAAATCGACCTGCGGGACCCCGCCGATCCAGAGAACGGCTCGGGCTGGGTCATCCTCGCCATGGGCAAGTTCGGCGCTGGCGAACTGAACTACTCCAGCGATATCGACCTCATCGTCCTCTACGATCCGGAAGTCGCCAGGCTGAGGGACGGGGAAGAGCCGTCGCGTTTCTTTGTCCGGCTGACCAGGAGGCTGGTGCGCATTCTCAGCGAGCGCACCGCCGACTCGTACGTGTTCCGCACGGACCTCCGCCTTCGTCCCGATCCGGGCGCTACCAACATCGCCATCTCGACGGAAGCCGCGCTCCAGTACTACGAGAGCCAGGGTCAGAACTGGGAGCGCGCCGCGCTCATCAAGGCCCGCGCCGCGGCCGGCGATGTCGCCGTGGGCGAGGCGTTTCTGGCTGAGCTGACGCCCTACATCTGGCGGAAATACCTCGACTACGCGGCCATCGCCGACATCCACTCGATCAAGCGCCAGATTCACGACCATCGCGGCCACGAGGAGATCGCGGCCGCGGGCCACAACATCAAGCTCGGCCGCGGCGGCATCCGCGAGATCGAGTTCTTCGTCCAGACCCAGCAGCTGATCGCCGGCGGGCGCAACCCGGACCTGCGCGGCCGGCGCACGCTGGAGACCCTGGCAACCCTCGCCGCGACCGGATGGATCGACGCCTCGAGCCGCGACGATCTGACTGCCGCCTACGTCCGGCTTCGCGCCGTCGAGCATTGCCTGCAGATGGTCGACGACCAGCAGACCCATACGCTGCCGGCCGATGCGGAAGGATTGGCCGTGATCGCCGCGATGGCCGGTTACCGGGGAGCGGCGAGTTTCACCAGGGAACTGCTGGCGACCCTCGCCCGCGTGCGCGACCGCTACAACGCCCTCTTCGAGAAGGCGCCGGCGCTCGGGGCCGAGAAGGGCGGACTGGTCTTCACGGGCGACACCGACGATCCCGACACGCTCGCCACGCTTTCCCGCCTCGGCTACGCCGATCCGGCGCAGGTGACGCGGACCGTCCGCGCGTGGCATTTCGGCCGCTACCCCGCGATGCGCTCGGCAACCGCTCGCGAGCG
>JBBQGL010000024.1:0-32575 GCA_038323025.1 Hyphomicrobiales bacterium
GATCTCGGGAGGATCCTGCAGGTCAACGTCGATCACGACACACCACGCGCCCGCACAGTTGAGAATGCCGGCCATGGTCGCGGCCGGCTGGCCGAAGCGGCGGCTGAAGACGAGAAGGCCGATGCGTGGATTCTTCGCGGCCTCGGCCAGAATCACTTCCTCGGTGCGGTCCGGCGACGGATCGAGCGCAAACACGATCTCGTAGCTTCCGAGGCGTTCGAGGACGGGTACCGTCCGCGCGAGGAAGGGCACGATGTTGCGCTCTTCCTTGTAAACCGGAACGACCACGGAGATGAGCGGCGGCGTCTCCGTTGCTTCCGAAACCGGGCTAGACAAGCCTGAAGCCTGCGGCGCGGGCATCTTCGTAAAACATCTTGACGGTTTCGATCGAGTACTGCCGCAGGTCCTTCCCGAACAGTGACAGCTTGGCGAGGATGTCCGGCGTGGCCGTGATGATGTGACAGCCGCAACCGTCGGCCTGAACCACGTTCAGCACTTCGCGCGGGCTCGCCCAGAGCAGTTCGGCCCTGGGGAGCGACCTGAGGATGGCCACCGCCTCGGTCATCAGCGGCAGCGGGTCGACGCCGGTATCTGCGATGCGCCCGGCGAAGACCGACACGATCGTCCGGGATCTAGCGTCGATCGCCGCGGCGACCTCCTTGACCTGGTCGAGGGTCGTCATCGCGGTGATGTTGAGCGAAAAGCCCTCGCCGGAGAGCTTCTTGATCAGCGGCGCCGACGACTGCCCACGCGTATTGCTGATCGGGATCTTGACGTAGGTGTTGCCGCCCCAGCTGGCGATCTCGCGCGCCTCGCGCTCCATCGCATCGAATTCATCCGCGAAGACCTCGAACGAAATGGGCAGGTCGGGGATGGCGCGAATGGCTTCGCGGGCGAACGCCTTGTAGTCGGTGACGCCCGCCTTGCGCATCAGCGTCGGATTGGTGGTGAAACCGGACACGAGGCCGCGATCCCGCGCCGCCACCATGGCGCCGAGCTCAGCGCCGTCCTGAAACAGCTTGACGTTCAGGGATGCGAGGTTGTTTGCCATGATTGTTCGCCGCCGCAGCTCGTCCGGGCTCCGCTCCAACGGAACTGTCAACCGCCTCGATACCCGTTAGCGAGTGGAGGAGCAACCTGCCTCCAACAGTCGAGGGCGCGGGGCATGGCAACGCTGAACGCAAAGCGCCCGATCCCTTGCGGGTTCGGGCGCTTCGAACGTCGTGAATGCTGCGGCTAGCGCGCGATGGCTCTGCCGCCCATGATGCCGAGTATGAGGAGCACCAGGAAGACGACGAGGAAGATGCCGAACAGCACCTTGGCGATAGTCGCCGCCCCGGCCGCGATTCCGGTGAATCCAAAAGCCGCGGCAATCAATGCGACGATCAGGAAGATCAATGCCCATCTCAGCATGGTTCACCTTTTGCCTGGATTGAAGTGTGACAGAAACATCGCAGAAGCGAATTGGTTCCCCAGATCGCAAACGTGAAATGAGCACCATCGTCTTCGACCGTGCCTTCGAGCCGGAATATGGGCGGGCGATAACCGTTGCACCGGGGGTTCGGCGCCTCACGGCCCACAACCCGGGACCGTTCACCTTCCACGGGACCAACAGCTACATCGTCGGCGAGGGCGACGTGGCCGTAATCGACCCCGGTCCCGACGACGATGCGCACATCGCTGCGCTGCTGGTGGCCGCCGCGGGAGAGCGCATCAGCCACATCCTCGTCACCCACACCCATCGCGACCATTCCCCCGGAGCGGCGAAGCTGAAGGCCGCGACCGGTGCCCTAACCGCCGGGGGCGGGCCGCATCGTCCGGCACGGCCTCTGCGCGCCGGAGAGGGGGGCGGGTTGGACGCAGCCGCGGATACCGCCTTTCGACCTGAGATCAATCTCGCCGATGGGGAAACCGTGGCGGGACAGGGCTGGCGGCTGACGTCCGTGACCACGCCGGGTCACACGGCAAACCACCTCGCCTTCGCGCTCGCCGGGAGCGACCTGCTTTTCTCCGGGGACAACGTCATGGCGTGGTCGACGACGATCGTCGCTCCACCCGACGGATCAATGGCGGACTATGTGGCCTCGCTCGACAAGCTGTCGGCCCGAACCGAACGGCGCTATCTCCCCGGGCATGGCGGGCCCGTTGTCGACGCGCATTCTTACGTGGCGGCGCTGAAGCAGCACCGGCTCGAGCGGGAGGCGGCGATCGTGGCACGGCTCTTGGCGGGCGACCGCACCATCGGCCAAGTGGTCGCGGCCGTTTATGCCGCCATCGATCCCGCCCTGCACCCCGCCGCCGCGCTTTCGGTTCTGGCGCATCTCGAAGATCTGATCGGGCGCGGCGTCGTGGCGAGCGACGGGCCGGCGCGTCTCGACGGTGATTTCCATCCCGCCTGACTAGCCGCCGCCGGCTCCTTCCAGTGCTGCGTCGAGGTCCGCGAAGAAGTCGCGGATGCGCGTGGCGCCGGCACCGAGATCGTGGGTGCCGTTCCGCGCCGCGCAGCGCATGTCGACGAGCGATCCGTCGCCGTCGGGCTCGATGCGGACGATCACATCCTGGCGAAATCCGAAGATCGGCGTCGAAGCAACGGCCTCGATATTCCAGTCCCCCTCCGGTCCGGCCGGCGGCCGCTGGTCAAGAATCGGCCAGCCCCGGTCGCGAATCAGTGCGAGAGCCGCGTCGAACGCGCGTCCCGGCTCGAGCGCGTAGTGGCGCGGGACAATGTCAGGATAGGCCTCGCGCTGGAGTTCCGCCTGGCCCTCGGTCGGTGAGGTGAGCGGGCGCGAATCCGGCCCCCGGGCAATCAGGGCCTTGATGAAGATCGGAGGATCGTCCGTGTCCGTGGAGATGTCGGCGAGCGCGGGATAGGTGAGCGCCTTCCACGCCCCCACCGCCGGCAGCGACAGGACCGCAAGGCCGATGAGCAAGCCGGAAAGGGCCGAGCGGCTGCCGCTCCGTCCGTCGCGCCAGACGCCCTCAAGGGCGGCAATCGCCGCGATGACCGCCAGGAAGGCGACGGCGAAGCCGAGTGCGATCGCGCCATAGGTTGCCGCGACGCCGATCTGCTCGGTGCGGCGGCCGACCGCCGCGATGAAGAGGACCGGGACGGAAAGCACCGCCAGCCGGCTGCTCCAGATCGCCAGCGACGAGTCTCTTTCGCGCAGTCGTTGAACCATCCCGCCCGGCATCCAGACGCGCCCGATCGATTCTCGTGCGGGGCGTCGAAGCGCTTTTACAGTGGCTGCCCGATCAAGACGACACCCCTCGCGATGGCATGAGGCGATTCAGGGCGTCGAAGCTGCCGCCGTGACGGCGGCGCTCAGGTCAATCGCTTCAGTGCGGCGGCAAAGTCAGCGAGCTTTCGCTCGGGCACACCGGCTGCCTTCCGATCGGCGTCGGTCAGGGTGACGGAGGCGGCGATTGACTTGCCGGCGGCGGCGGTCACGTCGGCGTTGAAGGCGGTGAGGCTGCTGCCTCCCTGGGTAACCAGCATGGCGAGGCGCGGATAGTTCCTGGCCGCTTGTTGCAGATAGCTGCGGACCGGAGGCGGCAGGTGACCGGCCCAGACCGGGCTGCCGACGGCGAGGAGGTGCTGGCCCTTCGACGGCACGGGCGGGCGGATCGCCCACGCCTTGCCGGTCCAGGAGCCGTAACCAATGCGCATAAACCCCCAGAATCCGCGCGGCGGATCGACAGCCTCAATGGACTCCAGATCCGTTTCGGAACCGAGGAGGCTCGCGAGCTGCGCGCCGGCGTCGCGGGTATGTCCGGTATGGGAATAGAGGGCGAGGTGGATGAGTGTCATGGTGGAACCTTTCATCATTTGCGGCTGGCAGCGTTGATCCACCGCAACTCGGGACCATGGTCGGAATCCGCTAACCAATCGATCATCTTTCCGCCTTATTAGCCCACGACAGAGGCGCCGCTTCGCCGCAAGCGTCGCCGATTCCCCGTTTCGAACCGACGAGATAAGACGTGAAATCCCTGACCAGCCCGGTTGACTACCGACCGTTCCGCTCCAAGACCGAAGACGCCAGCGACCAGTCGCTGCACACGAAGTACGGCCCGCTTGCCATCCCCGAGCTGGTGGCGGCGGTGGCGCAAATGGCGCCAAAGGGCGAGCAGGCGGCTCGCCGGCGCTAGTTCGCCCGCTCCCTCCCTATCGATCGAAGAGCGGCAGCCCGGAACTTGCCGCCGCCGCGACCGCCGGTGCAATCAGCCCGGGGTCGTCGTTTGCCGCTGCGTTGACGCGATCGCTTACCGGGATCGCCTCCATGAGCCCGTCCGGGGCGGGATGTAGCAGGTCGGCGACGCCATCCTGCGATTCGAGCCAGCGGTCGAAGTCGCCGGGCGAAACGATGACCGGCATGCGGTTGTGAATCGGCGCGACCGTATCGTTGGCGGCGGTGGTCAGGATACAGCCCGTATCGATTTCGCTGCCGTCGGCGCCCATCCAGGTTTCCCAGAGCCCGGCGAAGGCGACAATCCCACCGTTGCGCGGGCGGAGCAGATACGGCTGCTTGCGCTTTCCCTCGCGCTTCTGCCACTCGTAGAAGCCGGATGCGGGAACCAGGCAGCGGCGGTACTGCAGGGCTCCCTTGAAGGCGCCGTTGGTGGCGGCCGATTCGGAGCGGGCGTTGATCATCAGGCCGAATTCGCGCGGATCCTTCACCCAGCCCGGCACCAGACCCCAGCGGACCAGCGCGAAGCGGCGGGCGCCGTGCAGCATGCGGACGACCGCGATCGGCTGGGTCGGCGCGATGTTGTAGCGCGGCGGAAAATCCTCGCCGTCGATATAGCCGAAGAGCGCCTGGAGTTCCTCCGGCGTGGCTGTCAGCACGAAGCGTCCGCACATGGCGCAATCCCGAACAATCCGGCGCGGAGATATAGCAGACAGGCTGCCGCCGCCGCGCTAGCGTGAAGCGATGTCCGACCCCGACCCCCGCCCATCTCCCGCCCGGCCCGTGCTCGGCGTCAGCGTCGCGGTCTGGCACGACGGACGCGTCCTTCTGGTACGACGCGGGCGGTCGCCGAACCAGAATTCCTGGGCACTTCCAGGAGGAAGGGTGGAAGCCGGCGAACTATTGGCCGAGGCCGCCAGGCGGGAAGTGCGCGAGGAAACCGGTCTCCACGTCGAAATCGGGGCTCAGATAGACAGGGCCGAGATCATCGGCAAGGACGGGGAATTTCACTTTGTCGTGCTTGTATTTACGGGGCGATATGAAAGCGGCGTGCCAATTGCCGGCGACGACGCGGCGGAGGTGTGCTGGGTGGCGCCGCCTGAGTTTCCGGGGCTGAAAATGACCGCCGATACGGCGCGAATCATAGCGCGAGACATGCCGAGACAATGACCGGACGCCCGCGAATCATATGCGCCGTCGCCTGTCTCATGGCTGTCCTGTTCGGCCAGCCGATTCGCGCCGGTGCTCAGAGCCCCGGTTTGACCCCGCTGGCACCGGCGCAGGGAGGCCTGACCGACGTCACCCCGCCCGGCGGGGCCGCCGCGACGGTGCCCGGCGGCGCCCCGCCGTTCGACGCCCAACTGCTGCGCCTCTCCGAGATTCTCGGGGCACTCCACTACCTCCGCCAGCTTTGCGGCGGCGGCGAAGGCGCCCTCTGGCGCGAGCAGATGCAGGGGCTGATCGACGCGGAGAAGCCTGATCCGGCCCGCAAGGCCCGCTTCGTCGACCGCTTCAATCGCGGCTATGACAGCTTCGGTGCCGTCTACCGCTCCTGCACCGACGCCGCGACCGCCGCGATCGACCGCTACATGAGCGAGGGCGAGACCATCGCCCGCGATGTCGTCGCCCGGTACGGCCACGAGAAGTAAACAAGAGATTAACGGAATGGGTCCAAAGCCTTAAGCCGGCATTAACCCTTTCTTCACGATCGGGCTGTCGGAAAGCGGCTGCCGTGATACCTTTACGCCCGTTAACCCTGCGTGGGACGCGGGATCGGGGACACGATGACCGTTGCAACCGAAGAAGTCGCCTTCGCGGGCGAAGAACGGGCGATTGCCGAGAAGAAGCGGCTGGCGCTCGCCTACCTGACCGAAGCCTGGGACGAGGCGATGGCGGAGGGCGTCGATCCGGAGATTCTCGCCCATGCCTCGCTGTTCACGGCGCTCGCCGACCTGATCGGCACCTACGGCGAGGAGGCCGTCGCCGACCTCGCCAAGGGGCTGCCGGGGCGCATCCGAGCCTTCGAGTTCTCGGTCGAGCGGACCGTTCAGTAGCCGCCCTCTGCCCGCGTCAATCCTTCGCGCGGCGAACGGGTTACGCCGGGCCGGCAATGCACTAGACTGTCTCCGGGCGCGAGGATCATGCCGCTCGCTTCGGAGGACGGTGCCCGATGAATACCCGGATAATCGCGCTGACGGGGTTTACGACAGCCCTGCTGCTGGCGGCCCTGCCCTCCCTCGCCGCACCGGCCATCGCGCCGCCGGGCGCGCAGTTTCTCGTCAGGCCCGACATCCGGACGGTCACTGACAAGGTGATGCCGCCGATCCCGTCGCCGGGTGCGGACGAGGCGGTTCCGAATCCTGACGATGCCGATGCGCCGGCGACACCGGCCACGCCGGACGCCCAGCCCGCTACCCCGGACGTGGCCAACGAGCCCATCCCCGAGGTCGAGTACGACTTCTCCAAGCTGCCGCCGCCGGTGAAGCGCCTCCGCGACCAGCTCAAGGAAGCCGCCGCCACCGGCGACATCACCAAGCTTAAGCCGATCATCGAGGCCAACGGCGAGCCGCCGCAGTTCAGCTTCAACGACATCGGCGACCCGATCGACTACCTGAAGTCGCTGTCCGGCGATCCGGAGGGTCGCGAAATCCTCGCCATCCTCACCGAGGTGCTCGACGCGGGCTATGTCCATGCCGACGCGGGCACGCCGGACGAGATGTACATCTGGCCCTACTTCGCGCGCTACCCGGTGGACAAGCTGACGCCGCCGCAGCTGGTCGAGCTGTTCAAGCTGATCTACGCCGGCGACTACGAGGACATGAAGAACGACGGCAACTACCTCTTCTACCGCGTCGGCATCACGCCCAAGGGCGTGTGGAAGTATTTCATCTCCGGGGATTAGGGCACCGTCTCCAGCGGCCTTGGAGATTCCGCCGAGAACGCACCGCTCGCCGCCACGGCGGGACCGCGTCGCATGTCAGAGGGCATCGGCCTGACTACGCGGCATACGTTCGGACGCAGGGTCAAAACGAGTGAGCAGGGGCCCCGGGCAAGGGAGTCTGATCGCGCCGCCGCGCAAGCAGCAAAGGCGCCCGAGCATCTCGGGAGCTCCCCGCCGGCCGGAGCGACACACCCGACGGTCGGCGGCTTTGACCCTACCGCCAACGCTCATCGGCTGGCGTCATCGGCCGCGAGGCACTACGACTGGCCCATGAGCGAGGCGCGCAACACCCGGAGGCTGGCGGCGATACTGGCGGCCGATGTCGTCGGCTATTCGCGCATGATGGCGGCCGACGAGGCCGGCACGCTGGCGGCTCTCAAGCGCCACCGCGATGCCATCTTCAACCCGGCGATCGCGCAGCACAACGGCCGCATCGTCAAGCTGATCGGCGACGGCACGCTGGTGGAATTCGCCAGCGTCGTCGACGCCGTCAGCTGTGCGCTGGCGATCCAGCGGGCGCTGGCGGCCGACACGGCCTCCGGCGGAAAGATCGTGCTCCGCATCGGCATCAATCTCGGCGACGTCATCATCGAAGGCGACGACATTTATGGCGACGGGGTCAACATCGCCGCCCGGCTCGAGCCGCTGGCCGAGGCCGGCGGAGTCTGCGTGGCCTCGATCGTCAACGAAAGCGTCGGCACGCGCGTCGATGTGAAATTCGAGGACGGCGGCGAGGTGCGGGTCAAGAACATCGACCGGCCGATCCGCATCTGGAAATGGCACCCCGCGACCGCCGGCGGTGCGGCGACCGTTCCAAGGCCGGAACCCGCACTGGCGAGGAAGGACAAACCGTCGATCGCGGTGCTGCCGTTCACCAACATGTCGGGCGACCCGGAACAGGAATACTTCTCCGACGGCATCACCGAAGACATCATCACCGATCTGTCGAAGATCGCCGGCATCCTGGTGATCGCCCGCAATTCGAGCTTCGCCTACAAGGGCCGGAACGTCGACATCCGCGTGGTCGGCCGCGAGCTCGGGGTCGGTTCGGTGCTGGAGGGCAGCATCCGCCGCGCCGGCAATCGCGTGCGCATCACCGCCCAGCTCATCGATGCGGCCGACGGCGGCCACCTGTGGGCGGAGCGCTACGATCGCGACCTCACCGACATCTTCGCGGTGCAGGACGAGGTGACGCTACAGATCGTCAATGCGCTCAAGGTCACCCTCAGCCCCGCCGAGAAGGCGCGCGTCGGCGAGACCGGTACCAGCAACGTCGCGGCGCACGACCTCTTCCTGCACGGACGCGAACTGATCATGGCCGCGACCAAGACGCGGAGCGCGTTCGAGCGGTCGATCGCATTCTTCGACCAGGCGATCGCGCTCGATCCCGGTTATGGAGCCCCCTATGCCGGGCTGGCGATGGCCCACAACGTCGACTTTCACAATCACTTTACCGGCGATGGAACCCGGGCGATCGAGATCGCCGCGGGCTTCGCCGACAAGGCCGTCAGGCTCGGCCCCCACGATCCGTTCGTGCGCTTCGTCGCCGCGGTGGTCGCCACCTTCCAGGGCGACTTCGCCCGCGTGAAGACGCATGTCGACGCGGCGCTGGCGGCGAATCCGAACCTCGCCGTTGCCTATGGCACGCAAGGAATGGCCGACGTCTACGCCGGCGAGCCACTGGCGGCGATACCGCCGCTCGAAAGGGCGATCCGCCTCGATCCGGCTTCCAACGGGCACAATCTCCACTACCTCGCCACGGCCCATCTCACCGCGGGCAAGTACGAGGCCGCGGCCGCCATCTTCCGGGAGAGAATCAGGCTGGTTCCCGGAACCGACATGTCGCGCGCGTTCCTCGCCTCCGCCCTCGGTCACATGGGCCAGGCCGACGAAGCCAGACTGGTCTGGCGGGAGCTGAAAGAAATCAACCCGCAATACTCGTTCGATGAACACATCGGCCGCCTGCCCTTCAAGAAGCCGGCAGATGTGGCCCGCATCAAGGACGGATTGATCAAGGCAGGGCTGGGGGCGTGACCGAGGGGCTTGCCGGGACGCGGGATCGTCAGCCGCCCCAGGTGCAGCCGATCGAACCGTAGTCGGGGGCCGTGTAGGTCAGCGAGTTCTGGCTGCTGTTGATCTTCACCTCGTATTCGCCCTTCACGAAACGGAAGCCCGACCCGCTCTTTTTCATCGTCATCGTGAAGCTGCCATCCTCCCCGCCGAGATTGACCGCGGCACGGATCGATTGCTGGTTGAGGACCGTTACCGTCACGGTGCCCTGACCGTCACCGCAATAGAATATCCGCTTGGCGTTGGCGGCATTGGCCGGCGTCGCGCCGGAAAGCGCGGCGCTTGCCGCAAGCAGGAGCGCCACCGAACCGGCGCGCAGGTATGTGCTCAACAAGATCGGCCCCCAATTCTTCGCGAGCGCTCTCGCGGAAACGCGCCCATTCACCCCGAACGTCAGCCGACCGCCGGCCCGCTGCGCCAAGGTTCGCCCGGGGGGTGACCGTTGGCAAGCCCGGGCATGGGTTTTGTTTTTGCGCCGGCGAATTATCAGCGCGGCGGCAGCGCCTCGGCGAAGTGGACCGCCCTGCCCGCGCCGGGCCCCGTCAGTTCGCCTTCCCACATGATCCGCCGGCCGCGAACGACAGTGCCGACCGGCCAGCCGGTGACCGGGCTGCCGTCATAGGGCGTCCAGCCCGAGCGCGAGGCGATCCAGTTGTCGCGGATGGTCTCCCGCCGCTTCAGGTCGACCACGGTGAGGTCGGCGTCGTAGCCGACGGCGATGCGGCCCTTGCCGGCGATGCCGAACAGGCGGGCGGGACCGGCGGAGGTCATGTCGACAAGGCGCTCGAGGCTCAGGCGGCCGGCGGCGACATGGTCGAGCATCACCGGCACGAGGGTCTGCACGCCGGGCATGCCCGAGGGCGAGGCGGGATACGCCTTGGTCTTCTCGGCGAGGGTATGCGGCGCGTGGTCGGAGCCGAGGATGTCGGCGATGCCGTTTGCCACTGCCTGCCACAGCCGCTCGCGGTGGCGGGCCTCCCGGATCGGCGGGTTCATCTGCGCCCGCGTGCCGATGCGGGCATATTCGCCGGCATCGAGGGTGAGATGCTGCGGGGTCACCTCGACGGAGACGTTGTCCTTGTGGGCGGCGATGAAGTCGATCTCTTCGGCGGTCGAGACATGGAGGAGGTGCACGCGAGCCCCGGTCGCCTCGGCGATGCGGGTCAGGCGCTGCGTGGCGGTCAGGGCGGCGATCTCGTCGCGCCAGACCGGATGCGAGGCCGGATCGCCGGCAACACGCAAGGCCGCGCGCTCGCGGAGGCGCGGCTCGTCCTCGGCGTGGATCGAGACGCGGCGGCGCGTGCGCGACAGGATCGAGCGCAGGCCCTCGTCATCCGCGACCAGCAGGTCGCCGGTGGACGAGCCCATGAAGATCTTGATTCCGGCGGCGCCCGGAAGCCGTTCCAGTTCCTCGACAAAAGGCGCGTTGCCGTGGGTGCCGCCGACGAAAAAGGCGAAGTCGCAATGCATGCGGTCGGTGGCGCGGCGGACCTTGTCGGCCAGCGCCTCGGCGGTCACCGTGAGCGGGTCGGTGTTGGGCATCTCGAAGACCGCGGTCACCCCGCCCATGACGGCCGAGTGCGAGCCGGTCTCGAGGTCCTCCCTGTGGACGGCGCCCGGCTCCCGGAAATGCACCTGCGTGTCGATGACGCCGGGGAGGATGGTCAGTCCGGTGCAATCGACCGATTCACCGGCGGCGGAAGGCGCGATGGCGCCCAGCGCAACGATTCGCCCATCTCGAACGCCGATATCGCGGACGCCGACGCCGTCCTGATTGACCACCGCGCCGTTCCGGAACACGAGATCGTAGGTTTCCGCCATCACCGCTTGCTCCTGCCGCGCGCTCCGCTTACGTAACGGCGGGGGGCGATGCAAGCACTGGAAACCGGATGAGCGCGGCCAGGATCGCTGAACTTTCCGAGCGCGGCGTGGTGGCGGCCGGCGGGCCGGACGCGCGGAAATTCCTGAACGACCTGATCACCGCCGAGATCGGCCGCGCCGATGGCGGTGCGGTCTATGGCGGGCTGCTGACGCCGCAGGGCAAGATTCTCTTCGATTTCATCGTCTTCGCCGACGGCGATCGGTTCCTCTTCGACCTGCCGCGCAATCTGGCCGCGGATTTCATCAGGCGGCTCGGCTTCTATCGCCTCCGCGCCAAGGTCGAGATCGCCGACCTCTCCGGCGAGCTGAGCGTGCTGGCCGCGTGGGGAGGCGCCGTGGCGCCGCCGGTCGACGGATTAGTCGCCGCCGATCCTCGCCTTCCTGCGCTCGGCTTCCGCGCCATCGTTTGGAGAGGCGGGGCCACGGCGGCCGGTCATGACCCGGCGGGCGATGCCGACTACCACGCCCACCGCATCGCCCTTGGCATACCGGAGGGCGGCAAGGACTTTGCCTTCGGCGAAGCCTATCCGCACGATGCCGACATGGACCAGCTTGGCGGCGTCGATTTCGACAAGGGCTGCTACATCGGCCAGGAAATCGTCTCGCGCATGGAGCATCGCGGCACGGCGCGGCGGCGTTTCATCATCGCCGAGGGCAAGGCGCTCACCGCCGGTGCCGAGATCCTGGCTGGCGACCGCGCCATCGGGACGCTCGGCTCGACCTCCGGCGACATCGGGCTTGCGCTGGTGCGCCTCGACCGCGCCAGGGAAGCGATGGACAAGGGTGTGCCGATCACGGCCGCCGGTGTCCCGGTCGCGCTGACGCTGCCACCGTGGGCGCGCTTCGGCTGGCCCTCCACGGTCGAAGCCTGACCATGCCCGACCGCGATTCAGCCACGCCGCGCGTCTGGCAGCGCATGCTCTCGGGCCGCCGGCTCGACCTGCTCGACCCCTCGCCGCTCGACGTCGAGCTGGACGACATCGCCCACGGCCTCGCCCGGGTGGCGCGCTGGAACGGCCAGACCATCGGCGCCCATGCCTTCTCGGTCGCGCAGCACACGCTGGTGGTGGACGAGATCGCGCGGAGCACGATGGCCGACATCACGCCGGAGGAGCGGCTGGCGATCCTCCTCCACGACGCGCCGGAATACGTGATCGGCGACATGATCTCGCCGTTCAAGGCGCTGATCGGCGGCGACTACCGCGCGGTGGAAGCGCGGCTGCTCGAGGCCATCCACCGGCGCTTCGGCGTCGCGGTGCCGCTGCCGGCGAAGGTCAAGGACAGGATCAAGGCGGCCGACCGCATCGCGGCCTACTACGAGGCGACCCGGCTCGCCGGCTTCGGCGAGGCGGAGGCGGTGAAGTTCTTCGGCCGCCCGCGCGGCGTCGACCCCGACTGGCTGGAACTCGACCCGTGGCCGACGGCGATGGCCGAGACCCGCTTCCGCGAGCGCTTCGCCGCGATCTCGGCGGCGCTGACGCCGCCGGCGTCGTGACCGGTGGCTATCGCGGCCCTACACTAGCGAAAACCGAGGAACGACTTCATGCCGCAGGTGCTCGTCTGTCCGCTCTCCCTGGTCACGGCGACGGTGGCCGCCTCGGGGGCCAGCCACCTCGTCAGCCTCATCAACGACGACACGCCGGTGGTGCGGCCGCGGACGATCGATCCCGACAAGCATCTCTTCCTCGGCATCAACGACATCATCGAACCGATGGACGGCATGATCCTGCCGGCGCTCGAGCACGTCCACGAGCTGGTCAGCTTCGTCGAAGGCTGGGACAGGCGGCATCCGCTGGTCGTGCACTGCTTCGCCGGCATCAGCCGCTCGACGGCGGCGGCCTTCATCGCGCTCTGCGCGGTGAACCCGCAGCGGGACGAGGCCGACCTCGCCCGGCGGATGCGGGCGGCCTCGCCGACCGCCACGCCCAACTCGCGCATCGTCGGCTTCGGCGACCAGCTGCTCCGGCGGAACGGCCGCATGATCGCGGCGGTGAAGGCGATCGGGCGCGGCGAGATGGCGGTCGAGGCGATCCCTTTCGCGATCCCGATCGCGGACTAGCGCATGAACGATCGCGGCCGCCCACCCATCGAGATCGGCCTCAATGGGGCGATCGTGGCGGTCGCCGACAACCAGCCGCTGATCCTTGTGGTCTCGGCGCCGGAGCGCGGCGAGCCGGACGGCCTGCCCTTCGGCCCGTTCGACCCGCTGGCGCACCGCACGTTCGAGATGGGCCTGCGCGCCTTCGTCGCCGAACAGACGGCGCTGAAGCTCGGTTATGTCGAGCAGCTCTACACCTTCGGCGACCGCGGCCGGCACACGGAGCGCGGCGACACCGGTCCCCATCTGGTCTCGGTCGGCTACCTGGCGCTGACGCGGCCGACCCCGGAATCGTCCGCCGCGCTCGCCCGGGCCGGGGCGCACTGGCGCAAGTGGTACGAGTTCTTCCCGTGGGAGGATTTTCGCGGCGGCCGCCCGAAACTCCTCGATGCCGTATTGCTGCCGGCGCTGCACCGCTGGGCGAGGGCGCCACTCGGCAACGATCCGCCGTTGCGGGCGCTCGGGCGAAGCGAACGCATCCGCCTCGCCTTCGGCGAGGACGACGCGCGCTTCGACGACGAGCGGGCGCTCGACCGCTACGAGCTTCTCTACGAGGCCGGCATCGTCGAGGAAGCGGTCCGCGACGGCCGCGCGGCAGCGGAGGGAGCGCTGCCGGCGGCGGGCGCGACGCTCCGTTTCGACCATCGCCGCATCCTGGCCACCGCGATCTCACGGCTGCGCGCCAAGCTGAAATACCGGCCTGTGGTGTTCGAGCTGATGCCGCCGGAATTCACGCTGACCGAGCTCAGGCGGACGGTGGAAGCAATCTCCGGCCGTCACCTGCACCAGCAGAATTTCCGCCGGCTGGTGGAATCGGGCGCGCTGGTCGAGCCGACGGGCGATTCCGTGCGCCAGGCGCGCGGACGGCCGGCGGCGCTTTTCCGGTTCCGCGGCGAAGTGCTGCAGGAGCGCCCTGCCCCCGGGCTTCGCCTCGGCCGCCACGCCTGACGCGGGTCAGGCTTTTTTCGCCCTGGCCTGCGCGACCCGCTCCAGATCCTGGGTCAGGCGGCGCGTAATGACGCCCACCAGGAAGAAGGCGAACTCCGGGTTCTGGAAGAACAGCTGGCGGACCTTTTCGGCACTGACGGTGAGCAGCGTGCACTGTTCGGCCGCACTGGCGGTGGCGGTGCGCACGCGGTCAAGGGTGAAGATGCCGATCTCGCCGAACAAACTGCCCTGGCCGATCTCGATGCCATATTCGTCGATGCGCACCTTGCCGTTGGCGATGAAATACATCGCATCGGCGACCTCGCCCTTCCGGAAAAGGACATGCCCCTTTTCGGCATTCAGCGGACGCATGAAGGGGAGCAGCCAGTCGACGGTGATCGGCGCGCCAGCGCCGGCGGCAGCAGCGCTGGTGGCGCCGACCATCCGGCGCAGCTCGGAGACGCGCCAGAGGTTGATCGCCAGCATCACGGCGCCAAAAGCGAGGACCGGATAGTGCGGGACAACGATACCGTAGAGGACGATCGCGGCGTTGCTGACGATGGCAAGCAGGCGGGAGCCACAGGACCGTCTTCACGAGGAAGGCGGCGACAAGGAAGCCGAGCGCCACGTAGCCGAGAATCTCAGGAATCATCGCGGTTCTCCATCGTCTTTTCGAACGCGCATGCGACAAGATTACACGAGTCGCCGCAGCACCCAACCGGGCCGGCAGTTGTTCATCATGGTGCAAGCTTTGCGCTCTTGCGCCCACCCCGCATTGCGTTACGAATTTGATGCGGTGCGGGATGTATGAGTGACGGAATGAGTCCCTGGGTTCACAGCTTTGGCGCACCGGGAAGCGAGGGTGGCGCCGACTTCCGCAACCTCGTCGGCGACAAGGCGGCGAACCTCGCCGAGATGGCCCGCCTAGGCTTGCCGGTCCCGCCCGGCTTTACCCTGACGCGGCAGGTCGCTGCCAACATCCGGTCCGCAGACGGAGCCTATCCGGAGGGGCTTGAAGCCGAGGTCGAGGCGGCGCTCGGCGCCCTCGCCGAGGCAACCGGGCGACGGTTCGGCGACAGTATAGCGCCGTTGCTCGTGGCGGTCCGCTACGGGGGCGGAGCGAAACGACCTGCGGTCCTCAATCTCGGGCTGAACGCCATCACCGTCGAGGCGCTGGCGCGGACGACCGACAGGCGTTTCGCCTACAATTGCTACAGCCACTTCATCGCCGCGTATGCGACCTCCGTGTTCGGGCTTGCGCCCGGGCTTTTCGACGAGCGCTTCGACGACTTTCTCGACGAGCGTGGTCTCGCCGAGAATGAACTGACCGGCGAGGACTGGGCGGAGCTGACCCACGACTTCCACGTCATCGTCCGGCGCGCGCTCGAGGCGCCTTTTCCCGAGGATCCGGTCGAGCAGCTGTGGGGCGCGATCGACGCCGCGTTCTCGCCTGCCGCCGGCAAGGATCCCGTGATGCTGCCGCGTCCGCCGGCGACCGCCGACGTCGCGGTCATTGTTCAGGCGATGGTCTTCGGCAACCGCGACGAGGCATCGGGCGCCGGGATCGCATTCACGCGCGACCCGTCGACCGGAGACCCGGTGATCTCCGGCGAGTATCTCGCCAACGCGCAGGGCACCGACCTCGCCCGCCGCGACCGCGCGGCGCAAGACCTGACCGAGGCGGTACGCATTGCGGCGGGCGCCGACGGCCCGTCGCTGGAGGCGGCGATGCCGGCGCTGTTTGCGGATCTCGGCAGGTTCTGCGCGGCGGTCGAGCGCGCCTTCCGCGACATGCAGGCGATCGACTTTGCCGTCGAGAGCGGAAAACTGTGGCTGCTTCAGGCGCGGAGCGGCAAGCGCGGCGCCCTGGCTTCGCTGAAGATCGCGGTCGATCTCGCCGACGCGGGGCTGGTGACGCGCGAGGAAGCCCTGCTCAGGATCGACGCCAACGGGCTGAGCGAACTGCAGCCCGCGGCCGCGCCCGCGTCACCGACGATCGTGGCGGCGCCGACCGAAGGCGCGACCCCGGCTGGCGCGTCGGCGGCCGAGACTCCGGAGGTGGAAGAGCCCGGCCGGGCGACTGAAACGGTGGTGGAACCGGCGGCTCCCCCGGCGCTGCCGGCCGGCCTGGCCCGCGTCCTCGAATGGGCGGACGCGGCCCGGCGCATGCGCGTCCGCGCCGACGCCGAGACCCTTGCCGAGGCAAGAATCGCGCGCGCGTCGGGAGCCGAGGGGATCGGCCTTTGGCGAACCGAGCGGATGTTCGGCGCGCCGGACCGCATCGCGCTAACCCGCGAGGTCATCTACGCCGAAGACGAGGCCCGCCGCCGCGACGCACTGCTCAAGCTCCTGCCGCTGCACCAGGCCGAGTTCGCGGAACTCTTCGACCTCATGCGGGGGTTGCCGGTTGCCATCCGCCTGCTCGACGCGCCCCTGCGGGAGTTCCTACCGGGGCGCGACGAGGAGATTCCGGCAACGGCCGACGCAGCGGGCGGACCGGTATCGCTGCGCGAGCGCTTGCTGGCGCCGGGCAAGGTGGATGCGCTGCTCAACCGGCGCGGCGCCCGGCTGGCGGTATCGCATCCCGAGATCACCGCCATGCAGGTGCGGGCGATATTCGAGGCGGCCCTCGAGGCCGGCGAGGGCCGCGCGCCGATCGCTCCGGAAATCGTCGTCCCGCTGGTCACGCTCAAGGCCGAACTCGATCTGGTCAGGGCGCTGATCGAAGGGGTCGCCGGCACCATCGCGCGCGAACGCGGGCGGCGCCCGCTCTTCACCGTCGGCATGACGATCGAGGCGCCGCGCGCGGCGCTCCGCGCCCGCGAGATCGCGCAGAGTTCCGAGTTCTTCTCCTTCGATACCCAGGCGCTGACGCAAATGACCTTCGGCTTGTCGCGCGACGACACCGCCGGCTTCCTCGGCCCCTACCTGGAGGAGGGCATCCTGACGCGCGATCCGTTCGCCAGCCTCGACCGCGAAGGCGTCGGCGAACTGGTCCGGCGCGCGGCCGAACGCGGACGGGCGGCGCGGCCCGGGCTCCTCCTCGGCCTGTCGGGCGTGCATGCGGGCGATGCCGCCTCGATCATCTTCGGCGAGAAGGTCGGCCTCGATTATGTGTCGTGCGCCGCGAACCGCATCGCGACCGCGCGGCTCGCCGCGGCGCAGGCGGCGCTGCAGCTCTCGGAGCTGTCCGAGGAGCGCTGACAACCTCGCGCCGGGGCATTAACCGGTCCGCAAGGTTAATCCGGCATCAATGGCACCAGTAAAAAGCAATCGATCGCGTCCGCGGGGATTCCGGACCGGTCCAGTGGCGAGTATGCGTGGGTGCTGCGTTGAGCGTGCGAGCGGGCGTACGAGTCAGGGGATGGGATCGGCCACAGCGGCCGACGCTTCTGTTCCGCCTGATTTTCGCCAGCGGCTTCCTCGCCTTTTCGTCGACCGAGCTCTCGCGCCTCGACCACCAGGCGCCCGCCTCCCCGGCGCAGACGGCCTCCACCGCGATCGATCCGACGGTCACCGGCGGCATCGCCTCTCCGGTCATCCTCCATGAGGTAACCCGCGCCGCCAAGGGCGACCGGCTGGTTCATGCCCGCTCGGCGACGCAGCCGTTCTACGCCGGGGTGATCGCGACGCGGCCGATCTTTGCGGCAGCGTCGCCTGATCTGCCCAGCGAATTCTCCCTGCCGAAGCCGATCATGGTGAGCGCCGAGGCCGAGCTTCCGGCGCCGGCGAGCGCCTCGCCAGAGGCGACGCCGGATGCGGCGCCGCAGGCCCTGCTCACGTACAAGCCGGTGAAGGCGATGCCGGCCGTCGCCGCGGAGAAGCCCGCCGCCGCGCCCGACGCGCCGCCGGTCCTTCTTGCTTACGCGCCGGCCAGGGACGCCGACGCGGAAAAGGCGCCCTTCGATGCCGTGATCAAGAACAAGGCGATGTCGGCGATCGTGGTGCCGAACGTCGACGTCAACCACGCCTGGGTCAACGACCCGCTGCCGGCGAGCGTGCACGACGCCGGCGAGATCAAGTGCCTCGCCACCGCCATTTATTTCGAGGCGCGTGGCGAGCCCCAGCTCGGACAGCTCGCGGTCGCCCAGGTCGTCCTCAACCGGGTCAAGAACCCGGCCTACCCCAACACGATCTGCGGCGTCGTCTACCAGAACAAGAACATGCGCCACCGCTGCCAGTTCTCGTTCGCCTGCGACGGCATCCGCGACCGCATCACCGACGAGGGTTCATGGACCCAGGCGCTGACGCTGGCGCAGAAGGTGGTCAACGACGAGACCGACATGTTCCTCGCCGACGTCGGCACCTCGACCCACTACCATGCCGTCTATGTCCGTCCGCGCTGGGCGCGCTCGATGAAGAAGATGGACAAGATCGGCCGCCACATCTTCTACAAGACCTACGGCGGCGGCTGGAGCTAGCCGGAACGGAACCTGCGGCCGCCCGTTTATGCTTCTCCAGCAGAACGGAAAGAGGGCCGCACCATGGTGACCGTCAAGAACCCGCCAAGTCCCGACTACGGGCCGGAAGTCAACGCCGGCGCCCAGGTGGACACGCCGGCAAACAACGCGCGCGGCGCGGTCACCGGCCACAACGTCCGCTACGTTCTGCGCTTCGGCATCGCCGGCGTGGTCATCGCTTTCGCGATCATTTACCTGGCCTTCTTCTGGCACTAGGCCGGCCGCGCCCCGCCGGCTCGAAATCGAGCCCGAGGTCGAGCGCCGGCGCCGAGTGGGTGATCCAGCCTGACGAGATCATGTCGACACCGGTGGCGGCAATGGCCGCAACCGTATCCAGAGTCACGCCGCCGGAGGCCTCGGTGATCGCGCGGCCGGCGACCAACTCAACCGCCTGCCGCAGCATCGCGGGCGTCATGTTGTCGAGAAGCACGGCGTCGGGGCTCTCGGCCATCGCATCGCGCAGCTGATCGAGGCTGTCCACCTCTACCTCCACCTTGACGAGATGGCCGGCATGGGCGCGCGCCCGGCGGATGGCCTCGCCGACGCCACCGGTGGCGGCGATGTGGTTGTCCTTGATCAGGATCGCGTCGTCGAGGCCGAAGCGGTGGTTGGCGCCGCCGCCGCAGCGCACGGCGTATTTCTCGAAGGCCCGAAGGCCGGGCAGCGTCTTCCGCGTGTCACAGATGCGCGCCCGCGTGCCATCGACTTGGGCAACCAGCGCGGCGGTGACGGTGGCGATGCCGGAGAGATGGCAGAGAAAATTGAGCGCCACCCGCTCGCCGGCGAGGAGGGCGCGCGCGGACCCCTCGATGCGCGCGACCACATCGCCCGCGGCAAGGGTGCTGCCGTCCGGCTTCGTCGCGACGAACCGGACTTCGGGATCGATCTCGCGAAAGGCAGCCTCGGCAAGCGCGAGACCGGCGAGCACGCCCGGCTTCCGCGTCGCGATGACCGCGCGGGCCTGTGCTTCCGCCGGAATCGTCGCCATCGACGTGATGTCACCGGCGCGGCCGAGGTCCTCGCGCAGTGCCGCACGCACCGCGTCGGCGACGAGTATTGCCGGCAGCACCGGCAGATCGGCCAGCGCCTGCTTCGCCGGTTTCACGTCACCACCACCGGCGCGGCGGGAGAACGGGGGCCGGCGATCCGGTCGGCATCGGAGAGGGTCATGAAGGTGCGATGGCGCCAGGCCGGATCGGCCTCGGGGAAATCCGAGCGATAGTGGCCGCCCCGACTCTCCGTGCGGGCAAGCGCGGCGGCCGCAATCATTTTCGCTGCGGTCAGCATGTTGAGGAAGCGGGTCGAGCGCGTGCCGGCGGCAAGGCCGGCGATGACGCCGAGGCCGCGGACCAGCCCGGCGCGATCCCGAACCACGCCAACATCGAGCGACATGGTCTGGCGCAGCAGCGCAACCTCGGCGTCGGTCGCCATCGGGGCACCGGCCTGGCGCTCGGCAACGGGCGCCGCGACGGTCGCCTGCGGCAGGCGCTCGGCGATGTCGGCGGCGACGCGGGCGGCAAAGACCACGGCCTCGAGCAGTGAATTGGATGCCAGCCGGTTGGCGCCATGGGCACCGGTCGACGCGGTCTCGCCGCATGCCCACAGGCCATCGAGGCTGGTGCGGCCCTTCGCATCGGTAAGGATGCCGCCCATGTGGAAATGCTCGGCCGGCGCGATCGGGATCGGCTGCAGGGCGGGATCGATGCCGGCGTCGCGGCAGTAGCGATAGACGGTCGGGAATTTCTCCGCGAATTCCGCGCCGATGGCGGCGCGGCAATCGAGAAAGGCGCCACGCCCGGCGGCGATCTCGGCGTGCACGGCGCGGGCAACCACATCGCGCGGCGCCAGCTCGGCGAGCGGATGGACCTTCACCATGAAGCGCTCGCCGGCCGAGTTCATCAGCGTCGCGCCTTCGCCGCGCAGCGCCTCGGTGGCGAGCGGGGCCGGATCGCGGCCGACATTCAGCGCGGTCGGGTGGAACTGGACGAATTCCGGGTCGGCGATCACGGCGCCGGCGCGGGCCGCCATGCCGAGGCCGGCGCCTTCCGACTCGGGCGGATTGGTGGAGACGGCATAGAGGTGGCCGATGCCGCCGACCGCGAGGATCACGGCGCGGGCGGGAAAGAAGACCGCGCCGTCCTCGCCGTCGCGTCGGCGGGCGACGATGCCGGTGACGCGCCCGCGCTCGACCCTCAGTTCCTCGCCGACATAGCCCTCGATGACTCGGATCGACGGCGTGCGATGCACGGCGGCGACCAGCGCGGTCATGATCGCGGCGCCGGCCATGTCGCCCTGGACGTGGACGACGCGGCGCTCGGAATGGGCTGCCTCGCGCGACATGGTGAGGGCGCCGGCAAGGTCGTGGTCGAAGGGCACGCCGTATTCAAGGAGATCGTGGACGCGGGCGGGGCCGTCGCTCACCATCAGGCGGGCGATCTTCTCGTCGACGATGCCGGCGCCGGCTGCAATAGTGTCCGCAAGGTGCTTCTCGACCGAATCGCCCGGCGCCAGGGCCACGGCGATGCCGCCCTGGGCCCAGGCCGACGAAGCCCCCTGCCCGATCGGCGCGGCGGCGAGGATGGTGACCGGCCGCGGCGCCAGGCGGAGCGCGGTGAACAGGCCCGCAAGGCCGCCACCGACGATGATCACGTCGTCGGTGGTTTGGGGAATGGCTGCAGTGCTCATGCGGGCTTGCCTGTTGGGATGGTGCGTCCTTCGAGGCTTGATCGCTCCGCGATCAAGCGCCTCAGGATGGCGGGGTCTGGTCCAGTCCAATTCCCTCAGTCGCGAGCGATGACTGCGCCTCGTCGCCGCCCGATGCGACGAAGAACCAGCTGCAGCCGATCAGCTTCTCAGATTGACCATGCGCTCGACCGCGCGACGGGCTTTCGCCGCGATCATCGGATCGACCGTGACCTCGTCGGTGAGGTTGAGCAAGCTGTCGAGGATCTTCGGCAACGTGATCCGCTTCATGTGCGGGCAGAGATTGCACGGCCGGATGAATTCGACATCGGGCACTTCCGCCGCGACGTTGGAGGCCATCGAGCATTCGGTGACCATGAGGACGCGCGCCGGACGGTTCTTCTTCACCCACTCGCTCATCTTGTAGGTGGAGCCGGTGAAGTCGGCCTCGGCGAGAACGTCGGGCGGGCACTCGGGATGGGCGATGACCTGGATGCCGGGGTTGGCCTCGCGGTATCCGCGGATCTCGGCGCCGGTGAAGCGCTCGTGCACCTCGCAGGCACCGTGCCAGGCGATGATCTTGACGCTGGTCTGCGAGGCGACCCACTTGGCGAGGTACTGGTCGGGAAGGAAGATCACGCGGTCGACGCCGAGGCTTTCCACGACCTCGACGGCATTGGACGAGGTGCAGCAGATATCGCTCTCCGCCTTCACGTCGGCCGAGGTGTTGACGTAGGTGACGACCGGGACGCCGGGATAGCGCTCGCGGAGCAGGCGGACGTCGGCGCCGGTGATCGACGCGGCGAGCGAGCAGCCGGCGCGGCGATCGGGGATGAGCACGAGCTTGTCGGGATTGAGCAGCTTCGAGGTCTCGGCCATGAAGTGGACGCCGCACTGGACGATGATGTCGGCGTCGGTCTTCGTCGCCTCCTTCGCGAGTTGCAGCGAGTCTCCGACGATGTCGGCGACGCAGTGATAGATCTCGGGGGTCTGGTAATTGTGGGCGAGGATGACGGCGTTGCGGACCGTCTTCAGGTCGTTGATCGCCTTGATGTAGGGGGCGAGCACCGGCCACTCGATCGCCGGGATGACGGTCTTCACCCGCTCGTAGAGGTGCGCGGTCTCGCGCGCCACCGCATCGGTATATTCGAGCGACGGCATGGGGAGCACCCGCCGGTTGGGAGCAACCGGCACTGCCCGCCTGCTCTCCTCGATTACGACGCCCGGAAACGCGTTCATCGCCGCACTCCTTCCGATATATGCTCAAATTGAGTATATATCGGTCCTAAAAACAACCGGCCAATGCCGGCTCCTGATGCCCACGATATAGGCACGGTCTGAGCAAATTTCAAACTAGCTTCTGGAACGGGCCAAGGGTGACCGCATCCTTGCGTTTTGTGCATCGATAGTTTACATTTCGGAATGATCCGATCGTTCCGGTCGAAGGGTCTGCGCCGCTATGCCGAGAAAGGCGATGCGTCCAGGCTCTCCGTCCAGAACGCTGAGCGGGTGAGGCGAATACTTGCTCGCCTGGATACGGCGATCGCGCCCGGCGATCTCGATTTGCCGGGCCTGTTCTTTCACCCGCTGAAGGGCATAGCCCGCTATTTCGTGAGGGTCACCGGTAACTGGTGCATTACTTTTGGCTGGGATGGCAAGGACGCTGTCGAGGTCGACCTGGAGGACTATCACTGATGAGTCCGAACCCATTGCTGGCAGGCCTTCGGCCGACTCACCCGGGCGAGCTCTTGCGCGAAGACGTGCTGCCCGCTCTCGGCCGTTCCAAGGTGGCAATTGCTGCGCTCCTCGGCGTCTCGCGACGGCAGCTGTACAATATCCTCGACGAAGAGGCACCGATCACCCCGCAGATGGCGCTCCGCATCGGCAAGCTGACCGGCACCACGCCGGAGTCGTGGCTGGCCATGCAGCAGGCATACGATCTTCGACTCGCCGCAAAAGACCTCGCCGCCAACCTTGCTGAAATCCCGACGCTGGAAGCGGCATCGTAGAGTGACCCTCCCGGAGACAGCCAGCATGGACCGGTTCACGGCGCTGATCATCACGCGCGACGAGGCGACCAAGGCGCAGTCGGTGGCCATGGCCTCGCTGTCGCCGGCCGACCTCATGGACGGCGACGTCGATGTGCGGGTCGAATACTCGACGATCAACTACAAGGATGGCCTCGCCATCACCGGACGGCTGCCGGTGGTGCGGCGTTTCCCGATGATCCCGGGCGTCGACTTCGCCGGCACGGTCACGGCTTCGTCGCACGCCGATTTTTCCGCCGGCGACAAGGTGATCCTCAACGGCTGGGGCGTCGGCGAAGTCCACTACGGCGCCTTCAGCGGCATGGCGCGGGTGAAGGGCGACTGGCTGGTGCCCCTGCCGAAGAGTTTTTCCACCGCCGATGCGATGGCGATCGGCACCGCCGGCTACACGGCAATGCTGGCGGTCATCGCGCTGGAGCACCACGGCGTGCGCGCCGGCTCCGGCACGGTCGTGGTCACCGGCGCGGCGGGCGGGGTCGGCTCGATGGCCATCGCGCTGCTCTCCGGGCGCGGCGACACGGTCGCGGCGGTGACCGGCCGGGCGAGCGAGGCGGATTATCTCAAAGGGCTCGGCGCGGCCGAGATCGTCGACCGGGCGGAGCTGTCCGGCGCCGCCAAGCCGCTGGCGCGCGAGCGCTGGGTGGGCGGGATCGACGCGGCCGGCGGCAACATCCTCGCCAACGTCATCTCGATGATCGCCCGCGACGGTGCGGTTGCCGCCTGTGGCAATGCCGCGGGCATGGAGCTAGCCACCTCGGTGGCGCCGTTCATCCTCCGGGGCGTCTCGCTTCTCGGCATCGATTCGGTCAAGGCGCCGAAGGCGCACCGGGTCGCCGCCTGGGACCGGCTGGCGCGCGACCTCGACCGCAGGAAGCTCGCGGCGATGACCACCACCATCGGCTTTCACGACATCGTCGCCGCCGCACACACCATCGTCGACGGCAAGGTGCGCGGCCGCATCGTCGTCAAGGTCGGCGACGCGCCCTAGGCGCGCGCCGGGCGGTGCGGTTGGCGGCTAGCGCTGCTGGTCGCCGGGGTGCGCGACTTCGCGGAGATAATGCGCGGTGCGCGCCGAGCTGTTGCGGATTTCGCGGAGGAAGCGCAGCGCCGTGGCAAAGGCGAACATCAGGATGCCGCTGACGATGAGACTGAGCGGCCCGGCGAACTGCATCATCAGCAGCGGGTTCGTCATCGCCAGCCCGACACCCTGCATTCCCTGGATGCCCTGAAACACCTCAAAGCCGGCATACAGGCCGAGGGCGATGGCCACGGCGCCGATGATGCCCAGAACGATTTCCATGACGATTGCTCCTGCGGTCGGCTTGACGGGCGGCGGCGCCGGTCGTCAGCCACTATGGATCGGCGTCAGATGTGGCCGGCGAGGTTGGTGATCCCGTAGACGATCAGCCAGATTGCCACGATGTAGTTGAGCAGGCGGGGAGCCAGCAGAATAAGCACGCCGCCGACGAGGGCGATGATCGGGGAGATGGTGATGAGGCTGATGGTCATGGCGGTCGCCTTTCCCGGTTGAAGCTGCTCGCGAATCAGACGCCACGCGAGCACCGAGCATAGCGGCGCGCGGCAGCGGATCAAAAAAACCCTCCGGAACCGGGCCCGGCGACGACCGTTGTTACCCGGAGCCCATTTCCTGAGGAGGACTGCAGATGAACCAGATTCAGCGCGGCATTGCGACGCCGGTAGTATCCAGCCATCCGCTCATCGCCAGCGACCGGGTGGTCGGCACCAATGTGTATCGGCCCGGCGGCGAGAAAATCGGCCACATCGAGCGCATCATGCTCGACAAGGTGAGCGGCAAGGCCGCCTACGCGGTGATGAACTTCGGCGGTTTTCTCGGTATCGGCAGCGATGCCTATCCCCTGCCCTGGCAGGTGTTGACCTACAATCCGGAGCTCGGCGGCTATGAGGTCGCGCTCACCGAGGACCAGCTGAAGGGCGCGCCGAAATACGGCGCCGCGGAAGACTGGGACGACGGCAATCGCGACCGCGATACGTCGATCTACGACTATTACGGCGTGCCGCCGTACTGGATGTAGGGATCGGAGGACGGACGGCGGAGGACGGGGGACGAGGCTGGCGGGTTCCTGGCCCTAGGCCAGCACCCATGCTCATGCCGGCGCAGGGGTACCACGCCCTCGGTCGAGTCTTCGTCGCCGTCTGCGGTGGCTACCACCGTCATCCTCGGCGAAGGCCGAGGAGTCCGCCGGGCAGCCAATGCCCGCCGGGAGTGAGGCGGTGAGCGATCCTCTGCTTTCGCAGAGGATGACGTGCGGTGGCGCGCGGACGGCTGCCTGCCCGCCGCTCGCCCTACCCGCCGATTTTCGAGAAATCCGCAACCGCGAGAGTCGCTTCGCGGATTTTGTTGAGAAGCCGGAGACGGTTGGCGCGGACGTTCGCGTCCGCGTCGTTGACGCGCACCTTCTCGAAGAAGGCGTCGACCGGCGGGCGGAGTTTCGCCAGCGCCGACATGGCGCGGTCGAACTCTTCCACCTCGACGGCTGCCCGGGCTTCCCCTGTGGCGGCGCCGATCGCCTCGAACAGGGACTTCTCTTCCGGCTCGACGAGACGGTGCGGCTCGACGTCGCCGTCGAATCTCTCGCCCGATTTCTTCTCCTCGTCGCGGAGGATGTTCGTGGCGCGCTTGTAGCCGGCGAGCAGGTTCTTCCCGTCCTCGGTGTCGAGGAATTTGCCCAGCGCCTCGACCCGGCGGACGATGAGGAGGAGATCGTCCTGGAGGCGCGGGTTCCCTCCCCCTGAAAGGGGGAGGTCGGTGGGCAGAGCCGACCGGGAGGGGGTCGGCGCGTTCTGAACCCTCCCGGCGCCTTCGGCGCCACCCTCCCTTTTCAAGGGAGGGGAAGGGCTCTGCCCCAACGCAAATACCGAGTCGACGAGGTCGTGCCGCGCCCCCTGCTCGCGCAGTTGCACCTTCAGGCGGTCGGCGAAGAAGGCAAGGAGATCGCCGGCCACCGCCGCAGCGTCGGCGGTAACACACCGATCCCGCAGGCCGTGGTCCCAGTGCCAGGCGAGATTCTCCTGTTCGCGCTCTTCCTCAGTCAAATAACTCGTGGCGAGAAAGCTGGCGTACGCCTGACTATCGGCACTGACCTGAAAGAGGACATGGAAGAACGGCCGGCCAACGAGGGAAATCAGCTCAATCCTCAAGCCGCGCTCGAGCACGATGCGGATCACGCCCAACGCCGCGCGGCGCAGTGCATACGGGTCCTTGCTGCCCGTGGGCTTCTCGTCGATGGCCCAGAAGCCGACCAGCGTGTCGAGCTTGTCGGCGAGAGCGACGGCGATGGCGCCGGGATCGGTGGGGACGCGGTCGGAGGGGCCGACCGGCTTGTAGTGATCCTCGATCGCCGCGGCGACCGAAGGGTCCTCGCCCTGCGCTTCAGCGTAGTAGCGCCCCATGAGGCCCTGCAGTTCGGGGAACTCGCCCACCATCTCGCTGACGAGGTCGGCTTTGGCGAGCCTCGCGGCGCGCTCTGCCTTGTCGGGATCGGCGCCGACCAGCGGCGCGATCTCGCGCGCGAGCCGCGCGATGCGCTCCACGCGCTCGCCCTGCGTGCCCAGCTTCTCGTGGAAGACGATGTTCTGCGCCTTCAGTTTTTCGAGGCGCTGGTCGAGCGGCTTTGCCGCCTTGTCGCGATAGTCGGGGAGCGGGGCGCGGTCGGTCTGCCAGAAATGGCGCGCGTCGGACAGGCGGGCGCGGATGACGCGCTCGTTGCCGGCGACGATCGCCTTGCCGCCGTCGCTCGCCTCGATATTGGCGACGAGGAGGAAGCGGTTGGAGAGAGTTCTTTTGTTCCGGGTCGCGCCTTCGGCGCTCCTCGCCTCTTGGAGCACAAAGCATTTCTGGTTGGCGCGGATGGTGGCGCGGATGACCTCGGGCGGGATTTCGAGGAAGGCGGGATCGAACGAGCCGACCAGCACGACCGGCCATTCCACCAGCCCCGCGACCTCTTCAAGCAAGGCCTCATCCTCGACCAGTTCCAGCCCGAGGGCGAGCGCCTGGTCGCGGGCGCCGTGGAGGATGACATCCTTCCGCCGGTCGGCGTCGAGGATGACCTTCGCCTTGTCGAGCTTTGTGGCGTAGTCGTCGAGCCGGCGGACGGAAAATTCCGCCGGCGCCATGAAGCGATGGCCGCGGGTGACGTTGCCGGCCTTGAGGCCATCGATGTCGAAGGCGACGATTTCCGGCTCCTCGTTCTCCGAGCCGAAGGTGCAGACGATCGAGTGGAGGGGACGGACCCACCGCAGCGAGCCATGTTCAAAACTCGAATCGAACCCAGTACTGAAGGCTCCGCCACCTCTCGCGGATTGCTCCCCCCAGCGCATCGACTTCGGCCACGGAAACGCCCTGACGATTTTCGGCACGATCTCGGCAATGACCTCCGCCGCGAGGCGCCCCGGCTTCTCGACGACGGCGACGTAGAAGTCGCCCTTCTTCTTGTCGTTCTGGACCTTGGCCTGGTCGATGGAGGCGAGGCCGGTCTTGCGCAGGAAGCCGGCGATCGCCTGTTCCGGCGCGCCCACCGGCGGCCCCTTGGTCTCTTCCTTCCGGTCCGGCGAGCGGGCGGGCACGCCGTGGACGGTCAGCGCCAGCCGCCGCGGCGTGGCGAAGGCGCGCGCGCCCTCGTAGACCAACCCGGCCTCGACCAGGGCATCGGTGACGAGCTTGCGCAGGTCCTCCGCTGCCTTCCGCTGCATGCGGGCGGGAATTTCCTCGGAGAAGAGTTCGAGCAGGAGTTCAGGCATGAGTCGACCCGGAACGCGGAGATGCCTTGTTAGTCGAGGGAACATGACCTGTCACGCCAAGCCTTGACACTCTTGAGATGCAAATGCATTTAGGTACCGTTGAGGTGCACTTTAACTCGGGAGAGAGCCCATGCCGCACAATGCGCCCGCCCTTGCCCGTTCGCTCGACGAAGTCCTCCTGAACATCGGCCGGTTCGCCGGCGTTGTCGCAGCAAGCGGCGATATCCAGGAGCGACTCGGTCGCGTCCACGCCTGGTATGCGGTGCGAGCCGCCAATGGCTGGTCATTCGGGCCCAGCAAGTTCATCGGCTATCGCAAAAACAATGCGGACCAATACATCCGGACTTCCACTGCCGAAGGCGGTGCGCATGGGGGGACGACCGAACGCGAGTTGCGCAAGTGGTTCACGGCAGTCGACCTCCAAACGCCGCTCGGACAAGAGCTGCTGGCGGCACTTCGCGACCTCCTTCGCACGTGGGGACGTACACCGCGGGCTGGCGTGCGCATCAGTGTGCTGTGGTCGGAGCAAACAGTTCCACCGCCTGGTGTCGAAAGGAATGGCGAGAGCGATTTCCGGGACCGCGTTACCAGCGACCCTGCCATTGCCGGCGGACGGCCGTGCATCCGCGGAACCCGGATGCGGGTGTCCGACATCGTCGACATGCTCGCTGCCGGCGCGACAAGCGCGGAGGTTCTGGAGGACTATCCGTACCTCGCGCCCGAAGACATATCAGCGGCCCTCGCCTATGCCGCGCGTGCCACGGACCATCGCGTCATCATTGCTGCGTGACGCTTGCGTTTCCTCGTCGACGCACAGCTGCCGCCCGGCCTCGCTGATTTCCTGCGTGAGGCCGGGCACCAGGCCGAACACGTCAATCTCATTGGCCTCGCTACGGCCAGCGACCGGGAGATATGGGACTACGCCAGCCGGAACGGCGCTGCGATCTTCAGCAAGGACGAGGACTTCGTCGATCTTGCGCGAACCGAAACGGGCGGGCCGGCCGTGATCTGGATCAGGCTCGGCAACACAACCAACCGCGCGCTCAGAGCCGTCCTCGAACGGGTCCTGCCGGAAGTCCTCGCAGGCTTGTCGGATGGCGAGCGGCTGATCGAAATCGCCTGAGCCGGCCAAAGTCAGGCCCGGCAGCTTGCCCGTCTTCTGTCACTCGCTCGAGAATACCTTGTAGGCGCTCTGCAGCGCCCAGCCGGCGACGGTGGCGGTGCGTCCCTCGCGGTTGCGGAGGAGCGCGCGCTCGGCCGCGCTGGCGAAGGTCCACGTCTTGGAGAACGAGTTGCGGTCCTTGTAGCCGGGCGCGTCGGCGTGCGTCCACGCCTTGCTGAAGGCGTAGTAGGCGGAGGGATCGGCGTAGCCGGGGTCGCTGCGGTTGACGTGGCCGAAATCGGGCTTCCAGTTGGACAGGGCCATGAACTCGAAGTTGTCGAACTCGGTGAGGTTGCCCTGGTGATAGACGCCGTTGGCGTGGGCCGGGATACCCATGTCCTCGACCATGTGGAGCATGATGCCGAGGAGGAAATACGCCTTCGGCTTGTTGCCGGCGCGATAGGCGGCAAGGCTGTCCTGCCACCAGCCCTCGATGTCGTCGGTGCCGGCGTTGGTGCCCCTGTGCTTGATGCGCCAGGCGTTGAGGTCGATGCCGTATTTCGAGCCCTTCACCGGCAGCTCATGCATTTCCTCGTTGGCGCCCTCGACCAATTGGGCCTTGTACCTGGTCACCTCGGGCGCATTGACTTTCGCGATCGCCCATTCGGTCAGGTAGCTGTGGGTCGGGTGCGTCGGGTTCCACTTGATGCTGTCCCAGGCGCCGGCCGGGTGCAGCAGGGCGACCAGGAAGAAGGCCGCGGTCGCGGGTCTCAAAACTGGGTTCATGGGTACTCTCCCCGGGCGCGAGCCTAGCGCGCGAAATCGGCGCCGGTGCCGATGTCGTAGTCGCGCACGGCGAAGACGACGCGGTCGGCGGAAAGCTCATACGGCGCCATCGACAGGGTGACATCGGCGCGGGCATCGCCGGCGCGGAAAAGCGTCGCCAGCTCGTTGCCGAAGGGATCGTCGACGACGCGATGGAGAAAGGCAACGGCGTGCTCGCGGTCGGCGGAAAGCCAGCCCACGGACCACGCCAGCGGCAGGGGCGCGCCGGCGCCGCGCTCGAGGTAGATGGCGAGGCTCGCCAGCGCGGGGGTGAACGGCTCCAGCAGATCGCGGAGCGGGCGGGCCGCGATGTCGTTCAGATGCAACGCCGCGTCGAGGCGGAGCATGACCGTGGCGGTGTCGTCGAAGGCGCGCCACAGCCGCGCCTTCCAGGCGACCGGACGGACGGAAAGCTTGAAGCAACGCTCGACCGGCGGCACTACCGCCTCGCGATAGACCTGCACGCTCACCGAGGCGTCGGCCCATACGCGCGCGGTCGAAGACGATCAAGACTTGCCGCGACGATCGGCTCAGACATGGATCAGTTGCCCGCCGAACTGGAAGTTGAAAGTAAATTCGGAGCCTAGCACTTGCTTGTGTACGAAGGTCCCATGCACGAAAGAGTCCGCAGTCGTAACCCGTATGCCGAGCGTTGCCACGTCCGCTGAACGCTCGATTTGGGAACGCCTGATCGCAATTGACCGGAGCAACTCGAAATCTCGATCCGAAACCCGCAAGCTGACAGTCGCGGTCTCGATCATCTCACCCGGGTCCTTGTGATAGCGGATATCCTGCAAGCCAGGAAAGTCCGAGGCTCGCGCAATGTTTACGACGCCCGCGACGCTGAACGCGCTATCGCTGTTCAGGGATACAGTCGCGCCAAGTATGAAGCCTTCAATGGATTTGCCCTGGTCATAGGCAATAACCAAGCTGAAATTGTCGATCCGCACCTGGTGAACAATCGATGCCGTCTTCGGCTCGGATCTCGCCGGCGGGCACTGCAGCTCGATGCGCATGCTTTCCGGGCCATAGACGAAGATCTGGCGGATGTCGCTGTCGGGGAACTGCTGGGTATGGATGGCGAATCCCGCCGCCTTCAGCGCCGCGCTCTTCTCGTCGAAGTCGAAGCCGGTGAAGGCGATGTGGTTGACCCAGCCGACCTCGCCGGGCTTGTCGCGCGGGGCGAGATGGATCACCGGCTGGTCGCCGAGGTAAAGCCAGTAGCCGTGGAAATCGAAGGGCGGGCGCGGGCCGACCTTGACCCCGATCACGGCGCAGAGGAAATCGCGAACGGCTTCCTGGTCGATGACGCGGATGTTGACGTGGTCGAAGCGGATCATGCGCCGCCCCCGGCCGTCGCCAGCCACGCGGCGCCGCAGGCCTTGGCCAGTTCGCGGACGCGCAGGATGTAGCTCTGCCGCTCGGTGACGGCGATGACGCCGCGGGCATCGAGCAGGTTGAAGGCGTGGCTCGCCTTGATGCACTGGTCGTAGGCCGGGAGCGCCAGCTTGTGCTCCGGGTTGTTCTCGCCCTGGCGCGGCTGGCCGGCATCGAGCAGCCGCTTGCACTCGGCCTCGGCGTCCTCGAAGTGGCGCTTGATCATGGCCGTGTCGGCGAACTCGAAATTGTAGCGCGAGTATTCCTGTTCGGCCTGGAGGAAGATGTCGCCGTAGGTGACCTTCTCGGCACCGTCGCGGCCGTTGAAGTTGAGGTCGAAGACGTTGTCGACGCCCTGCACGTACATGGCGAGGCGCTCGAGGCCGTAGGTCAGCTCGCCCGAGACCGGCGAGCATTCGACTCCGGCGACCTGCTGGAAATAGGTGAACTGCGAGACCTCCATGCCGTCGCACCAGCACTCCCAGCCGAGGCCCCAGGCGCCGAGCGTCGGGCTTTCCCAGTCGTCCTCGACAAAGCGCACGTCATGCAGCGCCATGTCGACGCCGATGGCACGGAGCGAGGCGAGGTAGAGCTCCTGCAGGTCGGGCGGCGACGGTTTGATGATCACCTGGAACTGGTAGTAGTGCTGCAGCCGGTTGGGGTTCTCGCCGTAGCGCCCGTCCTTCGGCCGACGCGACGGCTGCACGTAAGCGGCCCGCCACGGCTTGGGGCCGAGGGCGCGCAGCGTTGTCGCCGGATGAAAGGTGCCGGCGCCGACCTCCATGTCGTAGGGCTGCAGGACCGCGCAGCCGTAGTCGGCCCAGAAGCGCTGCAGGGTCAGGATCAGCCCCTGGAAGGAGCGCTCCGGACTCATGTGACGGGGCAAGGTCTCGGCCAAGGCTCAGGTTCTCCAGCGCGGCCGGAAGCTATAGAGGCGCACCAACCAGCGTCAAGCCAAGGGGTCGACCCGCGAACAGGGGCAGCCCCCTCCCGAAAATCTTCGCTCGCTTTCGCGTCCTCAGATTTCGACCTCCCCTCAAGGGGAGGTTGGGCGGCGCAGCTTTCCGGTCGGGAACTAATCCTGCCGGCGGGGCCGGTAGACGCCGGTGCGCGGGTCCTTTTCCAGGGTCACCGGCGTATCGCGGCGGACAGCCGCCTCGGCCTGCTTCAGCGCCGCGACGACGCGCTCGTGCTGACGGCG
>JBBQGL010000025.1:0-32555 GCA_038323025.1 Hyphomicrobiales bacterium
ATCCCGCGCATCGCCAGCGCCACGATTCCGGCAGGGGCGCGCTTGGTCTCGTCCACGGTCGATGGCAGCCGAATCGTCCTCGTGTATGAGCGCCCCGGCGGGACGACGATCATCGAAGTCGATGCGCGCACGCTCGTGGTCGTAGGACGGCTGGAACTGAAGCCTGAATAGCGGACTCAGTTCACGGCTTCATCAGCTCGCTTGTAGGGATAGCGCGGGCGCGGCGGCACTGCAGCCGAGGTTACTACAATGCGGTTCTCGAAGATTGCCGGTGCAGACAGGGGCGCGAAGATCGCGCCGCGCACAGCCAGTTCGGCCGGCGGTTCTTCGGAGATGCGCCGGGCCAGAAACATGGACAGCGTAGGGTAGGTCTTCATCATTGGTCCTCCGCAGGTTCGAGGACCTCGCCGAAGCCCGTTCACCGCTTATTACCAACTTCAACAGAGGGGGATGGTTCCTTTGGGGCGCGATCGCGATCAATTGTGTCGGGAGGCCGGCAGAGTGAGGGCCTCGCGCCCGAAGGACCTGCAATTCGCCCGCTGCGTTCGCGTTCTCGCCACTGGCGGGAGCCCCGGGAGACCGCTGCGGTGAACCTTGTAATTCGCCATGACAACGGTACCATCGCGGCCGCCCGAAAGGGACTCGGCCCGCGGAGATTACAATAGTATAATCTTTCGATGAATCGCGTGAGCTGACCGGTTTCAAAGAGTCAGCCAGGCGCGACAGGGAGGCATGATGGACGGCGTCGCCAGCAAGAGCTTGCCAGCCAGCCAGTCCTATCGCGACCGGCTCGTGCGGCTGCTGGCGGTCGGCGAGGTTGGCGTGCTCGCCGCGCTGGTCCTCATCGTCGCGCTCTTCTATTCGATCGAGCCGGCGTTCCTTTCCGAGCGCAACGTTATCGCCATCCTGACGGTCGTCTCCTTCATCGGCATCATCGCCATCGGCCAGACCATCCTGCTGGTCGGCGGCGAGTTCGACCTGTCGGTCGGCTCCAATGCCGGGCTGAGCGCCGTCGTCAGTGCCAAGCTGATGACGGCGGCGGCCTTTCCGGTGGTGCTCGCCATCATCGGCGGCATGGTGGTCGGCGGCCTCGTCGGCCTGGTCAACGGACTGGTCGTAGTGAGGTTGCGCATCCCGGCGTTCATCCAGACCCTCGGCATGCTGTTCATCGGCCAGGGACTGATCCAGGTCGTTACCAACGGCTATCCCGTCTACCCATTGCCGAAGGTCGTCGGCGACACCGGCGTCCAGCACGCCGTCTTCGGGCTCGGCTGGAGCTTCGTCTTCTTCATCATCGCCGGGCTCGCCGGCGACTTCATCCTCCGGCGCACGGTACTCGGGCGCAACATGTATGCGACCGGCGGCAATCCGGAAGTCGCGCGCCTCGTCGGCATCAACACGGCGGCGTACAAGATCGGCGCCTTCATTCTGGTCGGCGTGCTCTCGGCGATCGCCGGCATGTTTGTCATGGCGGATCTCGCCAGCGGCACGACTTCCATCGGCAGCGGGTGGGAACTGGCGGTGATCGCCGGCGTGGTTGTGGGCGGCGTCAGCCTCTTCGGTGGCGCCGGGACCATGGCGGGCGGGCTTCTCGGCATCCTTCTCCTGCAGGCAGTGCAGAGCGGACTCGTCGTTATCGGCGTCAACGCCAACTGGCAGCAAATCGCCGTCGGCACGATCATGGTGCTGGCGGTAGGCCTCGACATATTGCGCCGGCGCATCTTCATCGCCGGCGGCGGAACCGGCGGCGAGGCCGAGGTAGTGGAAGTCGCGCCGCCGGAAAGCAAGGAATGAAGATCAGCAGCAAAGCCGGCGGCCAGCCGGCGGAATCCAAAGGGAGGAATGACAAATGACGCTATTGAAGACGTTCGGCCGGGCGGCGATCCTCGCCGCGCTTGCCCTGACGGCGGCCACGGGCATCAGCCAGGCCAACGGCAAGAAGCTGCTGTGGGTGCAGCCGATGCGCAATCACCCGGTGCACCGCCTGATGCAGCAGGGCTTCCTCGATAAGTGCAAGGAGCTCGGTTACACCTGCGACATCGTCGGCAACCCGAGCGCCACGCAGTGGGACGTCGCCGGCTCGCTGCCGCTGGCAGAAGCCGCGATCTCACGCACCAAGTACGACGCGATCGGCGTTTATGGTCCGGATCCGGCGATCTTCCCCTTCATCAGCAAGCTCGCCGCGGAAGGCTTCCCGATCGTAACCTGGCACGTATTGCCGAAGGAAGGCTCGGTCGAAGGGCTGAAGGCGGCGACCGGCGAGGACATCGCCAACGCCGGCACCAACGCGGCCATCGCCATCGGCGACAAGCTCGGCGGCAAGGGCACCGTAGCCGTCACCCAGGGCGCCTCGAACGACACCGAGAACGCGATGTCGGATGCTTTCCGCAAGACGATTGCGGAGAAGTACCCCAACATCAAGGTTCTCGACACGCAGATGGAGGGCTTCGAACCGTCGGCCGCGGAAGCCAAGGCGATCGCCATCCTGCAGGGCAATCCTGACGTGACGGCCGCGTTCGGAACCACCGGCAACAGCATCCAGACCTGGTCGGGCGCCGCGCGCAAGGCCGGCCGCGACGTGGTCATCATCGGCATGGACTACATCCGCCAGAACCTCGACATCGTGAAGGCCGGCAACGCCTACGGCATCGTCGCCCAGCCGCTCTACGAGGAAAGCGCCAAGGTCGCCGAGCTGCTGGCGGCACTCGCCGAAGGCAAGACGGTTCCGTACATGAACCCGCTTCCGGCGGCCGTGATCACGGCGAAGGATCTCGACAAGTACTACAAGATCCTCGACGCCGCCGGTCAGTAGGCTGGAGCGTATGAACCTGGGTCCCGGGGTTCGCCCCGGGACCCGTTGAGGCAGATCGCATGGCTGCACCTGCGGAGACCGACGCCATCGTCGAGGCGATCGGCATCGTCAAGAGCTTCGCCGGCGTCAAGGCGCTGCGCGGCATCGACTTCCGCGTTCGTCGCGGCGAGATTCATGCGCTCCTCGGCCAGAACGGCGCCGGCAAATCGACGCTGGTGAAGATCCTGAACGGCGTCCATCCGGCCGGCAGCTACGACGGCACGGTGCGTCTTGCCGGCGAGATCGTCACGCTGCATTCGCCGCTGGTCGCCAGGGCCAAGGGAATTGCCTACGTCCCCCAGGAAATCGAGGTCTTCGAGCACCTGACGGTCGCCGAGAATGTCTTCGCCGGGCAAACCAACCTCGGGCGCGGCGTCCTCATCAGCCAGCGCGCGCTCGAACGGCGCACGGCGGATCTTTTCCAGGACCTCGGCCTCAACATCCCGCCGCGGGCGCTGGTCGCTTCGCTGACCGCCGCGCAGCGCCATCTCGTCATGATCGTCAGGGCGCTGGCGACCAGGCCCTCGGTCCTGATGCTCGATGAGCCGACCGCCTCGCTGTCGGGAGCCGAGGTGTCGCGCCTGTTCCGGCTGCTCAAGCGGCTGAAGGCGCAGGGCACCACCATGATCTTCATCACCCACCGCCTGCCCGAAGTGCTGGCGCTCTGCGACCGCGCGACCGTGCTCCGCGACGGCCGGATCGCGGCCGAATTCGCGCGCGAGGACTTCGAAAGCGACCGCATCATCGGGGCGATGTCGGGCCAGCGGGTGACGCGGCTCTACCCGAGCCACGCGGCTCCGGCGGGAGCGCCCGTCATCCTCAAGGTCGAGAATCTCGAAATCGAGGAGCGTCACGGCTCGCATCGCGGCCTGCATGGCATCAGCTTCGAACTGTGCGCCGGGGAAATCCTCGGCATCGCAGGGCTTCTCGGTTCGGGGCGCACGGAATTGCTGAGCGGGATCTACGGTCGCATCGCGTGCCGCGGCAGGGTGCTGGTGGAGGGGCGCGAGGCAAATATCGATTCGACGCACGCCGCGCGGCAGGCGGGCATCGCGCTGCTGACCGAGGACCGCAAGCGATCCGGGCTCCTCTTCAACCTGCCGATCCGTTCCAACATCACCATCGGCAACCTCGACCTCTTCTCGAGTCTCGGCATCGTCGGCTTCGAGCGTGAGGACAAGGCGGCGGTCCGTGCCATGCGCGAACTGAACGTCAAGGCGGGTTCCTCCTCGGCAATGGTGTCGCACCTCTCCGGCGGCAACCAGCAGAAGCTCCTCTTCGCCCGCGTGCTCATGAACGCGCCGAGGATCCTGCTCCTCGACGAGCCGACCAAGGGCGTCGACGTGGCGACGCGCCACGAGATCTACCGGCTGATCGTCGATCTTGCCGCCAAGGGCGTCGGGCTGATCGTCGTCTCCTCGGAACTGGAGGAAGTAATCGGGCTCTGCGATCGCTGCCTCGTCATGGCCGACGGACGGCTGGTCGACGAATTCGCCAAGGCCGAGGCAAGCGAGGAGCGGGTGCTCCATTCGATTGCCGCCGCGCAAGCCGCGAAGACCGCGGCCCTGGCTGTGGAGACGGGGTGATGGGCGAGGAACGGAAGTCGCTCCGCGACAAGGCCATCCTCGTCACCGGGGCCGCGACCGGCATCGGCCGGGCGACCGCCGAACTGCTGGGTGATTCCGGTGCGCGGGTCTTTGGCATTGGCCTTGACGATGCCGCCGGGGCCGAACTCGCTGCGAACGCCGCCAGGCGCAACCTCCCGGTCCTCTTCCGGAAGGCCGATGTGACGCGCGAGGCGGACGTGCGGGCGTCGGTGGAAGCGATGCTTGCCGCCTACGGGCGCATCGATGGCGTCGTCAACTCGGCCGGGATCAACCAGACCGACACGCGCATCGAGGACATGAGCGACGAGGTCTGGGACCAGACGATCGCCGTCAATCTCACCGCCACCTTCCGCGTCTGCCGGGCGACGCTGCCCGAGATCCGCCGCGCCGGCGGCGGCAGCGTGGTCAATATCGCGTCGGTGCACGCATTGGCGACCGTGCCCGGCGTGCCGGCCTACGCCGCTTCGAAGGGCGGCGTGCTGGCGCTGTCGAAGCAGATCGCCCTCGACTACGCGCGGGATTTCATCCGCGTGAACGCGCTGATCGTCGGCTCCGTCGATACGCGGATGACGCGCACCGTCGTGGATGCCGCCGGCGGCGCGGAAAAGCTCGGCCTGAGTTTCGAGCGCAACGTCATCGCGCGCATCGCCAGACCGGCTGAGATCGCGGCGTCGATCGCCTTTCTCCTTTCCGACGATGCCTCGTTCATCACGGGATCGGGATTCGTGGTGGACGGCGGCATGACCGCGCTTCTCTTCTGAGCCGCCGGCAGAATGCTCGAGATCAGGAACCGCGATCTGTCCGTCGGGCTCGTGCCGGGGATCGGCGGCAGCGTCGCCTGGTTCCGGAAGGGCGCAACCGACCTGATGCGGCCCCTCAGCGACGCCGACCGGGCGCGGGGCGACGTGCTCGGCGTCTCGATGTTCCCGATGATCCCCTATGCCAACCGTATCGCCGACAACGCCTTCGTCTTCGAAGGCCGCACCTATCGCTTCGCGCCCAACAATCCGCCGGAGAAGTTCAATGTCCACGGCACCGGCTGGCACTTGCCGTGGACGGCGGAGCAAATCGCCGAAGACGAGGCTGTTCTGACGCTTGTCCATATCGCGGCGAGCGAGCCGTACAGCTACGCGGCGCGCCAGCACTTCAAGCTCCTCTCTGATCGGCTGGTGGTAACCACGGAGGTCGAGAACCGCGGCGAACGGCGGATGCCTTTCGGCTTCGGCCAGCATCCGTGGTTCAACCGCGACCCGGATACGGAAGTCGAGTTCAAGGCCGGGGCTTTCTGGATCGAGGGCTGGGACAACACGGCTTCCGAACGGATCGCGACGCCGCCCGAGCTTGCCTTCTACCCGGGCCGCCCGTTGCCGAGGGCGCGACGCAACAACTGCTATGCGCTATGGGACGGGTCGGTCGGGATAACCTGGCCATCGCGCGGTGTCCGCCTGCGCATCGAGGCCGACCCGATCTTCAAGCATCTGATGCTTTACGCGGACCCCGCCCGCCCGGTCTTCTGCCTCGAGCCACAGACCAACTCGGTTTGCGCCTTCAACGTGGCGGCCGAGGAGGGGATCGACCTCGGAGTGATCGTGCTCGGACCCGGGGAGAAGGCTTCCGGCGCCATGACCTTTGCGCCGAGCGCGATCGGATAGGCACCTACGCTTCCGGTTCGCCTGCGCTCGCGGGTTCGGGCCGGTTGTCTCGCCGGCGGCGGATGAAGCGGGACACCGTCACCTCTTCGCCGAGGAGGCCGCGCGGGCGCCAGACGAGGATCACGGCGAGCAGCACGCCGATCGCGACGATTTGCAGCGAGGCGGCGCGCGCCTGATCGGCGGGCGGGAAGAGCGCCGCGGTGAGCGCGCTGGAAGCGCTCCACACGCCCCACACCACCACGGCGCCGAGCACGGCGCCGCGGTTATTGCCGGACCCGCCGACGATCAGCATGGCCCAGACCTGGAAGGTGACGGCGGACAGGTAGTTGTCGGGAGCGATGAAGCCGATGAAGTGTCCCTGCATCGCGCCGGCGAGCCCCATGATCGCGCCGCCGAGGGCAAAGGCCTGGAGGCGATAGGCGCGCGCATTCTTGCCGAGCGACGCGGCCGCCGCCTCGTCCTCGCGAATGGCGCGGAGAACCCGCCCCCAGGGCCCGCGAACCAAACGTTCGAGTGCGAGGAAGACGACGGCGGCGACCGCGGCGATCAGCAGGAAATTGGCGACATTGAAGGCGAGGCTGTTGCCCTGCAGCGAGGCGAAGGGGCGCGGGATGAAGGCGATGCCGAAGGGGCCGCCGGTGAGGCCCTGGGCGTTCAGCGCGACCAGCTGGATGGAGATGGCGACGCCGAAGGTGGTGATGGCGAGGTAATCGGCGCGGAGCCGCAGGGTAACCGCGCCGACGACCAGCGCAGCAAGTCCGGCGACGGCGAAGGCCGCCGCCCAGCCGACGACGATCGGCATGTCGAAGCCGCCGAAGCGACCGGCGGCTTCCGGTGTGGTCAGCAGCGCCGAGGTATAGGCGCCGATCGCCACGAAACCGGCGACGCCGACATTGAACAGACCGGTCTGGCCCCACTGCACGTTGAGGCCCAGGCAGATCACGGCATAGGTGAGGGCGGTGGCGAGGAAGTAGGCGCCATAGCCGACGAGGTCGAGGATCATTCGCGCACCCCGAAGAGGCCGGTCGGCCTGACGATCAGGACGGCGATGAGGAGGAGGAACGCGACCGCGCCGCGATATCCGGCGCCGAAGATCGGCACTGCGGCGGCTTCAGCCAGCCCGACCACCATGCCGCCCAGAACCGCTCCCGGCATCGAGCCGATGCCACCGAGGATCGCCGCGGCGAAGAGGGGGAGGAGCAGGTCGAAGCCCATATAGGGCCGGATCTGCACGGTGATGCCCACCATGATGCCGGCGGCACAGGCGAGGGCGCCGCCGAGCAGCCACGTCGCCCGGATCACCCGCTCGACGTCGACGCCGACGACGGTGGCCAGCATCGGGTTCTCCGAAACTGCCCGCATGGAGCGCCCGACCGTGGTGCGGGTCATCACGATGAACATCGCGACGACGAGGGCGGCCGCGAGGCCCAGAACGAGAAGCTGGTCCGGGGTCATGCGGATGCCGGCGCCGAGCGGAATGGCGATCTGGATCTCGCGGCTGAAATAGACCGGTGCCGAAGTGAACAGGAATTCGAGGAGACTGCGGAGCGCCATCGAGGCGCCGAAGCTCGCCATGACCATGATGATGGCGCTGCCGCGGGCGCGGAGCAGCCGGAAGAGCACCGCATCGAGCGCGAGGGCGAGGAGGGCGGTCAGCCCCATCGCGATGGCGCCCGCCAGCAGGACCGGCCAGCCGAACGAGAACGGGCCGAGCGGCGTCATTGCCTGGCCGGTCGCGAAACCGATCAGCCCGACGCCGACGACCGTCGCGTAAGCGCCCCAGGCGATGAACTCGCCGTGGGCGAAATTGGCGAAGCGGAGGATCGAGTAAGTCAATGTCACGCCGATCGCGCCGAGGCCGATCAGCGCGCCGGTGACGAGCCCATCGGCGACGAACTGCAGGTTCATGAGGCGATTGCCTCCCCGGTCCGGGCGGCGCCGAGGAATAGGCGCGCGATCACGGGGTCGTTCCAGAGATCCGCGGCATTGCCCTCGTGCCGGTTCTCGCCGTCGGCAAGCACATAGGCGCGGTCGCAGAGCGCCAGCGCGGCGCGCACGTTCTGCTCGACGAGGAGAATGGTCACGCCCGTCTCGCGGATCGCCTTCAGCTGCACGAAGACCGTCTCGACCATCTTTGGCGACAGTCCCGCCGAAGCCTCGTCGAGGATGAGCAGGCGCGGCCGCACCATCAGGGCGCGCGCCACCGCCAGCATCTGGCGCTCGCCGCCGGAAAGCCGCCCGGCGAAGAGGTGACGCCGTCCGGCGAGGCTCGGGAAGAAGGCGTACATCTCGTCGATACGGGGATGCCGCTCGCGATGCGGCAGGACGGCGGCGGCGAGGGCGAAGTTGTCCGCCACCGTCATGCCGGCAAAAACGTTCTCGGTCTGCGGAACGAAGGCAAGCCCTTCGCGTACCAGCCGATGGCCGGGGAGGGCGGTGATGTCGGCGCCCGCGAGGAATACCGAGCCGGAGAATTTCGGAACGAGCCCGGCGACGGCCTTGATCAGCGTCGACTTGCCGGCGCCGTTCGGCCCGAGGATCGCGACGATCTCGCCCGCGCCAACGGAAATGCTGGCGCCGCGCACGATCGGCACGCCGGGCTCGTAGCCGGCGACCAGCTTGTCGACGCGGAGCACCGGCGCGGAGCTCACAGGACACCGCCGCCGAGATAGGCCTCGACGACGCGCGGATCACGGACGACGTCGGCAGGCTTGCCCTCGGCGAGCGTGCGGCCCCCGGCCATGACGAAGACGTGGCGGCAGAGCCGCGCGATCACGTCCATGTTGTGCTCGATGATCAGGAAGGCGATGCCGCGCCGGTTGATCTCCGCGATGCGCGAGATGATCGTCTCAACCAGGCTGGGATTGACGCCGGCGGCGGGCTCGTCGAGGAGGATGATCGCCGGTTCGGCCATCATGACGCGGGCGAGTTCCAGGAGCTTGCGCTGGCCGCCGGAGAGGATGCGCGCCGGCTCGTGGGCGAGCCTGTCGAGCGTGACGAACTCTAGGAGCGCCATGGCGCGCTCGACGTTCCGGTGTTCCTCACGGCGGACGCGCCCTGGCGCGATCCAGTTCGGGAGAAGATGTTCGCCTGTCTGATCCTGCGCCGCCACCAGCAAATTCTCGACCAGCGTCATTTGCGGAAACGGCCGCGGAATCTGGAAGGTGCGGCCAAGGCCACGGCCGAGGCGACGGTGCTGCGGCTCGCGCTCGATCGACGCGCCCTCCAGCAGGATCTGCCCGGCGGACGGCTTTACCGTGCCGGCGATCAGGTTGAAGAGCGTGGTCTTGCCGGCGCCATTCGGGCCGATGACTCCGACGATCTCGCCCCGGCCGACCGTCATCGAGACCGAATCGACGGCAGCCACGCCGCCGAAATGCCGTGAGACCGCGCAAACCTCGAGCATGCAGGCTTTTGGGCCTCTTCGGGACGTGGAGGGGCCGGAACCGATCTGCCGGACTTGCGGCGGCCAAGAATATCGTGACGATAGGACCCGTCGCCGAACCATGCAATCTCGTTGAAAAAGCAGATGGAAAAGCCCCAATCCGACAGCTTCGAGCTGTATGACCTTCGGGTCGAGGTCACGGCGCCGGAAGGCAGGAAGATCTATTGCGGGGCCAAGCCGGGCGATTACTTCGAGTTGAGGGGCGAGATGCTCCACCTGCCGCCGGGGCAGGGCTTCTCGATCTACTCGCTCGCGGCGCTCCTGCCGCTCCTGCCGGCCAAGCAACGCGAGACCCACCCGAACGACTGGATGTCGACCGACGCCGAGGTCGCCTGTCCCGACCCCAACTGCCCGACAAGGTTCCGGATCATGCGAACCGGCAAGCGCCGCTTCAGCCATGGCGAGACGACCGCCGTGCCGCTCCCCGGCACCAAGCCGTGACCGTTGCGCGCCTCAGCCTTCGCCCGGGGTATAAGATCTCGCGGGTGATCTGCGGCGGCTGGCAGTTTGCCGGCGGCCACGGGCCGGTGGACCGGGAAGCCGCCGTCGCCGATCTCACCGCCTTCGCCGAGGCCGGCATCATCACATTCGACTGCGCCGACATCTATACCGGCGTCGAGGAGTTGCTCGGTGCCATGCGTGCCGGGTTCGGCCGGCGCCACGGCGCCGAGGCACTTGGGCGGATTCGCGTCCATACCAAGTGTGTACCGAACCTCGCGACGCTGGCCTCGACCAGCCGGGCCTCGATCCGCGCCATCGTCGAGACGTCGCTGAAGCGCCTGCGGGCCGAGCGCCTCGATCTCGTGCAGTTCCACTGGTGGGACTATGCCGTGCCCGGGTACATCGACGCGGCCGGCTGGCTCGTCGAACTGCAGCGCGAGGGCAAGATCGAGCTCCTCGGCGGCACCAATTTCGACACCGGGCGCACGGCCGAGCTGCTCGCCGCCGGAATGGAAGTCGCCAGCCTCCAGGTCCAGTATTCGCTCCTCGACAATCGTCCCGAACACGGTCTCGTTGACCTTTGCCGGCGGAACGACATTCACCTGCTTTGCTATGGCACGGTGGCGGGCGGGTTTCTCTCGGATCGCTGGCTGGGCGCGCCGGAACCGAAGCCACCGTTCGAGAACCGCTCGCTCACCAAGTACAAGCTGATCATCGACGATTTCGGTGGCTGGGCGCTGTTCCAGCAATTGCTCGCCGCGCTTCGCGAAATCGCCGATCGGCACGACACCGACATCTCGTCGGTTGCGAGCCGCGCCATGCTCGACCGTCCGGCGGTCGCCGGGATCATTGTTGGGGCCCGCAATCGCTCGCACCTCGCGTCCAACGTTGGGCTGACCGATATCGCGCTCACCGGCGCGGATCGCGCCGCCATTACCGCGGTGCTGGCTCAGCGCAAGGGACCGTCCGGCGATACGTTCGAGCTCGAGCGCGACCGCTTTGGCCGACATGGCTCGATCATGAAATACGACCTCAACACGGCGGCCACGTGATCAGCCCGCTCGCGGCGCGGGCCATCGACGAAGTCCGGGCGCTGCACGCATTCTTTGTCGCCTGGTTTCGTGCGGGCGGTCCTCATCCCGATTTCGCCGAGGTGGAGCGCGTGCTCGCGCCCGACTTCCGGATGATAACTCCGGACGGCGTGGCGAGGGATCGGGCGAGCGTCCTCGCCGGCCTCAAAGCGGCACAAGGCAGCCGCCCGGCGGACTTCGAAATCGCCATTCTCGAACCCCACCCGGTGTTCGAGGCAGACCAATGGCTCTTGCTGGAATTCATCGAGCAACAGTATCGTGACGGGGAGACCACGCGGCGCCAGTCGAGCGCGTTGTTCACGGCCGCGAAAGCGGCACCGAGAGGGGTCCTCTGGCGCCACCTGCAAGAGACGTGGATGCATCAGGCCTGAATAAAACAACAATCAATCCAGCGGGTTAAATGGAGGGCAGCATGAAAAGGATTATTCTGGCGGCGTCGGCCGCGGCGGCGATCTTCGCTGCCGGCGGCATGGCGCGGGCCGCCGACTGCGACATCACCATCGGCGTGGTCATGGAACTGACCGGGCCGGCCGGCGCCTACGGGCAGGCCGGCGCGAAATCGATCGAGATGGCGTTCCGCGACATCAACGATGCCGGCGGCGTCGGCGGTTGCAAGCTGGTCACCGACACCCGCGACTCGCAGAGCCAGGGCAATGTCGCGGTCGACGTGGCGACGCAGCTCGTGCAGGTGAAGAAGGTACCGGTGATTATCGGCGGCATCATTTCCTCGGTGTCGATTCCGATCCTGACCTCGGTTACCGGGCCGGCCGGCGTGGTGCAGGTGTCGCCCGCCTCCTCGTCGCCGACGCTGACGCAGCTCGGACGCGAGGGCAAGACCAACGGCGTCTTCTTCCGCACCATCACTTCCGATGCGCTGCAGGGGACCGCGGCGGCGAAGTTCGCCCTCGACCAGGGCCTGAAGAAGCTGTCGGTGATCCACGTCAACAACGACTTCGGCGTCAACATGGTCGCCGAGTTCAGCAAGGCCTACAAGGCGCTCGGCGGAACCATCGTCTCCGACACGCCCTACAACGAGAAGCAGTCGAGCTATGACGCCGAGGTCACCGCGGCGATCGCCGGCGGCCCCGACGGCCTCTATCTCGTCAGCACGCCGGTCGACGGAACCACCGTCGCGCGCGCGTGGATCAGCCAGGGCGGGCCGGCGAAATTCCTCCTCAACGACGGCATGAACGACAAGGGCTTCATCGAGAACGTCGGGGCGAAGTACCTGAACGAGGCCTACGGCACGTCGTCCGGCACCGAGGACACCCCGTCGACCAAGTACTTCAACGACAACTACAAGGCCTTCTCCGGTCTCGATCCCGGCAGCCCGGCGGCCGTCCAGGCCTATGACGCGGCGGCAATCGTCGGCCTCGCGGTGGCGATTGCGGGCAAGGGCGACGCGGCGGCGATCAAGGCCGCCATGCGCAAGGCCGTCGACCCCAGCGGCACGGTGATCCACGCCGGCAAGGACGAGTTCGCCAAGGCGCTGAAATTGATCAAGGACGGCAAGCCGATCAAGTATGAAGGCGTCATCGGACCGGTCACCTTCGACGACGTCGGCGACATCACCGGCCCGTTCCGCCTCTGGAAGATCAAGGACGGCGAGATCACCACCGTCGGCACCATGACGGCCGCCGACGTGAACGCGATCAAGGCGAAGATCGGCAACTAAGCCGGTTTACGCCGCGCTCGAAGCTCCAGGGGCGCCGCTGCCGAAGCGGCGCCCTGTGCTTGCCGAGGACCGAATGCCGAACACCCCACCGCGCATCGAACTCGCTCCCGGCCTCGACATCAGCCGGATCGTGTCGGGCCTGTGGCAGGTCGCCGACATGGAGAAGGACGGGCGGAAGCTCGACCTGGACCATGCAGCGGCGGACATGGCGACCTATGCCGCCGCGGGTTTCGATGCGTTCGACATGGCCGATCACTACGGCAGCGCGGAGGATATCGCTGGCCGGTTCAATCGCCTCGTCGCCGACGGCAGCGCAGCGCTGCCGCAAGGCAGCCGTCCGGCGATCTTCACCAAGTGGTGTCCGCCGCCGGGCGCGATGACGGCCGACGTCGTCCGCGCCGCGGTCGAACGCGCGCTGACCCGACTGCAGACGACCAGAATCGACCTGATGCAATTCCACTGGTGGACGTTCCAGCATCCGGCCTGGCTCGACGCCATGCGTGAATTGGCAAAGTTGCGCGACGAAGGCGTCATCGGGCATCTCGGCGTCACCAACTTCGACACCGATCACCTGAGGGTGCTCCTCAGGAACGGGATCGCGGTCGCAACCAATCAGGTCTGCTTCTCCGCGCTCGACCGGCGCGCGGGCGAGGATATGGCGGCGCTTTGCGAGGCCGAGGGGGTGAAGCTGCTCGCTTACGGGACGCTCGCCGGCGGACTGCTGTCGGAGAAATGGCTGGGCAAGCCCGAGCCGCGGCCGGAAGCGATCGCGGACTGGAGCACGCTGAAATACAAGCGCTTCGTCGATGCGATCGGCGGCTGGGGTGTGCTCCAGACCATCCTCGCCGCTTTCGCCGGCGTGGCGGCGCGCCACCAGGTGTCGCTCGCCAACGTCGCGACGCGCTGGGTCCTCGAGCAGCCGGCGGTTGCCGCGGTCATCATCGGCGTCCGCCTCACCGCGCGCGAGCACCGCGCCGACAATCTCCGCCTGTTCTCGTTCAGTCTCGACGAGGACGACCGGCGCACGATCCGGGCAGCGCTGGAGGTGGCGAGGCGGATTCCAGGCGATTGCGGCAGCGAGTACCGCCGGCCGCCGTTTCTCACGGCTTCCGGCGATCTCAGTCATCACCTCAAGAGCTTCGGAAAGGTCTATCGCGCCGAGCCGATGCCGGACCGGCCGGACCGGCTCCGCATCGATACCGGCAGCGTCTGGGAGCCGATCTGCGGCTACAGCCGGTCGGTGCGCATCAAGGACCGCATCCTGGTCAGCGGGACGACGGCCACCCACGGCACCGGCGAGGTCGTCTGCCCGGGCGATCCCGGCGGGCAGACCGTCTACGTCCTCGACAAGATCCAGGCGAGCATCGAAGCGCTCGGCGGGACGATGGAAGACGTGATCCGCACGCGCATCTTCGTGCGAGACCAGCGCCAGTGGGAGGCGGTCGCGCGGGTGCATGGGCACTACCTCGGCCATGTGCGGCCGGCGAACACGCTGGTCGAGGTCGCCAGCCTCGTCGGCGACTACGAGGTCGAGATCGAGGCGGAAGCCGTCGTCGATTGAGCCTTCGAGGGGTTGTTCGATTGCAGCCGCGTGAAACACCGCACCCTGCGACCGCCTAGATCACGCGGGCCATCCTTGCCTGATGGCGACAGCCCACGGTGCGGTTCCACAAGAGGATGACCGGCAGACGCACCTCCGATAGAGCGCTGGCTCTGGTGCGCCTTGAACCGCCCGGTGCGCACGGCTATAGGAAGGGCGCCGCCCAAACGCTCCCTTCGTCTAGCGGCCCAGGACGTCGCCCTCTCACGGCGAAAACACGGGTTCGATTCCCGTAGGGAGCGCCACTGCACCGTGGACGTCCGCTTCCTTGCCAACCTGAGGACGGCGGATCGGCACCAACCTGGTTACGCGTTCCGTCGCAGCGCATGGTCGAGTGCCCGGATGGCGCTCAGCTCGTGAAATATGAAACCCGGGCTGGACAAGGCGATTCTTGCGCCGTAGCGGCGCAACAGGAGCGCCCGGGCGTTCCTCTCGGCACTTCCGTTTTGGCTGACACCGACGTTCTCGTGGTAGCGAACCAGCGGGGCGGGGAGGCGGCGCAACGCCCATCGCCGGGAGATGCGCAGCAAGAACTCCATGTCTTCCCAGCAGTGCATGTCCTCGCGAAATCCTGCTACCGAAGCCAATGCCGCCTTGCGCAGGACGCAGGACTGAATGCCAATCCCAAAAGTGGCATAACAAACCCGGTTGCGATCAACCAATCGTCCCTGGCGAGGTTCTGGCGCGCTTATCACGGTTGTCTGGCCGCTCTTGAAGACGCGCAAGAGATCGCAATAGATGCCGCCGGCATCTGGATCCGAGGTGAGGGCCTCCAGCTGCCGGGCAAGCTTGTCGGGAAGCCACTCGTCGTCGGAATCCTGAAACGCGACAAGGCTGCCGGTAGCCGCCCTTATGCCGGCGTTGCGGGCCGCAGACTGACCGCGATTGCGGTCCAGCTTGATGTATCTGACGCGCGAGTCCTTCAAGGCCGCAAGCAACGCTTCCGTGCGGTCCGACGATCCGTCGTCGACGACAACCACCTCCAGATCGGCGTGCGTCTGATTCAATACGCTCTCTACGGCACGCTGGATCGTTTCGGCGCGATTGAACGTCGGCAGCACAACGCTTACAAAGTCGTTGGGGCGCATGATGATCCCGGGCTGCTCAGCTTGGCGAGGTTTCGCGGAAATGTGGCGGGGTCAGCCGGGTCTCGTTCGGCGAGGAGAAGTCGCGCTCTTCTTGATGAAACGAAGCTATGCGTCCGGTTTGCCACGCACAAGCGATGGCCCGGCGACCGGCGCCGGCCCGTGCCTCTGGTCGGCCCCGCAACAATCCGCCCGCCCTCAGGTCAAAAGGCTGACGGCAACGATCCGGAGCGATCCTTGAGTTCACGGAGGCATGTCCAGGCGACGCACCTCGCGGGTCTTCCCATCGAAGATCGCCGGCAGAATCCGTGAAATCGGCGCGGATTGCCAGCGTAGCGCGCGGAAAGAAACGTCCGCTTTGGTCCGTCATGATCCCGGTCTATCGACCGAACCCGGTGTGGTTGAACGAAGCGCTCGCCGGACCGCTGGCTGCGCGTGACGCCGGTGCCGACATGCGGATCGCCCTGGTCTGCGACGAGGGCGGGGATGAGAAGATCGATCGGGAGAGTGCCCAATTCTGGAGCGACTGGCAGGATGCGGGAATTGAGATTCACCGTTTCCCGTCGCGTGGCGGACTGGCGGGCAACTGGAACCGATGCCTTGACCTTGCGAACGGACATCTTGTTCACCTCCTCCACCAGGATGACCGCGTCCAGCCGCGCTTCTACCATGCGCTGGAGGCCGCCTTTGCCGCCGAACCGGCGGCAGGGGCAGGCTTCACCCAACACACGTTCATCGCGGCGGACGGAACGCCGCTTCGCCGCGGGCATCTTGAAGCAAAGGCGCCGGCCCTGCTGGCTGATTGGCTCGAATACGTGATCGCCAATCTCGCGATTCAGTGCCCCTGCATCGCGGTCCGCCGGAAGGTGTATGAGGATCTGGGCGGGTTCGACGCGGCTTACCGCTACTGCCTTGACCGCGACATGTGGCAGCGGATCGCTGCCGAGTACCCGCTGTGGTACGAGCCGGCGCCGCTCGCCGAATATCGCGTCCATGCCGGGAGCGAGACGGCAAGGGTCTCCCGCGGATTGTTGCCGTGGGTCGAGACCAGGCGGTGCCTTCGCCGCGGCGTCGAGCTGGTTTCGCCGGCCGAGCGCAAGGCGACTGCGCGAAGCGGGCGCCGGCACCTGGTTCGCCTCGCGATGAATGAAATGGTCGCGGCCCTGGGTGATCGTCAATGGGCGAAAGCCGGCGCGGCGGGGTTGGGCGCTGCGCTGATCGGAACGGTCGGAGATTTCCTTGCGGTGGCGCGAGGGCGTATCGATACCGCGCCAATGGGTCGCCCGTCGATCCGGCAGTCATACCCCGCTGGGAGCAAGACCGCCGCGCCATCCGCCTACGCGGCAGAGCCACCTTCTTCCGATTTGCGACAGCAGGCTGAGCCGGCTGCAGTCAGCGATCCGACCACGAGGCGTCGTGAATGATGTTCCGGTCGAAAGGGCCGCGACGCATGGTCTTCGTCGGCGGAACGTCAGAGCCGGGCGGATTGCACATCCATACGGCCGAAATCGCCCAGGCATGTGCCGCGCTTGGATGTGATGTTTCCATCATCTGTCCGAGCGTGAACCACTACGAAGGGCTTATCACCCATCCGGGTATAGACGTGCGATTGGTCAGCCCTCCCGGGGGAACGGACCCCAGCGGCTGGTTTTGGCACTGGAGGAAACTCCAGCTGGGATCGCCGCGCCCCGACCTGATCTTTTGCCGGGGGCACTTTGCCGAATCGTCCCTCGGTGAACTGGCGGCGGCCCGCGCGGTCGCGCGTCGGATCTATACGATAGACCACCGTCCCTGGGAGGGCTCCTGGGACCGCTCCGTTTCGAAGCAAATCTACGGGCGTGAGAGCGCCTCCCTCAACCGCCGCTCGATCATGGTTTCGGAGGAGATTGCCACAAGCGCAGTGACCGAATTTCGCATGCCGCGACGGAAGATCTCGGTGTGTCTCAACTGGGTCCATCCGCAGTTCCAGGTGCCGACCGAAACACAGCGACAGGCGGCGCGAGCTGCCCTTGGGATCGAACCGGCAGCCGTCTTGGTCGGCTATGTCGGACGGCTTGCGCCGGAAAAGCGCGTCGACATGCTGCTGAGGGCATTTCGCGCGCTCGCCGCAAAAGCCCCGCAAGAGCTCCAGCTGCATATCGTGGGCGACGGCTGGAAGCGGGAAGAGTTGACCCGTCTCTCGGGAGAACTCGGCATTGCGGATCGGGTACATTTCAGGGGCTGGACAACCAGGCCTTGGGAGTTTCTTGCGGCGTGCGACGTTTCTGTACTGCCCAGCCTCGTCGAAGGGTTTCCGCTCGCGCTGATGGAGGCCATGGCAAGCGGATGCGCCTGCCTGGCCCACCCGATGTCGAGCACCGAGCGGCTGATTGAGAACGGGAAGTCCGGCGTGCTGGCGGATCTGAGCGACCCGGAGAGCTTTGCGGCGGCGCTGGCGCAACTGGTAACGACAACCGCGCAGGACCGGCGCCGGCTCGGCCGCGAAGCCGCCAGTCGCGTGGAAGCCGAATTCTCCCGTAAGCGGCGCCTGCCGGATTTGCTCAGCGCGCTTGATTTCGTCAAACCGTTGCTTCCGGACGCCGTTCCGAGACTCCTGAGCTTCAACGTCAACTGCTAGGCGCCGGGATTCCGTGGCCGGCCAGGGCGAAGCGGTCGTGTGGGGCCGAACAAGTCGACAAGGTGGCTCCACCGGGTCAGGTGCATCTGTTGGTGGGTCGTGGTGCGGGCTCTTTCGAGCGCGGCCAAACCGCGCCGCTCGGCCTCGCCTGGCGAAGCGGCCGCCTTTGCTATTGTCTCGGCCAATGATCTGGCATCGCCCGGCGGCACGAGCCATCCGGTAGAGCCGTCGCTGACGTAAGGCCTCAATCCGTCGGTGCTCGATGCAATTACCGGAATTGCTTGCGAGTAGGCATCGAACAGCACCCGTGGCTGCTCGTCGCCGAGGCTGGGGATGATCAACGCGTCGTATCCTCTCAGCAGCTCGAGGAAGTCTTCGCCGTAAGGCAGCGGATCGAGCACGCTGACCCGGACCTGCCCTCGATCTTGTGCAGCAACGACGCAGCGAGCCCTGAGGGGCCCTTCGCCAACAATGCCAACGTCGATTGCTGCCGACCCGTCGCCGAGCATTTCGATCGCCGCCAGCAGCGTCTCCACGCCTTTTTCCGCGATCAACCGACCGACGAAAAGCATCTTGCGGCGCGTGCGCAACTTCTTTTGATGCCAGCTCTCCCTGGCGCTTGCGTCAGCGAGGATCGCATCCTCGTCGATCCAGCTGGCGGGAATAACAAAACTCGGCGTTTTCGCGCGCGTCAACAGGGTTTGTCGGTAGCTTGGTTGGGTGAAAAAGGTGACGCTGGAGTGGTTGACCGACCAGCGCGCCATGGTTTCGGAAAGGCTTGCCCAGGCTTTGCCGCGGCGCTCCTGTCGCCAGGGGGCTCCTTCGATGACCATGATGAGGGGCCGCCGGCGAAGAACGGCGATGACGTTCGCGATCCATCCGACCGGAAAAGGCCAGCCGACGACACCCGAGTGAACGATTTCGGCCTGGCCGATCGCGCGCCACAGAGCCGCTATCAGCCTGGGTAAGCGCAGCACCGCGCGCCGCATCGGCTCTGACTTCGGCAGCGGCACGAACCTGAGGCTTGTCCCCGCCGGAGCTCGGATTTCGACGAGGTTGTCGAGGCCGGCTTCCTCGCGGTTGTGCTGTGGACCGGCGAGCGTCAGGCGGCGCAGATAGATAAGGTGCGCGGCGAGATCGTGTTGCCAGAGCCTCGGCAGCCAAACGCGGCCTTCGTGGTCAACGAAGTAGGGGATGTGCGTGACGAGCAGGTATTCGTAATCGACAGGAGGCGGCAGGTTCTTCGAGGGAAGGGCGGTTCGAGGGGCATTCATCCGCGTTGGCTGGGCTTCGCTGTTGGCATGACGATCCCTTGTTGGACCGCTGGGATCGGTTGTGATGGCCGCATTAATGCGGTCTTTGATAGTGGCATATTTCTGAGTGGCATGAGCGGCCACACCTTCAGCGCGATCCTGATCGATTTGGCGAGGCCGATCGCGGGCGGCGCCGAGGGGGTTTCCATCGAAATCGTCGGAGAAGATTCCCTGCCGACCGAAAGCACGCTCGAGGTTCGCAAAACCCTGCCTGGTCGCTACGGAGAAGTCGGAATCGAGGCGCTGCTGATCGCGTCGATGGAAGAGAGCGCGGACCGCGTGCGCGGGCCCTATTGTGGGTCTATTCCGCTCGATCTGGGTGACTTGCCCGAGGCCTCGGGCCTGGTTGCTTCATTGTCGGGATTGCGATCGATGGGCGCCGTTGTTGGCGACTGGCTGTGCCTGACGGATCGGTGATCCGGCGCTTTCAGACCTGGCTGAAAGCGCGCTTCAGGTAGCTTGCGACGTGCTTGGCGAGACGCCCCGTTTTTGCGCCCAAGTGCTGTCCCGCGAGCGGCAGTGCCAGTGCGAGGCCGGCCGGAATTCGCTCATGCAGGGCTGCCGAGATGCAGCGGCGGCGATGTTCGGCGATGCGCTCTGCGAGGAGAACTTGCTCCGCTGGGGTAAGCTTCTCGCTGCGGCGGATCCGCTGGAGAAGCCTCAGGTGATGGCGAACCTCCGTGAAGGCCGTGTGGCGTCGCCGGGTTTCGTGAGAACGATAACGCTCACCCATAGCGCCATCGCGCCCGGTAATGTCGTAGTGGGCCAGAACCTCATCGACATACGCGAATCTTCCGAGGCGATTGAGCTTCAGCCAAAGGTCGATGTCTTCCGTCCGGCTTAGACGGGCATCAAACATGCCGACGCGTGCAACAGCGTCTCGCCGAACCATCGCAGACGACGTATGAATCCACAGGAACCCGCCGATCGTCATGGGCACTATCAGATCGCGGGAAGCGATGGCGGCTGGATCGGCGCGAAGGCGCGCACAAGGGATTGCCGCGGCGGCTGCGGGGTAGCTCTCCCACCACTTGAGCATCGTATCGAAAAGGAACGACTTCATGGTGGCGCTTTGCGCCCCGGCATGATCGACCATCAGGTAGTCGCTGCCGACGAGGACGATGTCGTCGCTGCGATTGAGGACGGCGAGGAATCGCGAGAGCTTTGTCGGTTGCCAGAAATCGTCGCTGTCGAGAAACGCAATCGCCGGTCCTCTGGCGGCCGCGATCCCGGCGTTGCGCGCGGCCGCCGGACCGTGGATGCCGTGGTTTGCGATGACTCTGATCCGGGGGTCGGCCGCGACCATGGGTGCGAGCACATCCCTGGTCTCGTCGGTACTTCCGTCGTCCGTGATGATCAGTTCCCAGTCCTCAAGGATCTGAGCCTGAACCGAGGCGATCGCCCGCGGCAGGAACGCTGCACGGTTGTAGGTCGGCAGGATGATCGAAGCCTGCGGACGGGCCATTCTGCAGCTAACCTCTCATGCGGGCAAAACCCGCCAGTACGCGGCACAGCAGGACGCCAGCGGGGTCAGACCGCTCTTGTCCCGGCATAGCCAGTCGCGGACCACAGCGTGGCGACGATCGGTCTATGAGTCGACGCGTACAAATCCTTCGACCACAAGCCATGCAAACGGACCAGTTCCGCGTTTCTTGATTGGGACTCTTTTCTTCCGGGCACCATCATGTTGACGTGTCGTGCCTCTTCCGGGTGGTCAATGTGAGTCAGCAACCCTTCGGGGATGAAGCGCAACTGAAATCCCCGCAAGGTCAGCCGATGATAGAGATCATCGTCTGAACCACCCCAGCCTTCCATCCTCTCATCGTAGCCACCGACGGCGTCGAACATCTTCCGGCGCACGACAATGGTTCCATATCCTCCAGGGATCCATCCTCGATAAAATGCCTTGTCCGCATCCCCGCGCGACAACGGGTTGCGAAGCCATCGCGGGGGAAACAGCCTGCGCAGACGCGGATCGATCTTTATGTCCGCATCCGTAACGATGATCGTTTCGCCCTCGGACAGATTCACGCCGAGGTTCTTGGTTCTGGTGTGGTTGAAGTATTTTTCGTTCTCGACGCGCGCCACCAATACACGCCTGTCCAGCTTTGCGACCTTCTGGATAATGGAACTGTCTTTGGAGGACCAATCGACGATTATTATCTGCGAGATCCCTCGAATTCTGGTCCACGTGCGGAAGGCAGCGTCAAGGGATTCCGAGCGGTCCTTTATTGCGGTTATCAGCGAAACGCGTTTCATGACAGCTCATTTCTTTCCGCCGCGCCAACGCCGTCGCGTTCTTTGAAATTCCACCGAAAGAACCTTTCGAATGGTCCGGAGCCGGGACCGGTCTTTTCGCGCAGCCGATGCGATCTCAACGCATTCCCTCAAGGCCAACCAGTTGCGGAGCTTGTCGAGGACGACACGTTCGCCGAATTTGCGAGCCAAGCTGGAGTATTGTCGCTGGAACGCTGCCTTGACGTCAGGGTGACCGAACGGCCGGGACGGTTCATCCGTGCTGGCCACGACCGCAAGCACCTCCCACAGGCGCGCGGCGTAGATCGGCATCGAGTCAAAACCGTCGATCAGTGTGGCCAGCGCGAGGCGAAGCGTTGCCGCTCCGCGCTTCTCCGCCTCGGGAGTACCCGAACGAACTCCGACAAGCGACGGCAGCACGGAGTGGTCATTCGCGGCGTGGTGTCGATAGGCGGAGAGCGGCCGGTCAATGAAATGCGTTCCGGTGATGGCGTGGACGATCGGCAGGAAGAATCCGTCCACTCCGCCAAAGATCTCCGGCGGCCGGGTCGGAGGTGCAAGCCGCATCAGGAGCCGCCGACGGAATACATTCGACGAGCCGGGGCTCCACAACCAGCCGCGGGTGCTCGAGGACGCGTAGCGAGTCATGTCGGCGAGCGCCTCGTACTCACGATCGTCTGCTTTTTGAACCTCGATATTGCGAGTCTTTGGGGCCAGGCTGGGTTCGCCCTTCCGCCAGCTGAGACGCGCGAGATAGTTGCCGGCGGTCAGCGCTGAGCCATCTTCTGCCATGTCAAGGCAATTGCTTGACGTGCATCCGGCAGCCAGAGACGCGTTCAGGTGAACCATGATGTGCGTCTTGATGAATTCAGGGAGCAGGACGTCGTCCGCGTCCAGAAAATTGATGAAGTCACCAATGACCATCCCGAGCGACTGGATGGCAGCGCCGAGGTGCCCATGATTGTGCGGCAACCGATGCAATCTGAAACGGGCGTCGCCGGTGATCGACGCGGCGATCACATCGGCGCTGGCATCCGTCGACCCGTTGTCGACCACGAGGCACTCAAGGTTGCGGTACGATTGGTCTTTGACCGACTGGATCGCGTCGCTCACGTACCGCCCATAGTTCCAGTTGACGATGACAATGGAGACGAGCGGCTCCCTGAACTCAAAGGGCATGGCGATCAGCCTCCGCCGCAGTTCATCGATCGCCGGGCCCGCCGTGGCCGGCCACCGGCAGCCGACGCTCGCCACGATCCTCGCCACGGTACGTTGCCCATCTTCGTAAGAGCCACGATCGATCTATCCTCCGCGGCGTCGCCCTTCCTAGGCCTGCCGTTGAACTAGCCCTTGGAGAGGCTGGCCGACCAAACCTTCCGGCACAACGCCGCTACCTGTTCTGCTACCCGTTCCCGTTCGTAGTTTGCACGGGCTCGTAGCCTGGCCGCTCTTCCCAACGATGCAGCGAGCGCCGGGTCGGTCAAGACCTCGACGCAACGATCGGCGAAATCGGCGGCCGTGTCGGCAATCAGGATTTCCGTCTTTGGTTCAAAGGCCAGGCCTTCCGCCCCGACGGTCGTAGAGACGATTGCACGCCCTCTCATCGCGGCCTCGATGATCTTGATGCGCGTGCCGCCGCCCCGTCTCACCGGGCACAGGACCAGTCTGGCACGGTCATAGACGTCATGGAGGCTTGCTTGAAACCCGAGGAACTCGATGCCTTCGACGCTTGGGACAAGGCCAAGGGCATCTGACCCCTCACCGACCACCACCAGGCGGGCGTCCGGGATGCGCGCCCGCACACGCGGCCAGATATCCTCGGTCAACCAATGGATCGCTTCGCGGTTGGGGGCGTAAAGCGCGATGCCGACGAAGACGGCCGTAGGCGTGGCCGCCGAGCCCATTTCCTCAACCACCGGCACGGAGTTTGGCACGACGGAAATTCTCCCGCTGCCCCGCGATCCGAGTTTCGTCCGATCCAGTTCCGAGCAGACCAGCACTGATGAACAGGCGGAGATAACACGCCCCTCCGCGAAGCGGGCCAGCAGGCTTGCGCCCAGCGCCCAGGCCTTCTCGAGTCTCCCGGAAGCCACAAGGGCGCGTCTCTTCATGCGGACGTGTTCCAGATCATCCATATCGAGAACGATCGGGCACGCTATCCGGCGCGTTCTCAACATCAGGGCGCCGGCTTCCAATCGATGGGCAAAAATCAGATCCGGCGATTGTGCCCGCAGCACGCGGCGCATCGCGCGAGCCTGCACGCGCCCGCTCGAGCGCATCGAAGGCCGGTTCCATGCAAAGCCCAGCGCGCCGCGGCAAGCCCAGAAGAGATCGAGTAGCCAATCGACCGGTTTTCGACGATTGCCCCGGGTGGCGATGAACCCGATCGTTCCGTCGATGCCCCATGTTTGTCGTGCACGTTGAGCATGTTCGGCAGCTCGGGTTGCTGACGGGGCATGGCCTCCCGGCCACAGGAAGATCACGTCGACCGTGCCAAACCGGCGGAGCCCTTCGACGTGGGTTCCCAGCCGCTGGAAAGCCCCATAAACCGCGCGTTCGTTGCCGGGAAAGAACGATGTGACCAGGAGCACGCGAGGCCGCGCCGCCCCCTTTTCGCCAACCTGCGCCGAGGCATTCACGGGTGCACCTTGTACTCGCGCACTCTCATTCCGAGGACGCCGCCAAACTGACCGAACTTGTCGGCCATCCTCAAGAAGTGATTTGTTGCTTTCAGCCGATCTCTCGGCCAATCCAGCGCGCCCTTCCAGGCCTCGCACATACCGCTGACTGCTGCTCTCAGTCCGCGCATGAGGCGGCGCCCACGACTCAAACCTCGCCACTGCAGCGTCACGCGATCGGTTCCGTTGCGAAGCGCGCGGCGCAGCAGCCAACGAAGCGAAGCGCGCCGGCGGGGACGATGTTCGAACACGACGGCAGCAGCCGATCCGACGGCCAGCGCACCACGTCCGATCATCCGGGAAAAGAGATCGACGTCTTCGCCACCGGTGAGGTCGAAAGCGGTGTCGAAGGGGGACGCTGGATCGGGCAGGGCGCTTCGCCGAACTAGGGCATTGCTGGTGTGGGTGGCGTGCCAGGGGACCTTCTTGCCGTCGGGCACGGATGCCCTGCGGAAGAGACTGCAGGAACGGATGTGGTCGGGCACCTCATCGTCGAACACGATCTCGACCGGGCCGGCAATTATGTCGGCCTGACGGGCGATCGCCGTTGCGAAAATGGCGCGCAGCCATTCGGGACACGCCCATTCGTCGTCATCGATGAAGGCGAGAAACTCGCCGGTCGCGGCGTCGACCGAGCGGTTGCGAACTCGTGCGAGACCCCGCACCGGTTCGACCAGGTATTGCAGTTTGAGGCGATCCTTGTAGCGACCGGCAACCGCCTCGCCCGATCGCGCCACATCGTTGTCGACGACCACGACATCGAAACATGGGGCACCCTGTTGGGCGACCAGCGACGCAAGCAGGCGATCAAGTCCGTCGGGGCGTTTGTGCGTGGCGATGCATACGCTGACAGGGCAGTTATTTCCCTCCGGCATTCAACCCCCGCCCTTGCGCGACCCGTAAACATGCAGATCAAGAGTAAACCGGCCGTCCCCGCCTCTTGTTTGGCCTTTTCAGCGGCGTTGGTCCATGCCGCTTTTTCGTGGTCGGCCGGGGGAGTTGCTGCCCGACCGCTCGTCACGCGCGCGCGCAAAATGCCCCTTCACGGAACCCCACTGGCATAGATCCCGCCGGTGATCCCACGGCCAGAAATCACCAAAGCGGGCGGGGAACCCGTGGCTAACAAGAACCTCATCGAGCAAGGCCAGGAACGCGCGGCGTTGCGGCTGGATCTTCTCCAGCGTCCGTTGCCGAATGTAGTCGCGAGGAGTGTGCCGGTCGCGAAGGGATTCGACGGCCGTCCGGATCGCCTCGGGATCGGGCTCGGCGGTGATGCAATACTCGTCGTCGAAGAACACGTCGCGGCCTCCCCGGTTCGGCGTCGTGACAATCGGGAGCCCCGCGAGCAGATATTCCGTGCTCGATAGCATCGCTCCCTCGATGGCCGAAAGACAAAGGCCAACCGCTGAACGGTTGTACGCGGCGTTGACTTCCTCCGCGGTCAGCCGGGCATACTCACCGTTGCGATACGGATTGAGAATGGCGTGTTGCGGCGCCTTGGCCGCCAGGTTGCCCATTATCGCTGCTGCCTCGGGATCACCCCGGTGCGAGGAGCTGATGTACGCTGCCCGTCGGATGCCTCCCGCGAGTTCCATGCGCTTCCAGGAGACGGGCCTGGCATTGTAGATCGCATCGAACTCGAGGGTGGCAGACGGCAGGGGCCGGAACTGGGTCCCCGAGACGGCGAGGTTGTGATTGAGCAGAACCGAGCCCTCGCCGAGAGCGGCAAGGTTCTCCACTTCCTCGGGCGCGTTGCACAGAAACCGGACCTCGTGAAGGGGATGCTCGGCACGGTATTGCCTCACATCGGCGACCGCCAGTTCCGACGCGGCGCCACCGTCGAAAATCCAGGACATGTAGACCAGGATTGTTGCCTCCCGATCACTGACTTCCGATCCGAAGGCGCGGATGTATTTCGTCGGGTCCGGCCACGACAGCGTCGTGTAGATCACCGGCGGCTCGACTGAGAGCACCGCGCCGACCGACGAGATTTCCGCCGTGGCGCGCGGCCTTGCCGACGGCTTTCCTTGCCGCAACCGCGTTCTCCACCAGGCGGAAAGCCTCGACACGCCGCCGCTACCCTGCTGTGTCGTCGGCATCGGGCCGCGCGCCGCCTGCCAGCCGGCGTATCTCTTCCCAGACCCGCCGGCAGTTGTTGCCGTCACGAAACGTGAAGAATGCCTCGGCTCGGCTTCGATACGGTTCGTCCAGTAACGCCCCCGGCGCGGCTCTTGCCTTGACCCATTCCAGCAGCGCCGCGCGGTCGGTCACGACCGGGCCGAAACCCTGGCCCGCGAAGTCGAAATCCGGGGCGTAGCGGTGCCAGGTGGGATCCTGCAGCATTCGCTCGGCATCGGGCTGGTAGTAGACTACCGGCTTGCCCAGGTAGGCGAGATCGAAGGAAATCGACGAATAGTCGGTGACGAGGAGGGCGCAGGTCCGCTTCAGGTGGTCGTAGTCGGTCGTCTCCGGTCCGAGGACCGCCGCGACCGCTCCCAGATCGCCATCGCTCCAGGCGCGGAAGGACTCGTGTATTTTGGGATGCCACACCAGCTTCAGGTTCAGCCCACGGGAATGCGCGAGCGCCTGAAGCTCGGGACCGGCCGCGATCGACCGCCACTCGCGGACGAAATCGCTCTTTTCGAAGGAAGCCACCCTCGCGGAAAAGCCATCGAGCCGCGCGAGCGCGTCCAGCAGACCCATTCGCCAGGTGGGCATGAAGACCACCGTGTCACCTCGCGCCCCGGTCAGTTTATCGTAGCGCGGCATGCCTGTGAGGCGTAGCTGACGGGTCGTGTAGCCGATCGGCGCCGCCAGCATCATTTCATACTCGTAGTGCGCCGTGGTCGTGAAAAGGCTGAGGTTGGCGGCCGGCCTCCCGCACCATTGCGATTGAGACGAATTCATCACCCCATGAGGCACGAAGGCGCGCTTAAGCCGGATCAGGTCGCGCAGGTATCGCGCGTCCCGGCCGAATGGCTCGAAGGTGTTTGAGTTGGCGTGGCTGGATACGACCACGGTTGCCCTGAAGGTTTCGATCTTGTGCCGTAGGGATCCGTACGCCAGGACCGGGCCGATCTCGGCGAGGCGCCGGTAGTCCGCGCTGTCCCTGGCAAGGCAGAAGAAAAGGCGAAAGTGACCCCGCCTCCTATTGCCGCGAACGTGGCGAAACAGGTGCTCGGCATTGTCGGCCGCACTCTCCAGCCGATCCACGAACAGGATCGTTTGTCCGCGCCGGCGACGTACCACGTGGGCGAGGACGCGAAGGGCCAGCTGGCGAATCCGGAAGTCGGACGCGAGGTAGCCGAGGTATCTGATCTCGCGCCAGACATGACCAAGGCCCGTGACTGGCTCGATGTGTATGGCCGCAGGCTCGCCTCTCAGGGCCATCCCGGCAACAATCCCACGCACCGCAGCGCCCTGAAGCGCCAGGCCGCAATGCTGACCGTAGCGAATCTGGAGTGGAGCCGCTCGCCCGGCCTGCCGGAATTCGATCGATCCGGATGTTCGTTCCAGGGTCAGGGCGAAACCGCGCAAGCGATTGAGGGGCTCGCCGAAGAAACGGACGGTTCCGTCGAGCGACGGATTTTCCTCCATCTGCACCGGTGACTGGTCCCGGAACGCGTGTACCGCCCCGATATCGGCGCCTAAGATCCGTCCTTCCACCAGAATATGGTCGTCAACCTCCAGGAACAGGACCTCCACCTCGGGCGGCGGCGACGCCTCGCGTGGCGCCGGATTCCGAGCCTTCAATTCTGACAGCAGTACCTTCTCCGCCCCGCCGACATATTGGGCCCGCCGAATGCGCTCCTCGTCGATTGCGGCGAGATTTCTTCTCACCCTCTCGATGTAGGCGGCGCGCCTCGCAGGGTCGCGGAAGGTGAAGCCCAACTGCTGCGATTTCGCCTGCCATTGATAGTCATAGAGGAGGCTCGATTGCACGAAAGGCGGAACCGAGCCCGTCCGGTCGCGGCAGGACTCGATCATTTGCCGATGCCAGTCGATCAGCTCCTCGAGATTTTCCGGCTTGTCGTAAAGGTGATCGACCAGCGAGGAGCCGTCGGCGCGACTCCGTTTGTGTACAACCGCATCGTGAACCAGGCCGAGCGCCGGCCGGTTCATCAACAGACGGATGATGAGAAGGGCATCCTCTCCATAGTGCACTGTCTCGTCGAACGGCTGCGCTGGCAGCACACTTCGACGGATGAAACACGACGTCGTGTGCCGCTGTATCGTGTCCGGTTCTACCCCAAGGTCCACTACCCTCGTGCCCCGGCCGAACTTGTCGTTGAGCGGATGCCGTCCCCGCTCGGCGCCAAAGAGCATCATCGGCACTGCCACCAGGTCCACCGCGGACCCGTGGCGGCGGTAGAACCGCGACACTGACCTCAAGAGGCCAGGGCCGAGCTTGTCGTCCGAGTCGAGAAACAGGACGCAGGTTCCGGTGGCGAGGGCGAGGCCGGCATTGCGGGCAGCCGATGCGCCCCGGTTCCGCTGCACCAGCGTTTTGACGGCTTGAGGGTAGCTTGCCCGATATTTCTCGGCGATTTGCGGACTTTGATCGGAACTGCCGTCGTCGACAACGATGATTTCAAACCGGCCACCGCCGCGTTGGCCGAGGATGCTTTCGATGCATTCGCCGAGATAGGCTGCGGAGTTGTAGGCCGGAACGATTATGGAAAAGTCCGGGGCCGGGACGATCGGGGACTCGGACGCGCGAGCGTCGGAAATCCGCGGACCTCCCTGCGGCGGAAGCCTCCTCCGTCGGCCGGAAAACCAGGATCCCAGGCGCGACAATTCAGATTTTCTGCTGCAAGGGCGGCCGGGCGTTATCCGCCCTCGATCCGGGAGTAGGGCCGGAACGACCAGCCCGCCATGCCGCCGAGGACGCCGACCGCCCAGGCAATCCGCCAGCAGCCACGTACGAAAGTGTCGGAAAAATGCCTCCTGCCCGCCACCATGGTGAAGGGGGCGATGGCGAGGAAGAAGATGCCGGACAGGACGCGCCCGGCAACCTTTCCTGGGGCACCGCTTCGGCCTCCGAGAACGTTGAATCGATAGAGTGCGGCCGTGGTCGATATGTAATGTCGCAATTGCGACCGAAAAGTCAGGCGAGGCGGTGAAACCGTTTCGTAGACGGTGGTCCGGTTCGTATGAACGACGCGGGCGCCGAGGCGGCGGGCCCGAACCGAAAAGTCGACGTCCTCGCCTTTGCCGGACGTGATTGCCTCGTCAAATCGCAACCCACCGCGATCCGCTGCAAGGAGCCAGCTGCGCATGAACACGCTGTTGGTCGGAGCATATTCAATTTCGGCGCCCTCAGACCAGACGACCGGTTGATGTGGCCTGACGAACAGGGGCAGCGTGGATGGAAAAAGGCGAACGACCCGTCCATGGATGATATCGGCCGCATAGTCCAGGGCGGCATTCACCATCTCGGCGGCCCATGTCGGAGGGGCCACTTCGTCGTCATCGATGAAGCCGATCCATTCCGCCCTCGCGCTAAGCGCGGCTTCGAGGACGCGGTTGCGCGCGACCGAGATTCCGCGACGCGGCTCGTGGATATATTCGATCCTGAATGGCGATTGTGCTTGAGCCCGGTCGACCGTATCGCGAGCCGCGGGGGCGGTGTCGTTATCGACGACGACGATTGAAACTTCCCAGGCCGCCGGCACGATCTGAGCCCTCAATGAATGAAGGCATGCGGCGAGCATCCGGGGGCGCCCGGCCGTGCATACACCAACGCACAGACGCATGAACTCGCCCTTGGGATATTCTGCTGGCGCAATTATCGAGGATTGTGCAATTCATGACAAGGATTCCAGCCGCGCGCCGGTGGCCCCGCACCCAACTATCAAGTGGAAAAGCTCCGGCGAGCGCCCGAAAAATCAATCGCTTATAGCCGTCCTTCCGGTTGTTGGGTCACGCCCGGACACCTAAGCTTCGTGCGGGAAACATGAGAGCTTCAGGCTGCTGCGTTCCGATGGGCAAGCTGAGCCGTGTAATGGTGGCGAGGGGAGCCCGGCCGAGAAAGCGGCCCGCCGCCGCGGCGCATACCGTGGCGTGTGCGCGGCCGGGTCGTCGGCCCAAATGCTCTCCCCCAGGCAACCGGCGGATCAGCGGTTGACGGGCTTCGCCAACCCGTTTCGCGGCCTTCCGTGGCTTGTCGGCTCCGCGCGCCGCGCGCCACCGGACCTGGTTGTCCTGGGTACGTCGAACTGCATTGGTCCGGGCTCCTTCGCTGCCCGGATCGAAGAAACCAAAAGCGCAAGCGTTCACAACCTCTCCATAGGCGCCAGTTCGAGCACCGTCGGCCTCTACATGCTGGACCTTGTTCGCCCGTCGAGATGCGGCATCGCCCTGCTGGACTATGCAATCAATGACAACGATGCCGCCTATAACCTGTGGGGTGAAGCCCGCGCTGCCTCGACGATCGCAAGCAATCTGCGCACGCTTGGCAATCGCCTGCGCTCGCTGGGTTATTTCCCGATCGTCGCCATCCTGCCGAGCGACCTCTCGTTCGAGCGGTTCCTCGGAGAGCGTCTTCACGAGGATCATTGTCGCCGCGAGAGCCTGAATTTTATCAATCTCCGAAAGATGTTCATCAGTGCCATCAAAGCGGGGGCCGACCGGGCGTTCCTGATGCGCGACGATTGGCACATGAGCCAGACGGCCAGTGAGCTATTTGCCGGATGCGTCGCGGCGATGCTGCGTCGCCTCAAGGCGCTCCGGGCGCCAAGATCGCGGCAGGTGGCGTCGGCCCTTTCGAGCCGGGTGATCCCGGCCGAGCGGCTGTTTCGGCCGGGCGCTTTGGTGAAGCGCTCATCCTCCCTTCGCTCGGACCACTATGGCCGGTTGGCCGTTGGCGAGGCAATCACCCTGGCGCTGGATGGGAACGAACGGGTCGCGGGCCTGATGATCAACGTCGGGGCAAGGGGGGGAACGGTCGCCATCCACGGAAGCAAGGCGAGCGTGGTCAAGTCCTTGACCTTTCAGTGGAGCGACAAGCAACCCCCGGCGTACTTCTCCATGCTTGTCGATGTCGGGCAGGCGGTGACCGGGGGAGGAGAGGGCGTAACGGTCGAGGTCGTCCCGGATGAAACTCCGGTCACGGAGGCGACCATTCACGGAAGGCCGGCTCCCCCGGGCCGCGATGGCGAAGTCGAGATAGAGGGGGTGCTGGTCACGAGTGTGGGAGAGGTCGAGCTTGACTTTGCGGCTCCCGACTATCGCGGGCTATTGCCGCTAGACCTCGGCGAGCTGCCTGAGGGGCGAGAGCTGTTCGATGCTCTTCTGCGCCTGCGCGCCTGAGGACGGGCCGCTCGCAACAGGGGGCCCTGTGCGACGTTCGATCCGCGCAATCAGGAAAGTCGAACTGCAGCGCATGACCAGGCCCCGGATGCTGGCTTTTGATCCGTGTTACCGAACCGTCGGCAGACCCTTGGCGGTTAGGCCTACCGAGGCTTCGGTCGGCAATGTTTGCGCTTGCCATTGCCCCGCCCTGATAACAATCTGGATTCAGCGGTCGGTCATGGATGATGTCGATTGTCGGGAAGCCAATTGTTTGAAGGTTTGTCGGGCGGCACGATTTTGCCGCCCCTGGTCAGCCTGGTCGTCATCAACTTCAACTACGCTTCCTACGTCGGCGCAGCGATCGACTCGATCCTGGCTCAGGATTATCCGCTGATAGACGCGATCATCGTCGACAATGGCTCGACCGATGGCAGCCGTGATGTCATCGCAAGACACGTCGGAAAGGATCCCCGCTTCCGCATCATTTATCTGGACAGGAATCTCGGACAACTTGGTGCGCTTTTTCACGTTCTCGATGAAATTCGCGGCGACTTTGTCACGATCGTCGATGCGGACGATCTGCTGTCGAGCAGCTACGTCTCCTCCCATGTTCAGGTCCATCTCGCCCTGTCCCAGTCGGTGGCCTTCACCTCCAGCAACGTCATTCAGATCAACGCCGAAGGACGGGCGTTCGCCAGCGGATATGGATCGTTTGGCAAAGGCCAAACGGCGGCCAACCGGCTGCTATCTCCCCTGGAGTTCCCACCGCGGCTGCCCACGGTTTCCGACCGGCAATATCGACAGCTGATGGAAGCCACCTCGGTGATCCCGCACACCCAGGCGGGATGGTTTTGGGGACCCGGCACTTCAAACATGTATCGACGAAGTGTGCTGAATGCGATCCGCCAGCGCCGCGGCGGAGAACCGTACCTGAGGGCAGCGGACGGCTAC
>JBBQGL010000026.1:0-32040 GCA_038323025.1 Hyphomicrobiales bacterium
GATCGGATCGCGGTCAGGCGGGCTTGAGGTGATCCGAGTAGAATTTGCGGATCAGGCTGAGCAGCTCCGCATGCCCGAGGCGGTTCAGGCCCCACGCCGGATTGCCGTAGAGATGATCCAGTTCGCCCTGCCGCTTTTCCATGGTCGCGGCGAGGCGGTCGTCGAGCGCGGGCGAGCTGGCGAGCACCGGCGCCAGGGTATCGGGCCCGATCTCGTAGGCAACCACCGGCTCCAGCGCCATCACCGTTGCATTGGCGGGCGCGCCGGTCAGCAATGACATCTCGCCGACGAAGTCGCCGGCGAAGAGCGTGGCGAGCGGCTGCTTCTCGCCCTCCACCGCGACCGAGACCCGGCCGCTCTCGATCACGAACAGCGAGGTCGGCGGGTCATTCTCGCGGATCATCGCGCCGCCGGGCGGATAGGTCCGGCGCTTGGCCCCCGCGGCCAACGCAAAAATCTCGTCCCCGTTCAACGCCTCGGAAAAGAACGCGATCATTCCCAGCAGTTCGCGCGGATCCATGTCGCTCGCCCTTTCCCGTGCATCAAACGAGGCGCAATGTCAGGCGCGGCCTGGGCTTGGTCAAGTCCCGGCCTGGGGGCTGCGCTCGCGGAGCGATAGCCAGGCGGCCGCCGCCGCCGCGAAGCACCAGGCGGCGGCGACTATCATCGCGGCCCGGTAGGCGGCGAGAAAGGCCGCTTCGATCCCGCCCCGGCCCGCCGCGCCGGCTAAAGGAATCACGCCGAAGCGTGCGCCGGCGGGGGAGCCGCTCGCGAAGATCAGGCCAGCCACGGCCCCGAGGATGGCGATGGCGAGCACGCCGGCAATTCGGCTGGCGGCGTTGTTGACGCCCGAGGCGGCCCCCGAACGCGCATCGGGGATCGAGTTCATCACCGCCGTCGTCAGCGGCGACACGACGATTCCCATGCCGATCGAGAGGAGCAACACCGGAAGGAAGACTCCGAGCCAGTAGTTCTCGATGGTAAGCGCGAGCCCTACGCCGCAAAGGCCCACCAGGATCGGCCCGACGGTCAGGAAAGGGCGTGGTCCCCATTTGTCGCTGAGCCCGCCGGTGAGGCGCGAGAGCACCGCGATGATCACGCCAATGGGCAGAAGCGTCAGCCCTGTCTCGCTGGCACTGAAGCCCCGCCGCGCCTGCAGGTCGAACGGCAGGAGGAAGAGCGCGCCGCTCAGGGCGCCGTAAAGGAGCAGCGTGACGATGTTGGTTCCGGAAAACACGCGCGAGTGGAAAAGATCGGGCGGCATGACCGGATTGGCGACGCGCATCTCCCAGAGGACGAAGATCCCGATTCCGAGAATTCCGGCAACGATCGCGACGGTGACTGCCGCCGCATCGGCCCCCTCGCCGGAGATCGCGATCAGGCCGTAGGTCAGCGCGCCGACCGACAGGATGGCGATCGCCGCGCCGGCCCAGTCGATGCGGCCGATGGCGCTTTCGTCGCGGTTCTCCGGGACGAAACTCCACGTCAGCCACAGCGCGACCGCGGCGATCGGGACGTTGATCCAGAAGGCGAAGCGCCATGAGAGCGAATCCACGAGGAACCCGCCGAGCACCGGACCGAAGGCCGTGGTGATCGACGAAGCCGCCGCCCACGTCCCGATGGCCTTGCCACGGACGCTTTTCGGGAATGTCGCCGAGATGATCGCGAGGCTCTGCGGGATGAGCAGCGCCGCCCCGATCCCCTGCACCACCCGGGCCGCGATCAGGAAGGTGACGCTCGGCGACAGCGCGCAAAGGACCGAGGCGACCGTGAAGAGCACGATGCCGCCGATGAAGACCCGGCGGCGGCCGATACGATCGCCGAGACCGCCGCCGACCAGGATCAGGGCACCCAGCATCAGCAGGTAGCCGTTCGATACCCATTGCAGGTCGGCGAGGCTGGCATTGAGGCCGCGCTGGATCGCCGGCAGCGCGACGTTTACGACGGTTCCGTCGATGAACGCCATTGCCGAGGCGCTGATCGTCGCCGCCAAGATCAGGTTGCGGGAGCGCCCGTCGGCACTCGCCGTGGCGGCGTCGCTCACGCCGGTTCTGCCACCCTGGGCAGGCTCATCGGCTCGTCGCAGGACGGCAGCCGCCTGCGGATATCCTCGATCAGCCAGCGCCCCGCCCGACCGGGCGCGCGGCCGCGGTCATGGACCACGTGGAGGTCCAGTTCCGGCGGCCTGAAGTCGGCAATCTCGAGCGGCTTCAACCGGCCCGAGACGATGTGCTCGCGCACCATGTGGATCGGCATGTTGCACCAGCCGAGTCCGGCCAGCAGGAATTCGAGACGGGTGCTGAGGTCGGCGAAACGCCAGGTCCGCCGGCTGATGACGCTCCCGGAGATCCCGTTCGTCAGCGGCGTGCGGTCGGTGAGCACCAGCTGCGTATGCTCCTCCATCTTCAGTCGGCTGATCGGCCCCTTCTCGGCGGCGAGCGGATGGCTTGCCGCCACCACCGGCACTGTCCCGACGGTCACCAGGAATTCCGACTCGTGGTCGGCGAGGAGGCTCGGCAGCGGCAGGCAGATCGCCAGCCGCGCGTAGCCGTCGCGAAGGCGCTGCTCGGAGCCGCCCAGCCCCTCGGTAAACAGGGAGACCGGCAGGTATGGGAAGGCGTGGCTGACAGCCTTCAGGCTCGCGGTCAGCACAGGCAGCGGAAAGATGCCGTCGACCGCCAGCGTCAGTTCCGGTTCGACATCGGCGGCGATGCTCTCGGCGCGCGCCCGGAGCGTCTTCGCCCCGTCGATCAACCGGCGGGCGTCGGCGAGGATGACCTTGCCGGCGTCGTTCAGCTTCGGGGTTTTGCCGAGACGGTCGAAAAGGACTGTGCCCAGCGTCGTCTCAAGCGACTGGATCGCCTGACTCACGGCCGATTGGACCCGTCCCAAACGCCGCGCCGCGGCCGAGAAACTGCCGGTTTCGGCAACCGCCACCAGCGCGCGAAGCTGGTCCAAAGTCAGGGAATCGAGCATGATCTATCTGTCCGATCGATGGATTGCGATAATATTTGGCCGGTTTAATTGATGCAAGGGCAGGCCCATATCGGAGTTCGCCGCAGAAATCCGCCGTGGCAGTCACTTGGAGGTAGAGATATGAACCAGGCCGTAAACGTCCAGTCGCTCGTTCGCGCCCGCCCCTACACAGGGCCGGCCGAGTCGCTCGGCGACGATGCGCTCGACCAGCTTTTCCTGGGCGCGCGAACCCATAATGCTTTCAAGTCCTTGGCCGTCCCGCATGAACTTCTGGAGCAGGCGGTCGAGCTCGCCAAAATGGGCCCGACGGCAGCCAACTCGTCGCCCTTCCGCGTGGTTTTCGTCGAAACGCCGGAAGCCCGTGAGCGGCTGAAGCCCGCCCTTCACGCCGGCAACCTCGACAAGACCATGTCGGCGCCGGTGACCGCGATCCTTGCCTACGATCTCGCCTTCTTCGAGCACATGCCGAAGCTTTTCCCGCAAGCGGACGCGCGCTCCTGGTACGTCGGCAACGACGCGCTGGCGGAAGCGACAGCCAAGCAGAGCGGCACGCTGCAGGCGGGATATTTCCTGCTGGCGCTCCGCGCGCTCGGCCTCGACGCCGGCCCGATGGGCGGCTTCGACAACGCCAAGGTCGACGAGGAATTCTTCGCCGGTACGAAAGTCCGCTCGAACTTCCTGGTCAACATCGGCTACGGCGATTATGCCAAGCTCTACCCGCGCAATCCGCGCCTGCACCTGACGGAGATCGCAAGCTTCGCCTGATCCGGATCGACCGCGGGCAGTGCCCGAAGACCGAGTCGATGTCACAAGCCATGCTTGCGGCGGCACGCGCGAATACAAGTCCCCGTTATCCCCACATGTCCCAGCCTCGCCAGATCGGGCCTTCTCAGGAGACCCGATCTCGGCGACGATCAGGTCACCGCGAGGCCAGTCAAGTTCGGCAAGGGCAAAGCCGGGCGATCGAGACGGGTTTCGAGCGGAACCGCGCCGGCGGGCCGATCAAAAGTCGAGGCCGACCGGAATGCCCCGCGGAGCTCATTCGGAGATGAGCCGCAGAAATGCGGTGCCATGCCGGGTGAGGCCGATGCTACCCGCGAACGGCGGCACAACCGTTCGGCGGGACGACGCGGAGCCGGCCGGCTCCTGCGCCGGGTGACGGAAGGCGCTTCCCGAAATGGAGGCAGCGGACTGTCACTCGTGAGGGTCAAGCGCCTTCAGCAATGGAGGCAGCGCCGTCACGGATCGGTTCGGCGTCGGGAGTGCGAGCGAGCCTTCGGGTGACGCAGCTTCCCTGGCAGCCGATCTGACAGGGAGGCGTCGGTTGGGGCGACCCAAACGACGCCTTTCTGCCGTTCAGAGGACAGAAGACGGACGACAGAGGACGGAGGAACAATCTTCGTCCGTTCCGCCTATCCGTCGTCTGCAGTCCGTTCTCCGTCGTCCGACACAAAAACGCCGCCGGGATGAACCGGCGGCGCGATGGGCGATGGGCAGCGTCTGAAGGCGTGCCCGGGCGTGACCTTAGGCGAGCTGGATGGCGACCGCCTTCGGGCCCTTGCCCTGGCGATCCGGCTCGGTCTCGAAGGTGACCTTCTGCCCGTCGTTGAGGTGGGAGATGCCGGCCTGCTCGAGGGCGCTCACGTGGACGAACACGTCCTTGGACGCTCCGTCGGGAGTGATAAAGCCGAAGCCTTTGGCCGAATTGAAGAACTTCACGGTGCCAGTCTGGCGCATTTCAGGGAATCCTTCCCGTTAGTGGTACTTGGAACGCAACGCGCGCTCCGCTTGACGTCGGCAGACTTGTCGTACGGGGAAAGGAGAAAAGCGTCTTATCAGACGGCCGGGAATTCATCCTGACCTGCGAGGTGTTTTTTGCCCGCACAGTTTTCCAGTCTCCGGGTCCAAAGTTGCCCGAGCGTGGCTGATATGGGGCGAATTGCCGCTGGATGCAAGGCAAATCCACTCCGCCGGCCGGGTCGCGGTTGGCGGTTCCTGCCCGCTAAACCGCTGCCTCAGCGGAGGTTTCGCGGATTGAATTCCCCCGGGCGCAATGACACCCTCAAGCGAGACCAATGAGGAATCCCGAATGGCCGCCACGACGCCAGAACAGCGCATCGCCGATCTCGGCCTGTCGCTTCCGCCCCCCGCCGGTGCCGTCGCCAACTACGTGCCCTGGGCTATCACCGGAAATCTGGTCATGACCTCGGGCAATCTGCCCTGGCGCGACGGCAAGCTCGCATATGTCGGCAAGATCGGCCGCGAGGTTTCCGGAGAGGACGGATACAGGTCCTGTCAGTTGTCCTGCCTCAACGCCATTGCCCAGATCAAGGAGGCAGTCGGCGAACTCTCGAAGGTCAAACGCATCGTTCGCCTGGAAGGCGTCCTCTGGGTCGCGGAGGATTTCAAGGACCACCCGAAGTGCCTGAACGGCGCTTCCGACCTGATCAACACGGCGTTCGGTGAGCGCGGCCGGCATACGCGGATGATCTACACCAACCCGGTGATGCCGCTCGACTGCACGTCGCTGGTGATCCTCTACGCCGAGATCGAAGCGTAAGTCAGCGGAGCGCCGCCGCAGCGCTCGCCAGCGCCGTGATCCGCTTCCAGTCCCCGGCCGCGACGGCATCGGCCGGCGCCACCCACGAACCGCCGACGCAGATGACGTTGGCCAGCGCAAGATACTCGCCGGCGTTCTTCGCCCCGATCCCGCCGGTAGGACAGAAGCGGATCGCCGGGAGCGGCGCCGCCAGCGCCTTAAGGTACGGGATACCGCCGGCGGGCTCGGCCGGGAAGAATTTCAGGAAGCGATAGCCCCGCTCGGCAAGCGTCATCGCCTCCCCCGCCGTGGCGACGCCGGGCAGGAACGGGACCGGCGCGTCCTTCGCGGCATCGAGAAGCGCAGGCGTTGCACCCGGACTGACGAGGAACTTCGCGCCGGCTGCCACCGCCTCGGCAAGTTGCTTCCGGTCGAGCACCGTCCCGGCGCCGACATTGGCGCCCTCGACTTCCGCGGCTATCGCGCGAATGGCCTCGATGCCCGCCGCAGTGCGCAGGGTCACCTCGATTGCAGTCAACCCGCCCGCGACCAGCGTGCGTGCCAGGTTCACGCCGGCCTTGCGATCCTCGATGGTCAGGACCGGAACCACCGGTGCCGCCGACAGGATGCGTTTCAGCGCCTCGTCTTTCATCATCCGCATGTGTAGCCGAGCGCGGCCTGCGGACAAGCGGATTCTGCAGACCCACCCTGCTCCACCGAGGCTCCGTCCCGCTTGTCGCACGGGGCGATTGTCCTTATAGGTTCGATGAAATTCGCATCTTCGGGGATTGTGGAGACATACATGCAGTTGAACGCTCTCGCCCTCGCGCCGACCTTCTGGCCGAGGGGTGTTGGCCGCGCGCTTCAGGTCGCCGTTCTCGTGATCGCGGGCACCGCGCTGCTTACCATCTCGGCCAAGATCAAGGTTCCGTTCTACCCGGTCCCGATGACCCTGCAGACGTTTGCGGTCATGGCCATCGCCGCCGCTTACGGGATGCGTCTCGGCGTGGCAACGGTGCTCGCCTACCTCGCCGAGGGCGCGTTCGGCCTGCCGGTATTTGCCGGCACCCCCGGCGGCTCCGGCCCGGCCTATTTCCTCGGACCGACCGGCGGCTTCCTCGCCGGCTTCGTCATTCTTGCCATCATCGTCGGCTACGCCGCCGATCGCGGGTGGGACCGTTCGGCGTTCAAGCTGTTCGCCGCGATGGTCGCCGCCGATGCGGTCGTATTCCTCCTCGGATTCGTCTGGCTGGCATGGTTCGCGTCGCTGGCCAGCGGTGCGACCGGCATCGGCGCGGCCAAGGCTTTCGCCGGCGGCGTGTCGCCGTTCATCCTCGGCGATCTCTTGAAGATCGCGCTCGCCGCCCTCCTCATCCCCGCGGGGTGGCGGCTGGCCGGCCGCCGCTAGGCCGGTTCTTCCTGCTCGGCCGCCGGCTTGGTTGTCGGCGGCCGCGGAGCCCGGGGCGACAGGCCCATGTTGGCGAGTTCCGACTCGGGCAGCCCATAGCAATCGCCGGCGATCTTCTCGAGTTTCTCGCGATTGCGCACAAGCACGTGACCGCGCACCGATTTGATGGCGCCCGTGCCCTCCAGCAGATGGAGGGTGTCCGTCACGCCGGCGCGCCGCACGCCCAGCATCATCGCCAGGAATTCGTGAGTAAGCTTGATCTCGTCGCCGTCGATGCGATCGTGCGCCATGAGCAGCCAGCGCGCCAAGCGCTGATCCATGGTGAAGCGGCCATTGGCGAGCGCCGAATGGGTTACCTGCACGAGAAACGCGTATGCGAATTTGAGCAAAATGTCGGCCAGCGGCCAGCTCTTCTTCATCGCCGCCCAGAGATCGTCCGATTTCATCACAAATCCCCTGCCGGCGACCTGGATGTAGGACTCGTGCGGCGAGCGCCCCTGCCCGAGGACGACCGGCACCCCGACCATGCCCTCCCGGCCGATGACCCCCACCTCGATCGAGGCCCCGCGCGGCGTTTTGGCGACGATGGAAGCGAAGCCGCTCTCCATGAAATAGACTTCACGGATCGGCTCGTTTGCCCGGAACAGGACGTGACGTACCGGTAGCTCGATGGCGCGCAGGTGAAGCTCTAGCAACGCAAGGTCGCGCTTCGACAGGGCAGCGAGCAGGCCGTTGTCGTAACCGCGCGCGGGCTTGTCGGCTGGTTTGACCATGGCAGCGTCCGCGGATTCGGGGTTGGGGGGCACCACGCCGTGCCTGCCCCCACTATCCGCCCCAACGTCCTGGGAAGCAAATAGCCTGACGAACGGCCCGCCGGTCAGCTCGCGACCCTCACCCTATGATCACCGGCTCATCGGCGAGCTTGCCCTCCCTATTTCGGGGTGGAGTCGGCAGCTTCCGCGTTGGTTGAGGGTCTCTTGGTGTCTTGGGAAAAGGGATCATAGTTCGCTGGCAATTTGCCTTGGACGACAAGAGCCGAAGCAAATTCGAACAGCTCCACATTGTCGGATAACCGCTGAAGTTCTGCCATGTGCCGGGCATGCTGGGCGGCCACTGCCTGCGCCGCGAGATAGTTTTTGTCCTGAACCTCGCTGTCGTAGATCGCCCTATTCTCGGCACCCAGGTGAATTCCAACGAAGAAACAAAACGTAAAGCCAAGAATCAGACCCGACACCGACCGCTGAGTTGCGATCCCGTGAACTCCCACGAGATACACCAGCACGCTACCGATTAGCGTGAGCACCGCGGGAATGACGGTCTGCACTGCCGGCTCTCGGGACTGCCCCGACACTTGCCCGCACACTATGCCGAGCATGCAGAGACAGAGCAGGGCGACGAAAAGCGCCCCTGAATCACCCGGTTGGCGTTTCTGATGACGCCCAAATACCCAGATTGCAATTGAGACGAATAGAACGATCCCAATCGCAACTACAATAGAGCTGACGTCTTCCCAGCTCATTGCATTGAGACCCCAAACTGTCCAAGCTTTAGTTGAGAATCTATCGAAGGGAAGAACGTCGACGGCAAAGTTCGAAAAACACGCGTCCCGCGAGTATCCAGTTTAGTGCCGCCTTTTATTTTGCACGCAATCTGTTCCAGCACGTCCTTCGTGGTTTCGCATTCCTTCTTCAATTCTGCTTCGGGATTATCTTGGCTGAAGGCGGGCAAAATCCCCACGAACGCCACCACCAAAATCCACCGCATGGGACGTCTCCGATGACATCCAAAATCTAAGACACTCCCGCTATGGTTGCAATTCTATATTGGCGAGCCTACGCGGCCCTCACCCCTATGATCACCGGCTCATCGGCGAGCTTGCCCTCGGAAAGGAAGCCTGCCGGCGCATCGGATGGCGTCAGCGACACCGCCAGCGTCTCGCCCCTGACCATGCCGTCGTGGGCGGCGACCGCATCCATCACCACCTTGCCCGTCTTCACCTCGATGGCGATGCGATCGGAGATGTTGAGGCCGGCGTCCTTGCGGGCGACCTGCACCAGGCGGATGAAATCGCGCGCCACCCCCTCGCGCTCGAGTTCGGCGTCGATCTTCGTGTCGAGCACCACCACGCCGGCGTTGCTGTCGAAGCTCGTGGCATCGAGGCCGGCCTGGGCCTGGAAGCGGACCTCGAACTCGCCGGGCTCCAGGCGATTGCCCGCCACCTCGACGGCGCCACCTTCGGCCCGCGTCCACCGGCCGGATTTTGAAGCCGCGAGAATATCCTTCATCGCCGCGCTGAGACGCTTGCCGACGAGGCGCGAATTGACCGCCAGCACCTCGGCGCCGAACTGCTTCGGCTCGTTGGCGAACGCGACTTCCTTGACGTTCGCCTCCTCGGCGATCACCTCGCGGAGCGGTTCGAGCACCGCGTGACGCGGATGCGCGACCGTAAGTTTGCGCAACGGCAGCCGGTTGCGGAGGTTCTTGGCCGTGCGGATCGAGGCCGCCGAGGAACAGACGGCGCGCGCCAGATCCATGCGCTCGACCAGCGCCGTGTCGACCGCGAAGACCGAAACCTCTGGCCAGTCCTGCAGGTGCACGCTCTCGCCGTCGCAGAGCGCGCGGTGGATGTGCTCGGTCAGGAACGGCAGGAACGGAGCCATCGTCCGGCAGAGCGTCACCAGCACGGTGTAGAGCGTGTCGTAGGCGGCTCGCTTGTCGGCGTCTTTCTCGCTTTTCCAGAAGCGTTCGCGACTGCGCCGGATGTACCAGTTGTTCAGCGCCTCGATGAACGGCGGCAGCGCGCTGCAGGCGGCGGCGAGATCCAGCCGATCCATCGCCGCCTCGACGGTGCGCACGAGTTCCGCCGTCTTGCAGAGGATGTAGCGGTCGAGTTCGCCTTCCGCGGTGGTGACCAGCTTCCCTCTGATGCCGTCGATATTGGCGTAGAGCGTGAAGAACGAATAGGCGTTCCACAGCGGCAGCAGAACCTGGCGCACGGTCTCCGCAATGGTGTGCCCGTCCTTCGGCATGGCGAGGTCGCCGCCCGAGAGAAGCGGCGACGACACCATGTACCAGCGCAGCGCATCGGCGCCGTAGTCGTTGAAGACCGCGACCGGGTCCGGGTAGTTCTTCAGGCGCTTGGAGAGCTTCTGCTTGTTCTCGTCGAGCACAATGCCGTGCGAGATGGCGTTGCGGAACGGCGCCTTGTCGAAGAGCGCCGTCGCCATCACCATCAGCGTGTAGAACCAGCCGCGCGTCTGCCCGACATATTCGACGATGAAGTCGCCGGGGAAATGGCCGTCGAACCAGTCCTTGTTCTCGAACGGGTAGTGCACCTGCGCGAACGGCATCGAGCCCGACTCGAACCAGCAGTCGAGCACGTCCTCGACGCGGCGCATGGTCGACTTGCCGGAAGGGTCGTCCGGGTTCGGCCGCGTCAGCTCGTCGACGTAGGGGCGGTGCAAGTCTTTCGGCCGCACGCCAAAATCCCGCTCGATCTCGTCGAGCGAGCCGTAGACGTCGATGCGCGGGAACGCCGGATTGTCGGATTTCCACACCGGCACCGGCGAGCCCCAGTAGCGGTTGCGGCCGATGTTCCAGTCGCGCGCGTTTTCAAGCCAGTTGCCGAAGGCGCCTTCGCGGATATGCGCCGGCACCCAGTCGATGCCCTTGTTGAGCTCGACCATGCGATCACGGAAGGCGGTGACCTTCACGTACCAGGACGGGATCGCCTTGTAGATGAGCGGCTCGTCGGTGCGCCAGCAATGCGGATAGCTGTGGTCGTAGGTCTCATGGCGAACGACCACCCCGCGCGCCTTGAGATCGCGGATGATGTCCTTGTTCGCCTCGAAGACATTCTTTCCGGCATACGGCGGGACCTGGGCGGTGAAATTGCCCTCGAAGTCGACCGGATCGACGATCGGGATCCCCGCCGCCTGCGCCACGGCCATGTCGTCCTCGCCGAAGGCGGGCGCGATGTGGACCACGCCGGTGCCTTCGCCAAGCTCGATGAAGGCGCCACCGATGACGACGAAGGAATTCGGGTTGGTCGCGAAAAACGGGAAGAGCGGCTCGTAGCTACGCCCGATCAGCTCCGCGCCCTTGAAGCTGCCGACCTTGACGAAGCCTTCCAGTTCCCTGGCGTAGTGCTCCCGCGACGTTTCGGCGAGGATCCAGTGCTCCCCGCCCTTTTCGAGAAGCGCATAGTCGGCGTCGGGATGCACCGCCAGAGCGAGGTTGGACGGCAGCGTCCACGGCGTCGTCGTCCACGCCAGCAGCTTCGGCGCCAGCGTCTCGCCGCTTGTCTTGTGCAGCTGGAACGCGATGGTCAGCGCCGGGTCCTGGCGCATGCGCGTGGCATTATCGAGCCGCGTCTCGAAATTGGAGAGCGGCGTCTGAGCCGCCCACGAATAGGGCACGACCCGGAAGCCCTCGTAGACGAGGCTCTTGTCCCAGAGCGATTTGAACGCCCACATGACGCTCTCCATGTAGGAGAGGTCCATGGTGCGATAGTCGTTGTCGAAATCGACCCAGCGCGCCGAACGGTTGACGTAGTACTCCCAGTCCTTGCGGAACTGCATCACCGAGGTACGGCAGTGCTCGTTGAAGCGCGCCATCCCGTATTTCAGGATGTCGCGCCGGCCCTTCAGGTTGAGTTCCGTTTCGGAATGAAGCTCCGCCGGCAAGCCGTGGCAATCCCAGCCAAATCGCCGCTCCACGGTTTTGCCGCGCATCGTCTGGTAGCGCGGCACCAAGTCTTTCACGAACCCGGTGACGATGTGCCCGTAGTGCGGCAGTCCATTGGCGAAGGGCGGGCCGTCATAGAAGACGAATTCCGGCGCGCCCTGCTCCCGGCGCTGCTCGATCGAGCGCTGGAAGACGCGGTTCTCCTCGTCCCACCACGCGAGCACCGCTTCCTCGAGCTTCGGGAAGCTCGGGCTGGGGTCGGCGGGGGGATAGACGTTCGTCCGGGCGGTCGGGGTGTCGTTCATGGCGGCGCTTCATATGGGGCGGCGGCGCCCGCATCGCGAGGCCGTCAGACGGGCCGGATCGATACAGCTTTTGGCGGCTTTGCGCCATCGCTGTTCTCTCGGCATGACAGGGTTGCGCGCTTCCCGGCTTGCCGGCGAAGGCCTCCGGCCGTAAGGGTTCCGGGATGCTCGACGATCTGAAAGCCAAGAACCGCGCCTGGGCCGCCCGCAAGGTATCGGTCGATGCCGACTTCTTCCGCCGGCTCGAACGCCAGCAGGCGCCGGAATACCTGTGGATCGGCTGTTCCGACAGCCGCGTCCCGGCCAACGAGATCGTCGACCTCGATCCGGGCGAGCTGTTCGTCCATCGCAATGTCGCCAACCTCGCTCCGCCCCAGGACGCCAACTACCTGTCCGTCCTGCAGTTCGCGGTGGACGTGCTCAAGGTGAAGCACATCATGGTGGTCGGCCACTACGGCTGCGGCGGCGTCGCCGCGGCCGTGGACGGCAAGCGCCGCGGTCTGGTCGACCACTGGCTGCATCCGATCCGCGAGGTCTTCCACGACCATCGCCATGAGCTCGAAGCGATCCCGGCCGAGAAGGCCCGGCTCGATCGCCTGTGCGAGCTGAACGTGATCCGCCAGGTGAACAACGTCGCCTCCGACGTCTTCGTCCAGGACGCCTGGGCGCGCGGCCAGACGCTGAGCGTCCACGGCTGGGTCTATTCGCTCTCCAACGGACTGGTGAACGACCTGAACGTCACCGTGCGCCGGCCGGAGGATCTGGCCAAGCCCGGCGAGTCGTAGCGCGCGAGCGTCGCCGGCTAAGACGCCGGCGCCTTCATGGACCAGTAGAGCAGGCCCGCGGCAATCGCGAAGGCGACGGCCGCGCCGACGACCAGCCAGAGCCGCGTCCAGCCGAGCGAACGCTCACGCTCTTCCTCGGACTTGTGGCTGATGATGAACGGGTTGGCCTTGGTCGGCGAAGCGCCGACGCCGCCGTTCGCGATGGCCGACCCGAGGATATAGACCGGCACGCCGGCGGGAATGATCCATTCGGTATAACGGTGGCCGAGCACGGTCTCGCCGCCGGGCAGCAGGCTGCCGAGGACACCCCCGACGACGGTCCCCATCACACCGCCCGACTCGTAGCGCTGGTGCGATTGCACGCCTTCGACCTTGGCGCCTTCGAAATTGATCGCGACCGTTCCGCTTGCGTCCTCCAGCACACAGGGCGTGTGGCGTTCGGTGGAGGAGACGGTCTCGAATGTCCGCTCGGTCGTGCTCCGGCCGTTGGAATCGCGCCGCGAGCGCTGAACTTCGCGCTCGACCAGTGCGCGGTAGTAGATACAGTCGCTCCCCGAGAACTCGCCCTTCAGCAGGGTCTCTGCCCGGAGCACGCCCTTCAGTTCCACCAGCGTGCCGGGCGCCTTCCCCTTGATGTCGGTCGCCTTGCTGGTTTCGGTTCCTCGCATCAAGGCCAGCTCGCGCCCGACCTTCGCCCGCCACCAGAGCAGGCCGGCACCGGCGGCAGCCGCTACCGCCGCAACGATCGCCAGGACGATGTTCCCGTTCATCCGATCTCCCCCCGTTATGTCAGCGTAGAACCTCAAATGCCTTGTCTCGGTTTCTTCCGAAGCGGTAGATGGCGAAGTGGTGGTCGAAACTTGCCACTTTCAGAATGCCGAGCCGCTCCATCACGGCGAAGCTCGTAAGATCGACGATCGAAAAATCCTGATCCGGAAAGATGCCACCCGCGCGCCAGGCCGACTCCATATCAATGGCCGTGACATACTCAACGCGAACCGCGTCCGAGCCCGCGCGCTCCCAAAAGGCCTCGGCGGCTGCCCGGCTATGGCGAGCGTTCAACAGAAGCCATGTCTCCACCACGACGTGATCCGTGGTGACGGGCGAACGTGCCTGGGCAAGCAAGCGTTTGGCACGCTGGTTATTGGCGTCCTTGGCGACAATCGCCGCGAACCAGATCGAAGAATCGATGAATACGCTCAAGCCGCGGCAGGCTTCTGGCGCTTCGACCGTCGCGGCTGGCGACCGACTTTGCGCAGATAGTTGTCCCAGACTGCTTCGCTGAGCATCTTGTCCTTGTCGTGCGCGATGTCGGTCGCCGGGCCGTCTTTGACCAAATCGAAAAAGATGGAGATATCGGCCGTCGGTCGCTCCTCGCCAAGATCCTTGGCCAGCAACTGGCGCACATACTCGGCAAACGAAATACCCAACGCCGTTGCCTTGGCGCGGGCTCGCCGCTGAAGGTCCGAATCGACTGTAATCTGGGTGCGCGCACTCATGATGGCGCCATCATGCCATCACGTCGAAAATGACGCAACCTTCACGGGTTACTCCCCGTACGGAATCCAGATGTTCTTGACCTGGGTCGCATGGCCGAGGATCTCGCGGCCGCCGCTGATCGCCGGGTCGCCCCAGTCGCGCGTCACCGTCTCCGTCCACGTCTGCTTGAGATTGCCGGCCGAGGCCTTCTCGATGGCCGCGCCCCCCTCGGCATCGCCGAAATACCAGACCGCGTCGACCGCATCGTGCTTCGCCAGTTCGAGGCCGAGCGCCCGCTTGTCCCCGGTGACGATATTGACGACGCCGGCGGGCACGTCGGAGGTGTCGAGCACCTGGTAGAAATCGGTCGCGATCAGCGCCTGCGCTTCCGATGGCAGCATGACGACGGTGTTGCCCTCGGCGATGGCGCCCGCCATCAACGTCACGAAGGCGAGCAGCCCCGGCTCCTCGGGACAGACGATGCCGACGACCCCGACGGGCTCGTTCATGGCGAGCGACAGCCCGCGGAAGGGCGGGCGGTGGACCGCACCCTCGTACTTGTCGGTCCACGCGGCGAAGGCGAACAGCCGCTCGATCGACGCGTCCACCTCCAGCCGCGTCTTGGCGCTCTTCACGCCGCGGAGGATACGCAGGCGGTCCGCGAACTCGGCGGCGCGCGCGGCAAGGTTCTCGGCGACGTAGTAGAGCACCTGCGCGCGATTGTGTTCGCTCGCGGTAGCCCAGCCGGCGGCCTTCCGCGCCGCCTCGACGGCATTCCGGATGTCCTTGCGGTTGCCCTCGCCCACTTCGCCGGCGAGAGCGCCGCTCGGCGCCGCCACCGGTCGCGAGTAGCCGCCGTCGGGCCGCTGCTGCTTGCCGCCGACATACATCTTGGCGGTGCGGTCGATCGAGCCGCCGACCAGTTCGAGCCCGAGCTCCGGCTTGACGAACGGCCTGGCGACGATCGGCTTGGCCGATTTCATCCACACCGGCTTCGTATAGGCGCCCAGCCCCTCGCGACCGCCCTCGCGGCCGAAGCCCGATTCCTTGTAGCCGCCGAAGCCGGCGCTGGCGTCGAACAGGTTGGTCGAGTTCACCCAGACGACGCCGCATTTGAGCTTCGGCGCGATGTCGAGCGCGAGATTGATCGACTCCGACCACACGCTCGCGGCGAGCCCGTACTCGGTGTTGTTGGCGAGCGCCACCGCCTCGTCCGGCGTGCGGAAGGTCATGGCGACCAGCACGGGCCCAAAAATTTCCGTACGCGCGCAGGTCGACGCCGGGTGGACGTTGGTGAGGAGCGTCGGCGGGAAGAAATAGCCCTTCGCCGGCATCTCGCCCTTGCCCTGGAAGAGCTCCGCTCCCTCCTCGACACCCTTGGCCACCAGCGCGCGGATGCGATCGAGTTGAACCGGCGCGACGATCGCGCCGACGTCGATCGCCTTGTCGAGCGGCGGCCCGACGCGCAGCGTCTCCAGGCGCGCCTTCAGCTTGTCGAGAAACGGCTTCTCGATGCTCTCCTCGACGAGCAGCCGCGAGCCGGCGCAGCAAACCTGGCCCTGGTTGAACCAGATCGCGTCGACCACGCCCTCCACCGCGCTGTCGAGATCGGCGTCGTCGAAGACGATGAACGGCGACTTGCCGCCGAGTTCGAGGGTCAACGATTTTCCCGAGCCCGCCGTCGCCTCTCGGATCTTGCGGCCCACTTCGGTCGAGCCGGTGAAAGCGATCTTGTGGATGCCCGGGTGCCTGACGATCAGTTCGCCGGTGGCGCCGTCGCCCGTGACGATGTTCACCACCCCCTTCGGTACACCCGCCATCTGCACGATCTCGGCGAAGAGGATCGCGGTCAGCGACGTGTATTCCGCCGGCTTAAGGATCACCGCGTTGCCGAGCGCAATTGCCGGCGCGATCTTCCAGGCGAGCATGAGCAGCGGGAAGTTCCACGGAATGATCTGCCCGCAGACGCCGACCGGCGCACGCCCCGCCAGCTCCGTATCCATCAGCTGGGCCCAGCCGGCGTGATGGTAGAAGTGCCGCGCCACCAGCGGGATGTCGAGGTCGCGCGTCTCGCGGATCGGCTTGCCGTTGTCGAGGGATTCGAGCACCGCGAACAGCCGGTTGTGCCGCTGAATCAGCCGCGCGATGGCGTAGAGCGCGCGGGCGCGCTCGTGGCCCGGAAGCGCCGCCCACTTCGGCTGCGCCTTTGCCGCCGCCTTCACCGCCGCGTCGATGTCCGCCGGTCCCGCCTGGGCCACCTTCGCCAGCACGTCGCCGGTCGCCGGATCGATGCTGTCGAACCACACGCCGGTGGAGGGCTTCCGCCAGGCGCCATCGATGAAAAGCCCGGTCCCCTCCGCGTGGCGCTTCAGCCAGGCACGGGCCTCCTTGTCGCTCTCCGGCGCGGGGCCGTATTCGATGTGGTCGAGGATTTCGGCGACGGACATGGCGGATGTCCTCAAATCAGTGGTCAGCGAATAAGTGCCCGATCCGCGGGCTTTTTGATAGGCGGGAATTTTTACCCGGATGATATTGACCGAGACATTTTACCCGGATAAATACCCGCCATGGATTCCAGCGCCCACAGCCACTGCACGGCCTTTGCCGGCGACCGTTTGGTCGCATCCGGCGACGTGGTTGAGGTCGCCGCCACCGTGAAGAAGCTGCTCGATCGCCGGAGCGACACGACCATCCTCGTCTTCGACGACGAGACCGGCCAGCCGGTCGAACTTGACCTGCGCGGTTCGCTCGCCGACGTGCGCAACCGGCTGACGCGCGATGCCAAAACCGGCACGGCGGATCCCCTCCTACCGCGCGGCCCCGGCCGCCCGAAACTCGGCGTCGTCGCCCGCGAGATCACGCTGCTGCCGCGGCATTGGGAGTGGCTAAACCTTCAGCCGGGCGGCGCCTCGGTGGCGCTCCGCAAGCTCGTCGAGGAAGCCCGCCGCGTCAATGTCGCCAAAGACCGCATACGCCAGCAGCGCGAGGCGGTGTATAGGTTCATGTCAGCGATGGCCGGCAACTATCCCGGCTTCGAGGATGCGGCGCGCGCTCTCTTTGCCGGGAGCCGCGAGCGCTTCGACGATTTCACCCGATCCTGGCCCCCGGACGTGCGCGACCACGCGCGACGGCTGGCGGCACCCGCACTCGACGAGCCTGTTCGGCCTGACCGCGAGCACCCTCCCCTGTGAAAAATCCGCGCATGAATCCGAACGCCCCGATGTGGAAGCGTTTTCTCATCTTCCTCGGGCCGCTGATGCTCGGCAACATCCTCCAGGCGCTGTCGGGCACCATCAACAACGTCTATCTCGGCCAGATGCTCGGGGTGAAGGCGCTCGCCGCGGTCTCGGCGTTCTTCCCGCTTCTCTTCTTCTTCATCTCGTTCGTGATCGGGCTCGGCGCCGGTGCCTCGGTGCTGATCGGACAGGCGTTCGGCGCCAAGGAGTTGGACAAGGTCAAGGCGGTCGCCGGCACGACCCTGACGATCACCGTCATCGCCGCCGTTCTTGTCGCGATCTTCGGCGGGCTCCTCGCCGACAAGCTCCTCATCCTCCTCGGCACGCCGCCCGACATTCTGGCCGATGCGACCGCCTATGCCCGCATCATGCTGGTCACGCTGCCGCTCTTCTTCCTCCTCATCGTCAGCACGTCGATGCTGCGCGGCGTCGGCGACACCATGACCGCGCTTTACGCCTTCGTCATCCTGACCGTGGTCGGCCTGGTCTTTACCCCGGCCTTCATCCGCGGCTGGGCAGGCCTGCCCCAGCTCGGCGTCCAGAGCGCGGCCGCGGCTGGCATCATCTCGCTGGTGGTCGCCTTCACCTGGATGTTTTTCTACCTTCGCCGCGGCAACCATCCCCTCGCCCCCGACCGCGACCTGGTGCACCACCTCGGCGTCGATTGGGGCATCCTGAAGAACGTGCTCCGCATCGGCGTGCCGACCGGCATCCAGGTCGTCCTCCTGTCGGTGGCGGAGGTCGCCGTGCTGTCTTTCGTCAACGCCTTCGGTTCCGACGCCACCGCCGCTTACGGCACGGTCAACCAGGTGGTCAGCTACGTCCAGTTCCCGGCGATCTCGATCGCCATCACCGCCTCGATCTTCGGGGCACAGGCAATTGGCGCCGGGCATCCGGAACGCCTCACCGCGGTTACCCGGACCGGTGTTCTGATGAACGTCGCCATCACCGGCGGGCTCGTGATCCTCGCCTACCTGTTCTCGCGCACCATCATCGGCTTCTTCATCACCAGCCCGCCGGTGATCGAGCTCGCCCATGGCCTCCTGCAGATCACGCTGTGGAGCTACGTCGTCTTCGGCGCCGCCGGCGTCTTTTCGGGCGTCATGCGGGCGAGCGGCACCGTGCTCATCCCGACGGCTCTCTCGATCTTCGCCGTCCTCGGCATCGAGGTGCCCGTCGCCTATTTCCTCAGCAAGACGAGCCTCGGCATCGACGGCATATGGATCGCGTACCCCGTCGCCTTCGCGGCGATGCTCCTGATGCAGTCGGCCTATTTCCAGTTCGTCTGGCGGAAGAAGACCATCACCCGCCTGATCTGACGGCGGGCATCCGCCCTACGCCATCGCGTGATGATCGAACGACGCGTAGCGGCCGGTGACGAAATATTCGAGCTGGCGCTCGATGTCGGCGAGCAGCGACGAAGCGCCGACTCGGAACAGGCCCGGCTGCAGCCACTCGTTGCCCAGTTCCTCCTTCATCAGGAACTGGAAGTTCGTCACGTCCTTGGCGGTGGAGATCCCGCCGGCCGGCTTGAACCCGACGATGTGGCCCGTCGCTTCGCGATAGGCGCGGATCGCGCGCACCATCACCAGCGCTACGGGGATCGTCGCGTTGACCCCCTCCTTGCCGGTCGAGGTCTTGATGAAGTCCGAGCCGGCCATCATCGCCACCATGGAGGCGCGGCCGACATTGCGCAGCGTCTTCAGGTCGCCGGTGCCGAGGATGGTCTTCATGTGGGCGCGCCCGCACGCCGCCTTGAACGCCGCGACCTCATCGTAGAGCGCCTGCCAGTTGGCGGTGAGGACGTGCTCGCGCGTGATCACCACGTCGATCTCGTCGGCGCCGTCCTCCACCGAGGCGCGCACCTCGGCGAGGCGCGTCGCGAACGGCGCCAGCCCCGCCGGGAATGCCGTCGACACCGCGGCGACGGGTATGCCCGAGCCCTTCAACGCATCCTTCGCCGCAGCGACGAAGCGATGATAGACGCAGACCGCGCCGACGGTGATCGAACGGCCTGCGAGGCCGAGCGCGGCGAGGATGTCCTCGCGGATCGGGCGCTCCGCCTTGGCGCACAGCCGGCGCACCCTGCCCTCGGTGTCGTCGCTGTTGAGCGTCGTCAGGTCGATGCACTGCACCGCCTTCACCAGCCAGGCCGCCTGCCATTCCTTCTTCACGGTGCGCCGGCCCGGCAATGTGGCAGCGCGCCGCTCGACAGCCGAAAGGTTCACACGCACGCTGGCGACGGCGTCGAGGTCAAGCGGCACTCCCGGATTGTCAGGATGCTCGACCGGCGCGTTGCGCAGGCGATGGATCGCGGCGCTCTCGCGCGATGGGACCGCCGTGGTCATGACGACGCTCGCTCCCTGGAGTGTGGCCTCCGTCTGTTCTAGCACGGCGCGCCCGGCGCGCGACTATGGGAAGGCAGTGAATCCGGGCCTTGGCGTCAAATCGCGGCCTCCAGACCGCCGCGCTGTGACCTGCGACAAAATAGCCAGCTTGCCTATTATAAGCGTGCTCATTATATGCGTGCTCATGCCAAACGACTCTCACACCCCGAACTACCCTCCGGCGAAGGGCCTCGGACTGCTAGTCCATGATGTAGGGCGGATGCTCCGCCGTCGCATCGACCAGCGGGCCCAGGCGCTCGGCCTCACCAGCGCGCAATGGCGCGTCCTGTCTTCGCTGGCCCGGGCCGAGATCCTCAATCAGGAACCGCTCAATCAGGCGGCGCTCGCCGATCAGATGGACATGGAGCCGATAACTCTCAGCCGCCTCATCGACCGGATGCAGGCGGCACAACTGGTCGAGCGGCGTCCCGATCCGAACGACCGGCGCGTGCATCGCCTGTTCCTCACCGAGAATGCCCGGCCTCTGGTCAATCAGTTCCGCTCCGTCGCCTCAGGCTGCCTCACCGGCGCGTTGGCCGGCGTGACCGAGGCGGAGATCGAACTGGTAACCGATGTTCTCACCCGCGTCCGCGCCAACCTCGTGGAGCGCACCGAAGAGGCGGCTCCGGCTCATTCAACCAAGACCGTGACAATCGCAAAAGAAAGCAGTGCAGCATGAGTGCGGATGGCAATACCAAGGTCGTCGAGATCAAGGCCCGCGACGCCGACAAGGCGCCGCCGTCACCCGCGGTCGCCGCCACCCCTCCGGCACCTGCCGAGAAACCGGCGCCGAACCGCCGCCGCCGCCTCATCCTCATGGTGTCGGTTCCGCTGCTGCTGGTCGTCGTCGGCGGCTATTTCTGGCTGACCGGTGGGCGCTATGCGTCGACCGACAACGCCTATGTGCAGCAGGATCGCGTCACCCTCACATCGGACGTGCCCGGCCGCATCGTCGAAGTCGCGGTCAAGACCAACCAGCCGGTCAAGAAGGGCGATCTGCTCCTCCGCATCGACCCCGAGCCCTATCGCATTGCCCTGGCGCAAGCCGACGCCGCGCTTGCGCTGGCGCGCCTCTCTGTCGAGCAACTGCGCTCGACCTACCAGGAGGCCGTCGCCGAGCAGCAGCAGGCCCAGTCCGACGTCGAGTTCAACCAGAAGGCCTTCGATCGCCAGCAGGATCTGCTGAAGAAGGGCATCGCCTCGCAGGCCACCTACGACTCGGCCGAGAACGCGCTCCACACCGCGCAGCAATCCCTCACCCGGTCGAAGGAGAAGGCGCTGTCGGCGATTTCCGCCCTCGGCGGCGATCCCAACATCGCGACCGACAAGCACCCGAGCGTGCTCGCCGCGCTCGCCAAACGCGAGCAGGCGGCGCTCGACCTCAGCAACACCGAGGTGCACGCGCCGGTCGACGGGATCGTTTCGCAGACCGGCCGCCTTCAGGTTGGCGGCTACGTCGCCAGTGCCCAGGCCATGCCCACCGACCTGCTGAGTCTGGTCGAGACGGATAACAGCTGGGTCGAGGCGAACTTCAAGGAGACCGATCTGACCCGCATGCTTCCCGGGCAGAAGGCGACGATCACCATCGACGCCTATCCCGGGCACACCTTCACCGGCGAGGTCGCCAGCATCGGTGCCGGAACCGGATCGGAGTTCTCCATTCTTCCGGCGCAGAACGCGACCGGCAACTGGGTGAAGGTCGTACAGCGCGTGCCCGTCCGCATCAAATTTACCGGCAATACCGACGGCGTTCAGCTTCGCTCCGGCCTCAGCGCGTCGGTGGAAGTCGACATGCAGCCTCCGGTTCAGTCCGCCCAGTAGGCCTCTGACCGCATGACCACCGCCGTCGCGCCTCCGCCGTCCGCCGTCAAGCATCGCGGCCTCATCACCCTTTCGGTGATGGCCGCGATGATCATGCAGATTCTCGACACCACCATCGCCAACGTCGCCCTGCCCCATATGCAGGCGAGCCTCGGCGCGGCCCAGGATACGATCACCTGGGTCCTCACCTCCTATATCGTCGCCGCCGCGATCGCGACGCCGATCACCGGCTGGCTCTCCGACAACATCGGCCGGAAACGCCTGTTCATGATCTGCGTCGTCGGCTTCGTCGCCTCCTCGGCGCTTTGCGGCATCGCCTTCAATCTCGAGGAGATGGTCTTCTTCCGTCTTCTCCAGGGGGCTTTTGGCGCCGCCCTCGCGCCGCTCTCCCAGTCGGTCATCATCGACATCAATCCGCGCGAGCGGCAGGGCCAGGCGATGGCGATCTGGGGCGCCGGCATCATGGTCGCGCCGATCATCGGACCGACGCTAGGCGCCTGGCTGACCGACCACCTCAGCTGGCGCTGGTGCTTCTACATCAACCTGCCGATCGGCGCCTTGGCGCTCGCCGGCATCTGGCTGTTCATGCCCGACACCGTGCGCCGTTTCCGCCGCTTCGATTTCTTCGGCTTCGCCATGCTGTCGATGGCCGTCGGCGGCCTGCAGTTCATGCTCGACCGCGGCCCCGACCAGGACTGGTTCCACTCGACGGAGGTCGTGATCGAGCTCGGCATCGCCATCGCGGCCGGCTGGATGTTCGTCGTCCATACGGTGATGGGCAAGGACACATTCCTGCCGAAGGGCCTCTTCACCGACCGCAACTTCGCCGCCGCCTCGGCCTTCATCTTCGTGGTCGGCATCATTCTCCTCGCCACCATGGCGCTGCTGCCGCCGATGCTGCAGTCGCTGTTCGGCTATCCGGTGGTCACCGTCGGCATGGTCCTCGCGCCTCGCGGCATCGGCACCATGGTTTCGATGATCGCCGTGGGCAGAATGGTGCGAAAGGTCGATCCGCGCATCCTCGTCGGCTTTGGCCTCGCGCTGACAGCGCTGTCGCTGTACTGGATGACCTACTTTTCCCAGGAGATGAATTACTGGCCGCTCGTGTGGTCCGGCATCATCCAGGGATTCGGCCTCGGCTTCGTCTTCATACCGCTGTCGACGATCGCGTTCCAGACGCTCAACCCGGCGCTGCGCACCGACGCGACCAGCTTCTTCAACCTCGTCCGCAACCTCGGCTCGTCCATCGGCGTTTCGGTTATGGCCGCCACCCTGACGGCAAACATCCAGACCAATCACTCGTCCCTGACGAAGTTCATCAACGGCTTCAACCCGAACCTCGACGCGGCGGGGATCATTCCGGCGGTCCTGCGCACGCCCGCGGGAGCCCAGACCCTGGCGCAACTGAACGGACTGATTAATCAGCAGTCGGCGATGATCGCCTACCTCGACGACTTCCAGCTGATGTTCATCATCACGCTCTGCGCGGCTCCGCTGATCCTGCTCCTGCGCCACCGCCCCATGACCGGCGCCTCGCAGCATGCGCCTGCGGCCGCCATGGCCGACTGAGGCTCCTCCCGCGAGACCGAAGCCGAGAGCCGCCAGCAGCTACCTGCTTGCGGCTTTGATATTGCGGCACTCCGGACTGCTCTTCCGCAGGACGCTTCCCATTGGCGATCCAGTCCCCGACCCGCGATCTCACGAAGCGCCCCGCGCCGGCCTGACCGCGTGCGGCAGGTAGCCGAACAGGGAAGGTGCCGGGCTCGTCCGTGCCCGTTCGATGGTGAGCAGCCGCATCTTGATGACCTTGCCGCCGCTCGCCGAAAAGCCGCCTGCCTTGCCGTTGGCCGCAACCACGCGGTGGCAGGGCACAACGATGGCGAACGGATTGCGACCGAGTGCCCAGCCGACCGCCCGCGCCGCGCCGGCCTGGCCAATGCGGCTGGCAATCTCGCCATAGGTCATTGTCTCTCCCGGCTTGATGGTGCGCGCGATCGCATAGACCCTGCGCTCGAACGCCGGCACGCCCTCCAGATCGAGAACCACGAACCACAGGTCCCTCGCCTCGCCGGCGAGCAGCGCCGCGATCCCGTCGGCGGCCCGCTGGACCTTCGGCGGAGGCGTCGCCTCGGTCACGCCCGCATGACGACGCATCACCCGCGCCCGCGTCTGCGCCTCGTCGGCCTCGGGAAGCTGCACGCCGACGATTCCGCCGACTCCCCAGGCGATGCCGCATGCTCCGACCGCCGTATCGAAGAGGGTGAATCCGCGGGTATCCATCTTGCCCGATTCTAGCACACGACCGACGCTTGCTGGCGACGATGCCGGCCACGTGAACGTGGGCCCGACGGCCGGTGTTACCCTCGCCGTCGACGGAATTGCCGACTCACGCCTGGAAGCCCATCTGCCGGCGGCCGAGGGGCGTCAGGTCGGCCTCCGTCGCCCGGCCCTTGAAGTCGACCTCGAAGTCCATCGGCGCGAAATCGGGCGGCGATTTGCCGGCGAGGAACGCCTGTTTCTGGCCGGGCAGGTAGGCCCGGTTCTTGGCGCAATCCGGAGCCGAGCCGATATAGATGACGCTGGCGTACTCCTTGCCCGCATGCTCGTCAGCGACCGAGTGGCAGATGTCGGTGTGCCACCACACCGTGTCCCCGGGCAGCACTTCGGGAATGGAGACGGTGCCCGCCATCATCTCGGCGTGCCACTCGGGCCGCACACCGAGGGCGCGGCCCGGCGCGGCCCCGCATAGCTCGTTTTCCGGAACGTCATCCTGGAGCGCCCGGAGGAGCACGTACGAAATCCCTTCGGCGATCGGGATCACGCGCAGCGTGCCGTCCTTCGGTCCCTGCCGGGTGAGCGCCGTCCATCCCTGATAGGTGCGGAAGACGCTCGCCACCGCCGGCGACGGAATCTCGCGCGTCTCCAGGCGGTGCCGCGCGTCGAACGGATCGTAGGACCGCCAGTCGCCGGCGAAGACCTTTTCGTAGACGCGCTGGTAGCCCGGATCGATCCAGCGCTCGACCGTCCCGGCGTCCATGTGGGGCGACAGGCCGAGCGTCTTGTCGCCGGGCTGGCGGCGACGGACGCGGTCGGCATAGGTGCACTGGAGATCGGGGTTGAAGATGCCCTCGTATCCGGTCCACAGCCGATCGAGGAAGGCGCGCGTTTCGGCGAGCTTCGCGTCCTGGCGGGCCAGCACCTGCGGCCTGGACCAGTACACGTTGAAAATCTGCGGCCTGCCGGCCTTCAGCGCCGAGAAATATTTGTCGAGGCTGCGCTTCTCGACCTCCTTTTCTTCGTAACGGTTCTCGATGAGGTAGCGGCCGACCTCCTCGAACCACTCGGTCGCTTGCGCCGCGGGAAACACTCCGCGCACCACCGCGCAACCGCTCTTGCGGATCGCCGCTTTGGTCGTGTCGGAAATCCTGCCGTCCTTCACGTCACGGTAGTTCAGCTCCGGGATCGTCGGCCGGCCGGCGGCGTTGTCGGCGCGAATCCTGTCGGCGGCGCGACTGACCGAATCTTTCACCTCGGCATAGGCACGCTTCAGCGCATCGCGACGCGGCGCCATCTGCTGCTTGAACGCCACGATCTGGTCGCCGACGTCGAATGCGCTCTTGGCTTCGGACTGCATCGACGTCACCTCCCGGGCAGGCCGCTTCCGCGGCTCTTGCTTCTGACGCTTCGTCGCGCCGCTATGGGCGCGGGCAGGAAGGAGCCGGTGGCGTCGCAACGCCACCGGCATTGTCAGCGTGCGCCTATTTCACCGCCGCGCAATAAGCGACGGCGTTGCCCGAAGCGCAGCGCACCATATTCCGCTCGCCGCCCGAGGCGTCGTTGAGGACGGCCACCGGCGTGGCGGTATTGTCGGAACCGACGCAGTAGGCTGCGATCACGACTTCGCCGCTGGCGCAGGTAACGCCGCCGTTGGAGTTCTTTGGCGCCAGATGCAGGACCGTGCCGCTCTCGCCGGCCGGACCGGTCGGACCGGCGGGCCCGGCAATGCCCTGCGGACCGGCAGGACCGGCGGGACCCTGGGCGCCGTCCTTGCCCGACGGACCGGCGGGGCCGACTTCGCCGGCAGGGCCAGGGGGACCTGCGGGCCCGGCGGGGCCGGCAGCGCCAACCGGCCCGGCGGGGCCGGCCGGGCCGACATCACCGGCGGGACCGGCGGGACCTGCGGGGCCCGCCTGACCGGCGGCGCCGACCGCGCCCTCCGGCCCCGGGGGACCGGCGGGTCCGGCAGGCCCGGCCGGACCTTGCGCACCCTGGGGTCCCTGCTGGCCGGCAGCGCCCTCCTTGCCCTGACATCCGGCGAGCGCGAAAGCCGCCACGATCGCTACGGCGAAAGCGATTTTCATTTTCTTGCCTCCTCGGTGAAACGAGCGCCGATGCTGCCCGGACGGATCGGCCTCGTCAATCGGCGCGACCTTAAGGCGCCGCAATGATCGGAGGCAAAAGACATCGCAGGAGCGGCCGATCAATTCCCATTGATGCCCTTTTTTTGGTGCTGGCCCCGACAGCGTGGTGCAGGGTAGTCACCAGCCGCCACCCAAACCCAAAACCGGCTTGGAGATGAGTTCAGCGTGCAGGATGAGGTTGACCGCGCTCACGGAATTTGGCGCGCATTGAACAGTCCTGAAGCAGGGTCACGCCTTCCGTCCGCCATGCCCGCGGACCTCGGCACGGCCGAGCGGGACGAAGTCATCCGGCGCGTCAACGATCGGTTCCCGATCCGGATCCTCCCGACGGTCGATGGCAGACCCCCGGCCGAGGCCTGCCGCGAATTGGGGATCGCGGGCGAGGCCGTCAGACAGAATCTGTTCCTCGGACTCGAAAACCCGCCACTGGCCGTCCGCGCCAGGAGCTCCGAGCCAGGCGTGGTGCACGGCGAAATCCAGCTTGGGCTGGCCCTCTCGATTGTCCGCCAGGGTTTGATACGCGCGATCGATCCATGGACCGGAGGCATCGTCGAGACCTCTTGCTGCCTCTCATCGACCGAATTGGAATGGCGCGAAATGACCGTCTACGGCTACCGTTTCGTCGGACGCCGGGTGTTCTACCTCCTGTTGAGAGGCTTTGCCTCGGTCGGGAAGTACGGGCTCTACCTGCCTGACGCCGACACCTTCATCTCCTTTGATACGGCGGACTCCTCGACGAAAACGCTGATTTCGGTGGGAGGCTGGCGTTCCTTTCTGGTGGAACACTCCGGTCTCGTGCAGCGCAAGATTCTCGCTGAAGAACCGCGTCGGGCCGTTTGCCTCCTGCAGTCCAGGCACTTCGCCCACCATTTGTGGAATGAACTTTCCGTCGTCGAAGCAATCGTGGCGGCGAAGCTTCATTGGCCCGCCGATCATGTCCCCACGCGGTCCGCGCGGCGGCCACCTTCCGGTCATCCGCGGAGCTGGTTCTTTGGGTGACGCTAAGGCTCGATGCCCGAACATGGCTTGGTCAGAAAAATGGCCTCATCAATTTGATCCGGGCATTGGCTCAGGACTATCCCTCGCTGGCGGTGATTCTCGATGGCTACAGCGTTCCGGAGGGACCTCTCGGGAGAACCGCGACCCGGCACGTCGCCTCCGAAGCCGCGGTTGCCGAGGAAATAGTCGGCGAGCTTGAGCCCCAGGTTCGCGTCAAGAACCTCATCGGTGCCCGGCTTCTCGAGGCAATAGTCTGGTCTGAACAGGCCGACTTCTACATCGCCCATCACGGCACCCTCCAGCACAAGATCGGTTGGCTCGCGAACCGGCCCGGTGTCGTCCACGCGGGCAAGAATCTCGACTTCAGGATCGCCCGGCATCCCGCCTTTACCGCCCGCGAAGGTGCTGTACCGCCCGTGTATGTGTTCGGAACCGTGGCACGGGACGATCGACGTCGGGGAGATGCCAGGCCGGATATGTTCAGCTACGAGCTTGACTGGCGGGAGCTCCTCGCCGCGGCGGCCCCCGGCTTGAGAGCCGCCGTCGCCGCTCGTCGCGCGGTTCACTTCACCGATGGCGAGCTTCAGCCTGCCGCGTCCGCTTCGAAGGGTAGCCCGACGTAGTTCTCCGCGAGCGCCGTCATGGCGGCCCTTGAACTCGTCACATAGTCCAGTTCGGCCAGCTGCCGCCGCCGATCGAAGGCGCTGTCCTGCGGGTTGAGGTGGAGCATCGTCGTCATCCACCACGAGAAACGCTGCGCCTTCCAGATGCGCTTGAGGCAGCGGGCCGAGTAGCCGTCGAGGAGCGTCGTCGCCTTGGTCGCGTACCACGCGGCCAGCGCCCCGGTCAGGCAGCGGACGTCGGCCACCGCGAGATTCAAGCCCTTGGCACCGGTCGGCGGCACGATGTGCGCCGCGTCCCCGGCGAGGAACAGGCGGCCATGCTGCATCGGCTCGACGACGAAGCTGCGCATCGGCGTGATGCTCTTTTGCAGAACCGGGCCTTCGGGAATCGAAAACCCGCCGTCGGCGATTGCCGTGCGGCGGCGCAACTCCTCCCAGACGCGCTCGTCCGGCCATTCTGCAAGGTCGTCGTCCGGGTCGCATTGCACGTAGAGCCGCGAAACCGTCGGCGAGCGCATCGACAGAAGCGCGAAGCCACGGTCGCTGTGGCTGTAGATCAATTCGTCGGAGGCCGGCCGCGACTCGGTCAGGATGCCGAGCCAGGCGAAAGGGTAGACGCGCTCGTACGCCTTCAGCAGTCCCGCGGGGATCGCGTCACGGCAGACGCCGTGGAAACCGTCGCAGCCGGCGATGAAATCGCATGCGATTTCGCGAGGTTCGCCGTGTTCGCTGAATCGGATTGTCGGGCTCGGGCCGTCGATACCGTGAACGCCGACGTCCCCCGCTTCGAACCGGATGGAGCCGCCCCGCTCGATCCGGGCGGCGATCAGATCCTTCACCAGCTCATGCTGGCCATACACGGTAATTCGCTTGCCGCCGGTGAGCGACGGGAAATCTATCCGATGTCCGGCGCCGGCGAAGCGGATCTCGATGCCCTCGTGGATCAATGCCTCGCGCGCCATGCGGGCGCCGAGGCCCAGTTCACCGATGAGGTCGGCGGTGCCCTGCTCGAGGACGCCCGCGCGAATGCGTCCCTCGACGTACTCGCGCGAGCGGCTCTCGACAACGACCGACTCGATTCCGGCGCGCGCCAGCAGGTGGGCAAGGAACAGCCCCGCCGGCCCTGCCCCGACGATACCGACCTGGGTACGTTCGATCGCCATCGCCTAGAACGGATAGTGCTGCTTCGGGTCCTCGATGGTGATCCAGCGGAGATCGGTGAACTCGGCGATCGCGGCCTTGCCGCCAAAGCGTCCGTGGCCGCTGCCGCCGACGCCGCCGAAGGGCATCTGCGCCTCGTCGTGAAGGGTCGGCCCGTTGATGTGGCAGATGCCGGCATGGATGCGCTTCGCCACCGCCATGGCCCGCATGATGTCGGCGCCGAAGACCGCCGACGACAAGCCGTACTCCGTGTCGTTGGCGACCCGCACGGCCTCATCGACGCCCATCACGCGGATGATCGGCTTCACCGGGCCGAACGATTCCTCGCTGTAGATGCGCATGGCCGGGGTGACGCGGTCGATGATGGTCGCCTCGACCACCGTTCCGGTCCGCTTGCCGCCGGCGACCACCTTGCCGCCCTTCCCGGTCGCATCCTTGATGAAGGCGTCCATGCGCTCGGCCGGCGCCAGATCGACCAGGGAGCCGAGGACCACATGACCGCGGGGGTCACCCGCCGGCAGGTGCGAGGCCTTGGCGGCAAGCTTCGCCACCAGTTCGTCGGCGACCTTTTCGTCGACGATGATGCGCTCGGTCGACATGCAGATCTGGCCCTGGTTCATGAAGGCGCCGAAGGTGATGGCGTCCACCGCGGCATCGATGTCGGCATCGTCGAGCACGATCAGCGGAGCCTTGCCTCCGAGCTCGAGGAGCGCCGGCTTGAGGTGGCGCCCCGCGAGTTCGGCGATGATGCGGCCGACGCGGGTCGAGCCGGTGAAGTTGACCCGCTTCACCGCCGGGTGGGCGATCAACGCCTCGACGATGGCGTGCGCGTCGGCGGGCGCGTTGGTGACGACGTTGATGACGCCTTTGGGGAGCCCGGCCTCGACCAGGACCTGGCCGATCAGGGTGTGGACGCCGGGCGATACCTCCGACGCCTTCAGTACAACGGTATTGCCGCAGGCAAGCGGCATGGCCAGCGCGCGCGTGCCGAGGATGACCGGCGCGTTCCACGGCGCCATGCCGAGGACGACCCCGGCCGGCTGGCGCACCGCCAGCGCAAGGGTGCCGGGCTTGTCCGACGGGATGACCTCGCCGGTGATCTGCGTGGTCATCGAGGCCGCCTCGCGCAGCATCTGGGAGGCGAGCATGACGTTGAAGCCGGCCCACGGCGCGGTGGCCCCGGTCTCCTCCAGCATCAGCCGGGTGAACTCGCCGACCTTGGCCTGCATGATTTCCGAAGCCTTGAGGAGAAGCGTCCGCCGCTGGTTCGGCCCCATCTCGGCCCAGGCCGGGAAAGCCGCCGCGGCCGAGTCGGCTGCCGCGACGGCGTCGGCGACACTCGCCGCCGCCGCCCGTGTCGCGACCTTGCCGGTAAACGGGTCCTTCCGCTCGAAGGTCGCTCCGCCGGCGGCAGCTACCTCGCCGCCGTCGATCAACAGCCGGATATCCATGTTCGCTTCTCCCGATTTCACTCTGTTGTCACCAAGGCCGCAGCTCTGGCTAGGACGCTGAGAATCGTTTCGCCGTGCGGCATGGTCGGTTCCTGCTCCTCCGCTGGAGGCAAGACCGCGTACGTGGCCGGCGATCCCGGGCTTCTGCGGGCGACCGCGCTGGACGAGGCGGTAGCCGACCGGCAGCAACCGCAATCCCCAGCGCTCTTCGATCAGCCCCCAGATGCCGCGCGGCACGAAGAGCGAGAAGAGAAGCGCCGTGGCACCGAGCACGACCAGATACCAGACGCCAAGGGCGCCGAACCACGCCTCGATCAGGAAGAAGAGGACCGCGCCAAGTATCGCGCCCTCGAAGGTGCCGAGCCCGCCGACCAGCACCATGAAGATCATGTAGGCGGTCCACTGGACGCCGAAATAGGTCTTGGGCTGGAACGTGATCGTAGTGGCGAGCCACAGCGCCCCCGCCATCGCCGCGCCGGTCGCGGCGAGGACGAAGACGATGCGCTTGGTGGCCAGCACACGCACGCCGATGGCCGCGGCGCCTTCCTCGTCATCGCGGATCGCCTGGATTGAGGCACCGAAGCGGCTGCGCAGCAACAGGAAGAGCGCGCCCATCAGCGCGATCATGGCGCCGAGCGCCATCCAGTAGGTCAGCGCATGGCGGGTATCGGCGGCGTAGGCGTTGAGCGCGATAAGCGACGTGCCGGTTTCGCCTTGGACCAGCGAGTCGAGATTGACGAGGAGGTGGGCGAGCTCCGCAACCACCCACATGCCGATGGCAAACTCGCCGCCCTTCAGCCGCAACATGAACGCCGAGACCGGCAGCGATACCAGTCCGACGATCAGCGCCCCGATCACCAGCGCCGGATAAACGCTGACACCCGCAGCGGCAAGGCGCACGGCGGCGTAGGCGCCAAGGCCGAAGAATGCCTGCTGCCCCACGGAGACCAGCCCGCCATAGCCGGCGAGTGCATTCCACATCACCGCCAGGATGACGTAGACGAAGAGCGTCGTCAGCTTGTCGATGGCGTTGGCGCCGAGAAGCAGCGGCCCCGCCGCGAGAACGGCAAACAGCACCGCGACGACGGTTACCGAGGCGACCGAGGCCGGGGTCCAGCGCTGGACGGTGACCGCCATGCGCTCGCTCATGCCGGCCGCCCGAACATCGCCCTGAACCGGACGCCAAGCGAGCCGAAATAGAGGCGGGCGAACAGCACCACGAGGAAGACCGCGTGCCCGGTGATCAGGAAGCCCTGCGGATTGATCTGCGAGCCGATGTTTTGCGCGACGCCGAGCGCGATGCCGCCGAGCAGCGTCCCCCACAGCGATCCCGCCCCGCCGATCACCGCCGCCTCGAAGGCGAAGATCAGTTGCGGCGCGCCGGCATAGGCGTTGAACGTCGCGCGCATGCCGAGAAATGCCCCGGCAAGGCCGACGGTCGCCATGGCGATGGCGGTTGCCGCGGCGTTGACGGCGCGCGCATTGACGCCGACCAGCCCGACTGTGTCCGGGTCCTCGGCGGTCGCCCGGATCGCCCGGCCGAGCGCGGTGCGGCTGAGGAAGAGGTGCAGCCCGCCGAGCACGACCACCGCCGTTACGAAGATGAGCACCGCCAGCTTGCCGATCGAGATGTCGTCGGTGACCGTCCATGAATCGTAGGACAGGTCGCCGATGAACGGCGCGAGCGAGCGCGTGTCGGCGCCGAACTGCTCGAAGAGCAGGTTGTCGATGACGATCGCGAGGCCAAAGGTGCTGAGGATCGG
>JBBQGL010000027.1:0-31868 GCA_038323025.1 Hyphomicrobiales bacterium
CCGGAAGTCGAGAATGTTGCCGTAAGGCTTAGTGGCGTTGAGCACGCGATTGGTGCGGGAAAAAGCCTGAATCAAGCCGTGATGCTTGAGGTTCTTGTCGACGTAGAGCGTGTTCAGATATTTGGAATCAAATCCTGTGAGCAGCATGTCCACCACGATCGTGATGTCGATTTTCTGCGCGTGCGGAAAATCGACATTTGGCCATTGCTGACCTTGATGCGCTTCTGCACATCCTGGTAATAGAGGTCGAACTCGCCAACCGTGTGATTGGAGCCGTAGCGGGTGTTGTAGTCGGCGAGGATGGCCTTAAGCGCTTCCTTCTTCTTCTCGGGCTCGACGGCGTTGTCCGCCTTTTCCTGCGGCAGGTCTTCCTGGATCTGCCTGACATCTGGATCGCCCTCAGCAGGCGGAGAGAAGACGCAAGCGATATTTAGCGGCTGGAAGTCCGGGTCGGCTTTTTGCTTCTCCGCCTGAAGCTCGGCGAACAGACGTTGGTATTCGATTGCCTCATTGATGGACGCCGTAGCGAGCAGCGCATTGAACCTGCGGCCGCCTGTGGCGGCGTCATGTTTTGCAAGTATGGCCTCGATGACCGCTCTTTTCGCGAGCGGTTCGCCGGGTTTCGGCGGGTTCTTGCCTTCAGGTTTGAAGTAATCGACATGGAAGCGGAGGACGTTCGCGTCTTCGATGGCGTCTGTGATCGTGTAGGCGTGCAGTCGGTTCTGAAAAAGATCGGCGGTGGTTTTCAGCGAGGCTTGCTGATCCTCTATCTGCACGCGGCTCGCGTTTTCCTCAAAGATCGGCGTACCGGTGAAGCCGAAGAGCTGTGAGTTCGGGAAGAATTCCTTGATCGCTTTGTGGTTCTCGCCGAATTGGGACCGATGGCACTCGTCGAAGATGAAGACGATGCGTTTGTCGCGCAGCGGTTCGAGCTGTTCGCGAAAATTGCGCCGATTGGCGCCGTCCAACGCTAGGCCGAGCTTCTGGATCGTGCAGACGATGACTTTGTCAGCGTAGTCATCCGAAACCAAGCGGCGGACAAGGGACGCAGTATCGGTGTTTGCTTCGACGCAGCCCTCCTGAAATCTGTTGAACTCCTCGCGGGTCTGCCGGTCGAGGTCCTTGCGGTCGACGACGAAGAGGCACTTTTCAATGTCGGGGTTATCCTTCAAGAGGGTGGACGCCTTGAAGGAGGTGAGCGTCTTGCCGCTGCCGGTAGTGTGCCAGATGTAGCCGTTCCCGCAGTTTTGGGTGATGCTGTCCACAATGGCCTTCGCCGCGTAGACTTGGTACGGCCGCATCATCAGAAGCTTTTGTTCGGTGGCGATCAGCACCATGTAGCGGCTGATGGTCTGGCCAAGCGTGCATTTGACGAGGAAGGTTTCGGCGAAGCTATCAAGGTGCGCGATCTTCTTGTTGTTCACATCGGCAAATTCGTAGACCGGCAGAAAGCGCTCTTCCGCGTCGAAGGTGAAATGCCGGGCGTTATTATTCGCGAAGTAGAAGGTGCGATCGCGATTGCTGACAATGAACAGCTGCAGGAAGCAGAGAAGCGTCCTAGTGTAACCGTTACCAGGGTCGTTCTTGTAGTCGACGATCTGTTCCATCGCGCGCCGGGGACTAATCCCAAGCGTTTTTAACTCGATCTGCACGACGGGGACGCCATTGATCAGGAGCAGGACGTCGTAGCGGTGATGGCTGTAGTCTGTGTTGATGCGTAGCTGATTGACGACCTCGAACGAGTTCTTGCACCAGTCCCTGATGTTGACGAGCGTGTAGTTCAGCGGAGTGCCGTCGTCTCGGGTGAAGCTGTTTCGCTCGCGCAATCTGCTTGCGGCGGTAAAGACATCCGGCGTGACGATATCGTCGAGCAAGCGGGCGAATTCGGAGTCCGTAAGCCGGACTCTGTTCAGCTCTTCAAATTTTGCACGAAAGTTTCGTTCAAGCGCGGCGCGGTCGCGAATGTCTGGACGATGTTCATACTTGAGGTCCCGTAGTTTGGTGACCAGGGCTTCTTCAAGGTGGCGTTCGGCCGTCATCATCACCATTTTGATAGTCGACCATTTCCAACGAGGTTAGACCGAATGCTCTGTGTTAGCTCGCCTGTTCGTCGCAGCCGCGCGATCGACGGCCGGCAGGCCGAACGCCGTGCAGATGGCGCGTTCGCTACGCTCCGTTTATCCATTGGCGCAGGCGAAATTGCTAAAGGCGAGTATTTGGCACGGATGCGCACCTTTTGCATCCGGGTGCGAACCCGCAGGCGCCTGGAAGATCCCAACGGACCTCCTGCATCGGGGAAAAGACGCCGCGGCGGGGCGCTCCTCTGGTCCGAGGCCCCCGCCGATGGCGATTCTGCCGATGTGAGCCAGATCGAGCAGCCGGTGCAGATCGTCGAATTCGACGCGAAGCGTGAGATGCTTCCCGACAGCACGGCGACGACGAGAACTGTGTCACGGCACCCCCTGGTACGCCGCCGAGCTTTGGATAGGCGAGTACATCGCCGAATCGCCGAGCGGGCTGGAAGAACGCGAAACACGCTTAGCGGGGTCCTCCACCTTGCGGCAGTGCGTTGCGTTGGGAACCCCGTTCGCCGGAGCGCTGCGGCGTACTCGCCCGGGCGAGAGCAACCTAAACATCGCACAGAAGGCCCGCTGATAGAACCTGCTGATTTGCTGGCGTTTTAGACTCCGTACTGACGTGACGGAGTCCGGAGGTTCAGAGAAAGAAGGAGGAAAGAGAGAACGACTCGGAGGTTCGCGGCGCCAGCGAGTCCGGAGGTTGGTGGAGGAATGGCGCACAACCGCGGGCAATCGGCCACGTTTCGATGCCGCGGAGAATTTCTCGTAGAGCTAGTTGGCGGAGGGAGCGGGATTCGAACCCGCGTTACGGTTTCCCGCAAACACGCTTTCCAAGCGTGCGCCTTCAGCCACTCGGCCACCCCTCCGCAGGGTTGGGGACGCGGGCGCACTATAGTCACGGCCGACCCCCGCGCAAGGCTGTGTCCCGGCTCGGCCGGATGAGACGGCGGCGAATCCCGCGGCAGGCTCCGGATCGCGCCGGCGTCGCGGAAAGTTGACGGCTGCCGCCGTTGCGGCCAAATGGCCGCATGACCATTTACGTCAAAGCTCGCCGCGACCCCGGCGGGACACCGCCCGCATGATCCGCTTTATCAGCCGTTTTGTTGGTCTTTGGCTCATAGCCGGGGCGCTGGTGGCGCTGGTCATCGACGGTGCCAAGTCGATCGCCGCGTCCGCCGTGACCTTCACGCGGGTCGGCATGGCTTGGCTGGAATACAGCCCGGCGACGCTCGCCGGTGTGCAGGCCTTCATCGAGAAGGACGTGGAGAGCCACGTCGGCCACTGGGTCTGGGATCCGCTGGTCCAGGCGATCCTCTGGCTGCCCGTATTCGCGGTACTTGGCCTGCTTGGCGGGATTCTGGCCTTTGCCGGGCGGAAGCGCCGGCGGCGGCCCGCCTATGCCTAGTGGCCGATATTCGGATAGTATCGACAGGTTCGAACAGCCGGCCGGATCGGCCGGAGATGGAGAGAACAAATGAACATCCTCAGCATGCTTGGCAAGAAGGCTGCGATGCCGGATGCCGGAAAGGCCCTGCCCGGACGAGCCGAGGCCCTGCCCACCGCGGAAGCCCATTTCGTCAACCACCGGCCCCTGAAGGGTCCCTATCCGGAAGGCTTCGAGACCGCGGTCTTCGGGCTCGGCTGCTTCTGGGGTGCCGAGAAGGCATTCTGGAAAATCGACGGGGTCTACGTCACCGCCGTCGGCTACGCCGGCGGATCGACGCCCAATGCCACCTATCGCGAGGTCTGCTCGGGCATGACCGGGCACAATGAGGTTGTGCTGGTGGTCTTCGATCCGAAGAAGGTCACCTATGCCGCGCTGGTGAAGGCCTTCTTCGAGGCTCACGATCCGACCCAGGGCATGCGCCAGGGCAACGACATCGGCACGCAGTACCGTTCCGGCATCTACGTCGCCAGCGAGACGCAGCGGAAGATCGCCGAGGCGGCCAAGGCAGCCTACGGCAAGGAGCTGGCGGGCAAGGGCTTTGGGCCGATCACCACCGAAATCGTCGACCGGCCGCCCTTCTACTTCGCCGAGGACTATCACCAGCAGTACCTGGCCAAGAATCCCAACGGATATTGCGGTCTCGGCGGCACCGGTGTGTCCTGCCCGGTGGGGGTCGGCGTCGCGGCCTGACCTCTGATCGGAAGGCGGGGGCCGGATGCCACATCGCATCGGACGCAGGGAAGATATCGCCGCCGCGCTCCTGCGGCTGGTTCTTGAGGATATCGCCAAGGCAAGCCACGAGCTCCATGCCCGTGGCCCGCGCGAGGCGCGCGTTCACCGCGTTCGCCAGCGCCTGAAACGCGTGCGCACGCTCCTCCGTGTGGTGAAGCCGGTCCTTGGCGACAAGGCGGCCGACGCCAGGCGGGCGCTGGCCGGAGCCGCCCGGCTGCTCGCCGCCGCCCGCGACGCCGATGCCGCGGCGGCGAGCGCTCGCGAACTGCGCGCGGCGACCGCGGCCGGGCGGGAAGCGGGGCTCGACCGCGTCGTCGAAGAATTCGCCCTGAAGGCGGTCGAGGCCCATCGCAGCGCGACGCCCGTCGGCGAAGTCAGCGAGCGCCTGATGCGCGTCGCCGCCGACCTCGCCGTTGTCCCGACCGACCTCGATGGCGCCGATCTGCTCGGCGACGCCCTCGTCCGCTCCTACCGCAGGGGCCGCCGTGCCATGCGCCGCGCCCGCTCAAGCCTCGCCACGCCCGATCTGCATCGCTGGCGGAAGGCCGTGAAGGACCTCTGGTATCTCTTGCGGCTTTCCCGCAAGCGCCTTCCGCGCAGTTCCCGGAAACTGGCCGCCGAACTCCATCGCCTGGGCGAAAAGCTCGGTCTCGACCACGATCACGCCATGCTGGCCGAGCGCTTGGCGCTCCGGCCCGCCGGGGATCCGGCGTTGATGCGCCAGCTTGGCATCATCGCGGAGGAACGGCGCGGGCTGGAAGGCCAGGCATTTACGATCGGCGCCGCCGTCTATCGCCGCAAGCCGAAGCATTTCAAGATCGCGCCGTCCTGACCGACGGCGCCTGTCGCTCAGTTCGTCGGCAGCGACCCTTCCTTGTCCCTGGCGGTGAGAACCTCCGCACAGGCCTTCGGCAGATCCGCGAGGGTCAGCGGCGGCTTGGGCTTTGCCGGCTTCGGAGGCTTCGGCGGCGGTGGATGCGGCTTGAACCACCAGGCAAGTTCCTCGCCGCAGCCGTCGCCGGCGGGAGGCAACGCCTGGTCTGTACAGCCGGCAATGCCCGGGGGGCACTGCAGGCGAACATGGAAATGGTCGGCGTGGCCGGCCCACGGGCGCAATTTCCTCAGCCAGTCGCGATCGGTACCGGCGGTGTCGCAGAGCTGCTGCTTGATCGCCGCGCTGACGAAGATGCGCGTTACCTCGGGATAGGAAGCGGCGCGCTTCAGAAGATGCGCATACGCATCGGACCACTTGGCTGGATCGACGGCGAGGCGGCCTTTGATGAGCAGGGATTCGGCAGCCATGCTCTCGCGCTCTGCGGCCGAGAGGACATGATCCGGCATCGGGACGAACCAGATGTCGGCATCGAGGCCGATCTGGTGGCTGGCATGCCCTGTCGCCATGGGCCCCCCGCGCGGCTGCGACATATCGCCGACGAGGAGGCCCGGCCAGTCGCTCTTGCGCCCGGCGGTGCCGAGCTTCTCGAGGAAGCTGACGAGCTCAGGCATGCCCCAGTTGCGGTTTCGGGAAAGCCGCATGACTTGCCAGGCCGGCCCGGTGACCGGAAGCGGCACGGCGCCCGCGAGGCATCCCTTGGCAAACGAGCCGATCGGCAGCGGAGCGGCGGCGGAAGGTTTTGCCACCGCTCCGAACAGCGTTTTCGCCGGGACGTCGTCGGCAAGCGCCGACCCCGCGGCGAGGCCCGTCGCCACAAGCAATCCGGCAATCAACAGGCTTCGCATTCCGACATCGCTCCCGCCTGGCCGACATGCTCTGCTGTCATGGTCAACAAAGGGTTGACGTGCAGGCGCCGTTTCTTCGCTGTTCCAAGTATGGCGCGGAAGCCCGGAACGGCAAGCAGGAGCGGTCGGTTCCCTAGTGTCGGGCGGGCTTGCGCGTGGCGGGCGCCTTCTTGCGCGAAGGAGCAGCCCTTTTGCTCGAGGGAGCCGGCTTCTTGCGGGTAGCTGCCGAAGCCTTGCCGCGCGTTGCCGTCGACTTCATCCGCGTGGCGGCCGCCTTCTTCGCCGAAGCGGAGCGCGCGGTTGCGGGGCGGGCAGCCGAGGCCTTGCCGCCGAGTTTACCGCCGCGCTTCGAGGATACGTTGGTGTCGGGAACGCCGCGTCCGGAACCGCTCTTGTTACCGCCGCCGGTCTCCTTGTTGACGGTTGCCCAGGCCCGGCGTTCCGCTTCCTTCACCGGCACGCCACGATCCTCGTAACCTTCCTCGATATGCCCGGCTTTACGCTTCTGCTTGTCCGTGTAGGACGACTTGTCTCCGCGCGGCATTATCCTCTCCTTGGCGAATGAACGGCCCCATCGCCGAACAGCGACGGCGGCGCCTGGTTCCGCCGCGCCTTGGAAGCGACAGATTGTTGCAACGAAAACTCCTTTCTCCCGTCATCAAAGGATCGCACCCCACGCCCATTCGTTGCCTCGTTCGAATTCGAGGAGGGAAACATGTTCACAGCGATCGAAGGCATGCCGCAGGGAGCCATCGGGTTCGCGGCGTCGGGCATGGTCACCATGGCTGACCGCGAGGACGTGCTGGAGCCAACCCTCGAATGGGCGATCGAGCGGAACGGAAAAGTCCGGCTGCTCTACGTCGCCGGGCCGGAATTCGACGGCTACGAGGAAGGCGTCCCGCTCGACGATGCGGTGTTCGGGACGCGTCACTTCACGGATTTCGACAAGATCGCCTTTGTTGCGGACGACGGGCCGTACGACCGTGCCGTCCATGCGCTTGAGGGCTTGATGCCGGCGGCATTGCGCGTGTTCAAGACCCGCGAGCTCGCCGCGGCCAAGGCCTGGCTGGCGTACTGAGCCGCGCGTGTGACGCCGGTCACTGACCTCCGTGCGGACCCCGGGTAGCTACCCTTTGCGAGAGGGGAAAAGAGCCATGAACGCGGTCGTCAGAAACCCGGCGGACACCGGCGGAGCGGCATTCGAGATCGACTTTCGCTGGGGGTTCGAACCCGAGTCCTGGGCGAGTCTGCGTTCGGCGTCGGCCCTCCGCGGCAATGTCGCAGGAATCTCGACCGAGCCGGCTTCGCCGGTTCGCTCGTTTCTGCCGCGGTTGCTCGCTGCCGCGCGGTCGATTCTCGGCGCCTGACCGTCAGAAGCCGACGCGGTCGCTGCCCTTCAGGTTGAGCGTCGCCCGGGCCTCGGCGGGCGTCGCGACCGCGTAGCCGAGTTCCTCGACGATCCGGCGAATCTTGGCAACCTGCTCGGCGTTGCTCGCGGCGAACTGGCCGGGACCGATGTAGAGCGAATCCTCCAGGCCGACACGGACGTTGCCGCCCATCATCGCCGCCTGCGTCGCGAACGGCATCTGATGCCGGCCGGCGGCGAGCACCGACCAGCGATAGTCGTCGCCGAACAGGCGGTCGGCGGTTTCCTTCATGAACATCAGGTTGCGGACGTCGGCGCCGATGCCGCCGAGGATGCCGAAGATGATCTGCACGAAGAAGGGCGGCTCGACCAGCTTGCGGTCGACGAAGTGGGCGAGATTGTAGAGATGGCCGACGTCATAGCACTCGTGCTCGAAACGCGTGCCATGGCCCTTGCCGAGCAGTTCCATGATGCGGGCGATGTCGCGGAAGGTGTTGCGGAAGATGAAGTCGTCGGTGTTGCGGAGGTAGGGCTCCTCCCAGTCGAACTTGTATTTCTTGTAGCGGTCGGCGAGGGGGAAGAGGCCGAAATTCATCGACCCCATATTGAGCGAGCACATCTCCGGGCTGGCGGCCAGCGGCGCCTTCAGCCGGTCCTCGACCGTCATGGTGAGGCCGCCGCCGGTGGTGACGTTGATGACCGCGTCGGTGCTCTGCTTGATACGCGGCAGGAACCGCATGAAAGCCGCCGGGTCGGGGGTAGGCTTGCCGGTCTCGGGATCGCGCGCATGCAGGTGCAGGATGGCCGCGCCGGCCTCCGCCGCGCCGATCGCCTGGGCCGCGATGTCCTCCGGGCGGTAAGGCAGCGCATCGGACATGGTCGGAGTGTGGATGGAGCCGGTGACGGCGCAGCTGATGATGATCTTCTGTTTCTCGCGTGCGGCCATGCTGTCCTCGGGTGATGGGTAGTGGCGGGCCGGTTCAGGCGGAATCTTCCTTTGCCATCTTCTTCAGATGGTTGGTCAGCTTGCCGCGGAGCGCCGACTGTTCCTCGGCCGTCCACGCCCGGAAGCCCTCGCCGCTCTTGAAGCCGAGCTTGCCCGCGGCGACCAGGTCGCTGAGGTAGGGCAGGGGACCTGGCGTGCGGTCGAGATCAAAGAGCAGGTTCTCATGGCAGTCGAGCGCGAGATCCGTACCGATCATGTCGGCGCTTTCCAGCGGCCCGATCACCGGCAGCCTGCGGCCGAAGCTTGCCTTGACGACGATGTCGACGGTGCGGGCATCGCAGACGCCGTTCTGGACGAGCGCCATCGCCTCGCGCCAGAGCGCATGCTGCAGCCGGTTGCCGATGAACCCCGGCACGTCCTTCTTCACGTGCACGGCGGTCTTGCCGACCGAGCGGAGCAGCTCGATCATGGCCGTCACCGACCCGTCCGACGTGCCCTCCGCCTGGATCACCTCGACGAGGGGCACGAGATAGGGCGGCACCCACCAGTGGGTGCCGAGGACCCGGTCGCGGCTGGTCACCCGCGCGGCGATCTTGCCGATCGGGATCACCGACGTGTTGCTGGCAAGGAGCGCCCGGCGCGGAGCGAGTTTCTCCAGTTCGGCGAAGATGTCCTGTTTCAGGGCGAGCTTCTCGGGCGCCGCCTCGATCACGACATCGGCCTCGCCGACGGCGCTGGCAAGCGTCTCGGATGGGGTCACGCGCTCCGCCGCCGCGCTGTCCTGGCCGAGATCGGCGAGGTTCTTCGCGATCCGCGAGCGGAGCGTCTTCAGTGCCTCCGGAAAGGCGTCGTAGACCGTCACCGGATGGCCGGCGACCGCAAATACCTGCGCAATGCCGTGGCCCATCAGGCCGGCGCCGACAATCCCGATACGCGCTTTCGCCATGGGCTAACCCGCCGTGTAGCCGCCGTCGGCATAGAGAATATGGCCAGTGTAGAAGTCGGAGGCCTTCGAGGCGAGGAAAAGCAGCGGCCCGGCAAGATCCTCGGGCTCGCCTAGACGGCCCTTGGGAACCCGGGCGAGAAACCCGGCGCGGACCGCCTTGCCGCGCTCGTCGTCGGCGAACATCCAGGCCGTGAGCGGCGAGCGGAAGACGGTCGGGGCGATCGCGTTGACGGTGATGCCGTTGCCGCCCCACTCGCAGCCGAGGGCCTTGGTGATGCCGTCGATGGCCGATTTCGAGGCGCAATAAGCCGTGTAACCGGCCGGGTGGCCGAGGAGGCCGCGCGCCGAGGACATCAGTATGACCTTGCCGCCGTCGCCCTGGGCGAGCATCTGCTTGCCGGCGGCGCGCGCCATCAGCCAGCTCTGGGTGACATTGACGTCCATGATATCGAGGAACTGCTCGGGCTTCATGTCGACGATCTTGGCGACTTGGTTTTTGCCCGAGGCGACCACCAGGATGTCGACGCGGCCGAAGCGCTTGACCGCGGCCGCTACCACCGTTTCGCAGGCGCCCTCGCTCTCCGCCCGGCGGCTGATGGCTTCGACTTCCGCGCCCAGGTCGGTGCAGGCGGCGGTGACCTCGTCGAGTGCCTTTTTCGTCCCGGCGACCAGCACCAGTTTGGCGCCGGCGCCGGCGAGAACCTTGGCGGCAAGCGCGCCGAAGGCGCCGGAGGCGCCGGCCACGATCGCGACCTTGCCCTTCACGTCGAAGAGCGCCAGCGGGTTCCTCAAGATGTCGGTCACGGCTTTGCCCCCGGCGGGTACGGGATCACCACCAGCATGGTGGCCACGGCATTCTGGCGGTTGACGATCTCGCGCACCTCGTTCGGCGGAATCGTGCAGGAGTCGTATTTTCCGAGCACGGTCTCCGTGCCGCCGACGATCACGGTCATCTCGCCGTCGAGGACGACGTAGACCTTCTCGAACGGCGTCGAATCCGGTCCGGCACCGCCGCCGGGCAGGAACTGCGAAAGCCCGACCCACTGGTTCTTCGGGCCTTCCGGCTCGTCGCCCTGCAGCCGCAATCCCACCACCCCGCGATGGTTCGGTGCATCGTAGGGCTTGGCGTCGGCGAAGCGTTTGACCAGCATCAGAACTTCGCTCCGCTCTCGATCCGGTATTTGCCCTTCGGGTCGGTGATCGCCACCAGGCGGATGATGCAGCCGTCGCCGCGATCCCAGTTCCACGGGAAGAAGGCGAAGGTGCAGCGCTTGCCGGTGACCGCGTCGATGTCGCCGCCGACATTCTCGATGCCGAGGATACCCGCCTTGAAGATCATGTTATGGACCGGCTCCCAATCCGGGAAGTCGTCCTTCCAGTCGCGCCCTCCCGACCAGGCGCGGTACTCATCGGCGAGATGCGGGAGGAGAGGGCCATTCCGCTGCGGTCCGATGGCGGTCGCGAGCGGGTGGTCGTTGGCCTGGGTGTCATGGCCGACAACCTTGACCTGCTTGTCGATCATCCACTGCCCGGCGGACGGAACGAAGCCCGGACAATAGGGAAAATAATCGCCGTCCTCATAGAGCTTGTGCCAGCCGGTATTGACGATGAGCACGTCGCCCGGCCGGATCGCCTTGCCGCACGCCTTCTCGAGGTCGTCGGCGGTGATCGATTCCCACTTCTTCTTCTTTATCGAAACGACGATGCCCGAGCCGAAGAAATGCGGCAGCGGAACCTCGTCGATGAACGGGGTGCCCTGCACGACGTGGGCGGGCGCATCGATGTGGGTGGTCGAATGCATCGACGTGGTGATGCGCTGGGAAAGGACGCCCGACTTGGCGTGGTAGTGGATGCGCTCGATCTTGACGTCCTGGAAGTACGGCCAGTTCGGCGACTGAAAACCCCAGCGGTGCGACAGGTTGTAGAACTTGAGACCCATCGAGTTCTCGAAATTGGTCTCGAATTCGACCCCGCGGATCGTTACCATCAGACGTTTCTCCACTGCCGGAAGCATCGGCAATTTGATTGCCTGTTGGGACAATTGTATCGCAATGTAGTACAATGGGTCAATTACGATCTTGTTCCGCGGCCCGCCTTTCGACGGCAAGAAGGTCAGGTTCCAAAATGAGTGACAGCGCCGAAGCCGACGACGACGCGGTCGCGGGCAGGGCATCCCGCGACCGGTCGGGCGGCATCCAGGTCATCAACCGCGCCGCGCGAATTCTGCGCGCCGTTCGCGACGAGGGCGATGGCCTCAGCCTCGGCCAGATCGCCGAGCGCGTCGGCTTGCCGCGCTCGACCGTGCAGCGGATCGTGCGCGCCCTGGTGGAGGAGCGGTTGCTCATGGCGGCCTCGCCGAACGGGCGGGTGCGCCTCGGCATGGAGATCCTGGCGCTGGCGGGAAGCTCCAAGATCGACCTGGTCGAGATCGCCCATCCGCACCTGAAAGCCCTGTCGGAGACGACCGGCGAAACGGTCGATCTGGCCGTGCTGCGCAAGGATCACCTGGTCTTCGTCGATCAGGTGGCCGGCAACCAGCGTCTGCGTGCGGTCTCGGCGGTCGGCGAGGTGTTTCCGCTGCACTGCACGGCCAACGGCAAGGCCTGCCTGTCGCTGCTCGAACCGGGCGAGGTCCGCCAGCGGCTGAAGAACCGCGAACTGCGGCTTGCCGGCGGCAAGGTCCGCTCGCTCGCCTCCCTGCTAGAGGAGCTGAAGGCCATCCGGCGCTCCGGCATCGCCTTCGACGAGGAGGAGCATTCGAGCGGCATTTCGGCGCTCGGCACCGCCTTCCGCGATCAGGCGGGTACGATCTACGCCATCTCGATACCGGCGCCGACCGGCCGCTTCAGCGAAAGCCGCGCCCGGGCCGCTCCGCTTCTTCTCGCCACCCGCGATCGCCTCCGGCAAATCTTCGGTACGTGAACCGTGGAGCGTGCCCGTCCAGGTAGCGGAGCGACAAGGGGGAGAGGACACCGATCTCGGATGGCGATATCGACCGCCTTTCGATCGCGATCGACGGGAAGAGGTTGTTTCCGCCGCCGAACGGTTTAACGTGGACGGATCAGGGCCTAAGGCTGACATGAAGATCGCCAAGCTCGAAACACTGCGGGTCAAGGAATTCCCCAACCTCTTGTGGCTGCTCGTCCATAGCGACGACGGCCTTGTGGGACTGGGCGAGACCTTTATGATGCCCGGCACCGTGGAGACCTACGTCCACGAGGTCATCGCGCCGAAGGTCCTCGGGCGGGATCCGCTCGTTATCGACCGCATCGCCAAGGACCTGGTCGGCTATCTCGGCTTCCGCTCCACCGGCGCCGAGGTGCGCGGCAATTCGGCCCTCGACATCGCGCTCTGGGACCTGTTCGGCAAGGCGACCGGACAGCCGCTGGCGCAGTTGCTCGGCGGCTTCACCCGCGACACTATCCGCACGTACAACACCTGCGCCGGCCCCGTGTACATGCGCACCGAAAAGGGGCAGCAGACCTCGAACTGGGGACTGGGGGCGAGCAACCGCTACGACGATCTCGATGCCTTCCTCAACCGCGCCGACGACCTCGCCGCCGACCTGCTCGACGAAGGCATCACGGCCATGAAGATCTGGCCGTTCGACCCGGCCGCCGAGAAGAGCGGCGGCCAATATATCTCGCGCCCCGATCTCAAGGCCGCGCTTCAGCCCTTCGAGAAGATCCGCCGCGCGGTCGGCGATCGCATGGACATCATGGTCGAGTTCCATTCGCTCTGGCAGCTCCTGCCCGCGATGACCATTGCCCGGGCGCTGGCGCCGTTCGATACGTTCTGGCACGAGGATCCGATCAAGATGGACAGCCTCGGCAGCCTCGCGCGCTACGCGGCGGTCAGCACGGCGCCGATCTGCGCCTCCGAGACGCTCGGTTCGCGCTGGGCCTTCCGCGATCTGCTGGAGACCGGCGCGGCAGGCGTGGTCATGCTCGACCTGGCGTGGTGCGGGGGCATCTCAGAAGCCCGCAAGATCGCGGCCATGGCCGAGGCCTGGCACCTGCCGGTCGCGCCCCACGACTGCACCGGACCGGTTGTGCTCGCCGCCTCCACCCACCTCTCGCTGAATGCCCCCAACGCCCTCGTCCAGGAGAGCGTCCGGGCGTACTACAAGACCTGGTATCGCGACCTTGTCACCGGTCTGCCCGAAGTGAAGAACGGCATGATCGGCGTCGATCGGACTCCCGGTCACGGAGTCGCGCTCAATCCGGACCTTGCGAAACAATTCACGGTGGAGGTCCGTGCCACGGCGCTTGGAGACGTGTAGTCTCCGCGCACAAGAACAAACAGAAACGTCACAGGAGGGAATAGCGATGCGCATGAACAAGTTGGGAATGGCCGGCCTGTCCGGCGCCAGTCTGCTGGCACTGGCATTGGTGCTCGGCGGCCCGGCCTCGGCCGCGGATCCGTTGAACATCGTCTACACGCATCACTCGTCGGCCACGAACCCGTTCTGGCAGGCGGTGAAGAAGGGCTTCGACGACGCCTGCGCCAAGATCCAGGCGAATTGCCAGATGATCTTCACCCAGGACGAAGGCTCGGTGCCGCAGGAGGTTGCCAATCAGGAAGCCGCCCTTGCGCGGAAGCCCGATGCCCTGATCACGACCCTGGTCGATGACAATGCCTTCATCGCCAACCTCAAGGACGCGCAGGCCAAGGGCGTCATCGTCATCGCCTCGAACGTCGACGCTCTTGCCGGTCCCGAACTCGGCCTCAGGCAGGCTTTCGTCGGCCAGAACTTCATTCCGGCCGGAAGGACGCTCGGTCTTCGCCTGGCGGCGCTGTTCCCGAAGGAAGGGCCGATCCGCGCCGTCGTCGGCGTCAGCGCTCCCGGCCAGAACTGGTCGGAAAGCCGCGCCAAGGGCATCATGAACGGCCTCGAGGAGTACAAGAAGGCCAACCCCGGCCGCGAGATCGTCGTCGAGCGCCTGGATACCGGCACCGACGGCGCCGTCGTCGCGGATCGCGTCGGGGCCTATATCAGCGCCCATCCCGACACGACCGCCTATTTCGACACCGGCCTCTGGCACGCCAACGTCGCCCAGGTTCTGAAGGATCGTAACATTGCCCCCGGCAAGATCCTGATGGGCGGGTTCGACCTCGTGCCGCAGGTGCTGGAGCAGATGAAGGCGGGCTATATCCAGATCGAGATCGACCAGCAGCCTTATGAGCAGGGCTTCCTGCCGGTAATGCAGGTCTACCTCGAGAAGACGGTTGGTCTCTACCCGGCCGACATCGACACGGGCGAGGCGGTGATCACGCCGGACCAGGTCGATTCGATCATGGAACTGTCCAAGAAGGGCATGCGCTAGTCGCAGGGGTCCATCAATCGGCCGGCGGAGTGCCAAATTCCGCCGGCCGGCCTGTCATTCGACGTTTGCGGGAGCTCGGCGTGAAGAAACTGTTCCGCGTCTATCTGGAGAGACCGGAGCTTGCCGGCGCCGCGCTGCTTGTCCTGCTCGTTCTGGTCTTCACGCTCCGCTCGAACGGCATCTTCGTTTCGGGCGACAATCTGCGCGGCATCCTCGGCCTCCTGCCTGAAGTCGGGCTGGTGGCCATCGGCGTCACCATCCTGATGATCTGTGGCGAGTTCGATCTGTCGGTCGGCTCGATGTTCGCGCTGGTGCCGATGTCGGTGTCGCTGATGATCATCGGCGGCATGCCGATGCTGCCGGCGATCCTGATCGGACTGGTGATCGCCGGGGCGATCGGCGCGGTGAACGGATTCATCACCCTGACCTTCGCCATACCGAGCTTCATCACCACCCTCGGCATGCTGTTCATCGTGCGCTCGCTGACGGTGGTGATCTCGGGCGGGTTTCCGCCCTTGCTGCCCTCGGACCTGGCTACCGGCGTGTTCACCCAGTTCCTCGGGCCGGGCAACCTCTTCCGGGCCTCCTTCATCTGGTTCGTTCTGATCGCCTGCGCGGCGGGACTGATGATGTCGAGCACCAACCTCGGCAACTGGATCAGGGCTACCGGCGGCAATCTCGAAGCCGCCGCCGCCATGGGCGTGCCGGCGCGCCGGGCCAAGATGTTCTGCTTCATTCTCTGCTCGATGATGGCGGGCTTCGCCGGCATCATTCAGGTCTTCCGGCTCCGGTCTCCCCTGCCGTCGATCGGCGACGGGCTCGAGCTCCAGGCTGTCGCGGCCGCGGTGATCGGTGGGACGGCACTGACCGGCGGCGTCGGCACCGTGCTTGGCGCCGTCGTCGGCGCGCTGCTCATCCGCGTCATCGACAACGGCCTGGTCATGACCCAGGTCGACTCGAACTGGTTCAAGTTCGCCGTCGGCGCCCTGACCATCTTCGCGGTGGTCGCCAATTCGTGGCTGCGGCGCACGGCGCGACGGATCCGGGTGGTGAACTGACATGGCCACGCCGCTCATCTCGGTACGCGACCTGCACAAGTGGTACGCCGGCGTCCACGCCCTGAAGGGCGTCAATCTCGATGTCCAGCCGGCTGAGGTCGTGGGGCTGGTGGGGGACAATGGCGCCGGCAAGTCGACGCTGATCAAGATCCTTTCCGGCGTGCACCGTCCGGACAAGGGCCAGATCTTCCTCGACGGCAAAGAGGTTCAGATCAATTCGCCCAAGGCCGCCATGCGCCTCGGCATCGAGACGATCTACCAGGACGCCTCGATGGTGCCGACCATGTCGATCGCGCGCAATCTCTTCGTCGGGCGCGAACCGCTTCGGTTTTCGATCGGCGGTATCGGCTTCATCGATCACGACCGCATGCGCCGCGAGTCGGTGAAGGCGATCGCCGATGTCGAATTGCACCTGCGCTCGCCCGACGCCTTGCTGGCTGAGCTTTCGGGCGGGCAGCGCCAGGGCGTGGCAATTGCCCGCGCCATGCATTTCAAGTCGCGGGTGCTGGTCCTCGACGAGCCGACCAACCACCTGTCGGTCAAGGAGACGGCCAAGGTACTGAGCTTTGTTCGCGGGCTGCCGCCGCAGGGCCTGACCGGCATCCTGATCAGCCACAACCTGCATCACGTTTTCCAGTCGTGCGGCCGCGTAGTCGCCATGGCGCGCGGCGAGATTGTGCTGGACAAGCCCACGTCCGCAACCTCGGTCGACGAAGTTTCGGACGCGCTCTAGGAGGGCGGAGGAGAAGAAGCGATGTCTGCCAAAGCTGCTGCCGTGACCCGAAGGGACTACAGCCTCATCGGGCGCGATACCAAGCGCGCCGAGGAAACCGGCCTTGCCGTCGCCGAGTGGTACCACACCCCGATCCCGCGGGCCCGCCTCAAGGAACTGATGAAGCGCTCAGATGGCCCGGCCATCCGCGACACCGCGATCTGGATCGGTGCGTTTCTGGTCTCGGGCATCGGCGGCTACCTGACCTGGGGCACCTGGTGGTGCGTGCCCTTCTTCGTTGTCTACGGCGTGCTCTACGGGTCGTCGAGCGACTCGCGCTGGCACGAATGCGGCCACGGCACCGCGTTTCGGACCCAGTGGATGAACGAGGTGATCTACCAGATCGCGTCGTTCATGGTGCTGCGCGAGCCGACGGTCTGGCGCTGGAGCCACGCTCGCCACCACACCGATACGATCATCGTCGGCCGAGATCCGGAAATCGCCGTGCCGCGTCCGCCGAAACTGTGGGAGATCGCGCTGAGCTTCCCGGGAATCATGCAGGCCAAGGTCTATTTCTACAAGATCGGCCTGCATTCCCTCGGCCGGTTGTCCGCCGAGGAAGCGACGTTCATCCCCGAGACGGAGCGCAACAAGGTCTACTGGACCGCGCGCGTCCACGTTCTCATCTATCTCGCCGTCATCGCGTGGTCGGTGGCCGCCGGCAGCATTCTGCCGCTGATGTATGTCGGGCTGCCCTCGTTCTACGGCGCCTGGCTCTACATCATCACCGGCCTCACCCAGCACGCGGGCCTCGCCGAGGACGTCCTCGATCACCGCCTCAATTGCCGGACGGTGTATATGAATCCGGTGGTGCGCTTCCTCTACTGGAACATGAACTTCCACGTCGAGCACCACATGTTCCCGATGGTGCCCTACCACCACCTCCCGGCGCTCCATGAGGAAATGAAGGCCGATACGCCGACGCCCTACAACGGTTTCTGGGAGGCCTATCGCGAGATCATCCCGGCGTTGCTGCGGCAGGTGAAAGACCCGTCGTATTTCGTCGAGCGGCAACTGCCGCCCGGCGCGCGCCCGTTCACCCCGCCGGTCCGCGGGGTGGCGCAGCCGGCGAGGGCGTAGACCGGCCTGCACGAACCCGCAGCGCGCGCGGCGGCAGCCCGTTCACCACGGGATCGGCTTGCCGTCGCGGAAGAAGCCGCCGGTGGGACCGTCCGGCTCGAGCACCGCCGCCCATACAATCGAGGCGGCGCCCTGGCCAAGGCTGCGGGGAGCGTGGGCACCGCCCATGTCGGTTCTTACCCAGCCGGGGCAGACCGAGTTCACCTTGATCCGGCGCGGCGCAAGTTCGGCGGCAAGAATCCGGGTCAGGGCGTTGAGGCTCGCCTTGGACACCTTGTAGGCCGATCCGGGCCACCCGGCGTCTCGCCAGGTTCCCTCCGCCACATCCCGGACGAAGGCGTCGACCAGCGCGACCAGCCCATGCCGCGTCAGGCCCTTGTCGAGGACGCGTGCCCGCAGCTCGCGCGAGAAGCCGGTGAGTTCGCCGACGCCGCTCGACACCATGACGATCGTGCCGCCGTCCGCAAGGATCGGGAGCAGCGCGTCGGTGACGCGCAGGGCGCCGAGGACATTGATGTCTGTGGTGCGTCGGGCGACGGTCGCGTCGAAGCCGTCCAGTGCGACGGCGGCGTTGTTCACCAGCACATCCAGTGTGCGGCGCTCGGCAGCGAGGCTGTCAGCGAGAGCGGCAACGCTCGCCGCATCCTCGACGTCGAGGCGCCGGTACTCGACGTCCAGGTCTTCGGCCGCAAGCTTCGCCGCAGCAGCCTGGCCCTCGCGCTCGCCGCGCGACGTCAGCAGGACGCGGTAGCCGCGCTTGCCGAACTGGCGGCAGGTTTCATAGCCAAGCCCGCGATTGGCTCCGGTTACCAGGGCAGTCGGCTTTTCGGGAATGGCCATGCCGCGCTCAGCCCGGGTACCAGACCCGGCGAGGATCGTTCGGCGCCCGCTTGTAGTCCCACGCGGCGTCGATCAGCCGCGCCAGGTCGTATGCCGGCTGCCAGTCGAGCAGGTCTTTCGCTTTGGTGTTGTCCAGCCAGCTCGAATGGAACGGGCTGGACACGTTGACGGAGCCGAAGCCGCGCGTGCGCGCGAGGTGCGCGGCTACCTCGCCATAGTCCACGGGCCGGTCCATCGCGACGTTCATCAACTGACGCGTGGTTCGCGGATTGTCGATGGAGGCCAGTATCGCCGACACGAGGTCGTCGACATGGACGAAATTCCGCCTGATGGGGGCGCCGCCCGCGTCCCTCAGAAGCGGGATCGTCCAGTCCCGGGCGTAGCGCACGGCGTCGGCGGCAGGCACCATGGCCTTCCAGTCAGGCCCGCCGAACTGATCGTTGCCGAACGACAGACTGTACTTGAAGTCGTCCTTCTCCATGATCCACGGCGCGCGCAGACAGCAGCCGTTGATGCCGTACTGGATGCCGAACTGCTCCAGCATCACCTCTTCCAGGACCTTCGACAGCGCGTAGCACCCCGGGTAGGCCATGTGCGGCGACGCTTCGGTCACCGGAGCCGTGCGCGGGTAGAAGAAATGCCCGACGCTGGCATCGCCGCCGATCAGGATGAACTGCCGCGCCGCCGGGCTCTGGCAAAACGCCTCGAGCAGCCAGAACAGTCCCTTCACCGCCACGTCCATGACCTCGTCGGGGGTCTCCTTGCACGTCGCCAGGTGCACGACGTGCGTAACCCCCGCGATGGCGGCCTCGGCAACCGCACGGTCGGCAATCGAGCCGCGCGTAACCTCGATCCGGTCGGAGGCCTCGAGGAGGCGGTTGTGGCAGAGCGCGCGGACGCGGGCGCCGGCAAATCTCTTGTCCGCCAGCAGCCCCGCGATGAAATTCTGCCCGACCTTGCCGGTCGCGCCGGTCACGAGGATCAGCATGCCGCCACCTCTACTGCGCGGGCTTCGCGACCTTTGCCTGGGCGGCGAGCGCGGCCAGTGCCCCCGCGAAGCCGTCCATGCCCAGCTGGACGTTGGGCGCCTGCCCGTTGGTGAGCGCTATCGTCACGCTGACCGACTTGGCGGCCGAGAACTGCTTCACCAGATCCTTTGTGACCGGGAAGAGCGCCTGGCACTCGGTCGGCCCGCACTGCTCGTAGTCGATGCGCACGCCTTCCGCGTCGGGCGCGGTCTTCATGATCAGGCCGCGGTTGATGAACACGCCGGTCGGCAGGCGGAAGGCGGCCATCAGCTGGCCCTTGTCGTCGTATTGCATCAGCCACACGAAAACGACCTTGCGGCTGAGCGTCTCGCTGAGCTGCTGGATGAGTACGCAGCTGCCCTTCTGGCCGGCGTCCGCCGGCGGGCAGGCGAGCACCCAGCTGCCGAATTTCTGGTTGGTGCCGGTTCCCGCCGGCGCCGCTGCCGCCGCCGGGGCTGCCGCCGGCGCGGCGGCGGCCGCGGTCGCGCGTAGCTGCGGTGTCGGCGGCGACGGCTGGGCCGCGGCCGGTGCGCTTGCCGCCACGGCAATCGCGATGGCCAAGGCGGTGCGCTGCGCGAGCTTCCAGGTTTCCATGAGCATCGATCCGGTTCGCGGTTTCGGGTGTGTGGCCAGTGCTACCACCGAACGGTCCCCGATGGGATGGCTTCGGCCGATGGCGCTCACGGCCCGCCGGCGGCGGCGAGCGCCGCCAGCGCGTCGGCGAAGCCGTTCATCGACAGTCTGACGCCCGCCCCCTGGCCGGAAGTCAGCGCCAGCGTCGCGACAACTTCCTTGGCGGCGGCCAGCTGCTTCTGCAGGTCGGCGCCGATCGAGAACACCGCCTGGCATCCGCTGGTCTCGCAGCGTTCGTAGTCGACGCGCAGCGCCGGCGCGCTGTCCAGCTGCATCAGGATGCCGCGGCTGGTGTAGACCCCGGTCGGCGTGCGGAAATAGGCGACGAGGTTGCCCTGCTCGTCGTAGCGGACGAGCCAGACGAACACGGTGCTGCGGCTGAGCGTCTCGTGGATGGTCTGCACGATGACGCAGGTCGCCTTGCTGGGCGCGCTCTGGCAGCCGAACACCCACTGGCCGAACTGCCTGGTCGCGTCCGGCGCCGGCGTCTGCGCTCTCGCCGGCAGGCCGGCCGACAGCGCCAGCAAGGCAGCGAGGCCCGCGCCTGTTACCCGTCGCAAGAACCGCGTTGCCGGCAAGACGGTTGCCCTCCTTCGGGCGAATGGAAGCACGGGCCGCAGTTTCCACGCCGCGCCCGCAAAAACAAGATGGGCCGGTCAGGTGACCGGCCCATCGGAAAATCGTGAACCCCGGCTCAGAAGGTCTTGCGGATGCCGATCTTGGCGTTCCACGTCGTGGCGTCCGCCTTGAAGGTGGCGCCGCCACCGAGGAACGTCGACATGGTGTGGTCCGGGCTGTAGATCGTGCCGCGCGCCGCCAGTTCCCCGAAGACGCCGCTGGTGTCGTCGGTGAACGTGGTGGTGTTGATCCCGTCGCTGATCGTCACCTTGTTGTCGCCGGAGAACTCGTCCCAGATCTTGGCGAGCACCGAGACCTCGGTGTCGTAGGCGCCGGGGCCCTTGAAGCTGGTTCCGATACGGCCGCCGACGCCGGCCCGGAAGCTCTTGCCGTTGCTGAAGTCGACCGTCGACGTCCCGCTGGCGAAGGAGCTGACGTGGGTGTTGACGTAGGTGACCGAAACGATCGGCTCGATGAAGCCCCGGCCCAGATCGTAGCGCTTGCCCATATTGGCGAGCACGCCGACGCTGTTGACGTCGGCCTTGGCGTTGAAGCCGGGGCCGATCGGCACATGGTAGGTGCCGTTGAGGAAGTCGATGTCGAGCTGGGCGTCGACGTAGAAGCCGTTGTTGGTGAACGCCCCATAGCCGCCGACCACGCCGCCGCTATATTCCGCCGAGACGCCGTAATTTCTGAACTTCGCCGTCGAGCCGGTGATGCCGCCGAAGAAGCCGGCGCGCAGTCCGTCGCCCTGCTGGTCGGGGCTGACGTCGCCGCCGCCGAGCACGGTGTAGGTGTTCTGGCGGAAGCTGGTGTCGAAGGTACCGAGGATGCTGTCGGTCGCCTGCGTGTTCTGGCTGGACCAGCTGCCGCTCGCCTTCGCCCAGAGGCCGGTCTTGTTGTTGCTGCCGGCGGTGGTCCCGAGCGCGAGGTCGGCGCCGCCGCCGCCCGCGCCGCCGCTTGGCGCCAGCTGCAGGCCGTAGATGTGATCCTCGACCACGCCGCTGTGGTCGTAGAACACGTTCTGCGCGCCCGTCGTGAAGGCCGGTGTGTCATAGGCCGAAGGCGCGTAGGTGCTGACCAAGAAGTAGGGGTCTTTTCCGTCACCTTCCCGCTCGGTCAGGTACCAAGCGTAGAGCCCGTACTGGATGGCGCCGATGCCGTTGACCTGGATGTAACCCGGCGACTTCTCCGAGACGAAGAAGGTATTCCCGTCCTGGCAGGCGACGTTGATGCAGTCTCCCGGCTCGGGCCCATCGATATACACGACCGGGATGCCTTCCTGGTTCAACCCGCTCGGGCCGAGGGGATTGATGACGATCCCCGTGCTGCCGGAAGCATACCCGACCCACAACTCGTCCGATATCGGATTGCCGCCCTGGCCAGAAGGCTTGTCGAGGAACGCGTCGACGCCGAGATAGCTGGCGTAGCCGTCTTCGGTCTGGCCGAAGAACTCGCCGAAAATGTCGGTCCTGTCTCCAGCGACGCCGGTGATCATGCTGAGCAGGCCGGCGCGGCCCACCGGCGCACCATCCTCGGAGGGAGGATAATAGCCATCGTATAGGAACGCGTAGAATGCCTGCTGGGCTATGCTGTCGTAGCTCGGAATGACACCGCCGTTGTGGAAGTCCCCATAGAACGAGGTGTAGTTGCGGCTGTGGTCCGCGTTGGCGAAGGCCGTCTGGACCACGCCGAAGTTGTAGAAGCCCCCGCCTTCGCTGTCGCCGGCAACGTTGCCGGCAAGCGGATTCTCAGGCGGCGTGAAGTTAACCGGCTTGTCAGATTCAGAGCTGTTCGTGGTTCCCCAGTAGCCGAAGTTGGCGACGACATTGCCGTTGAACTCGCTACCACCATAGGGATAACCAAAGAGATCGATGCGGCCGAACATCACGCCACGCGGGCCGTTGAGGACGAAGGCATTTCCGGTCTCGGACTCGGAGTAATAGCCCGACTGGATTAGCGAGTCGGACGCCGTCTGCCCGTAGGAATCCAGGTTGGCGATGCTGCCGGCCGTGCCGCCGGACGCGGCGAAGTCGGCGAAGTCGCGGGCATCGGCGAAGATCTGGTCGCTGTTCAGCGTGTAGGCCGGGAAGGTGTTGACCGCAGGGTTGGAGAATCCGCGGGTGAAATTCGGGTTGTTCTGGCTGGTCATGAGGCCATCGCTGACCACGAACGCCGTCGTATAGATTTGGTTGAAGAAGATCACCGGCTGGTAGTCGCTGCCGTCGCCGACGATGGCGCCGCCGAAGTCGTTGCCGACAAACGCGGAATAGGCGTTCGTGATGTTGACCGCCGTGTCGGCCGAGATGATGTCGCCGCGCTGCGGCCCGAGATCCTCGCTGTTGCCGCCGCCGTTGTACACGCCGACCTTGAAGGCGCTTTCGACGTTGACAGCGTCGTTCCAGTAGCCCTCGATCACGCCGCCCTGGTTTTCGATGTCGACGCTGCCTACGTCGAAGATCGATATGCCCTGCTGCCGGCCAAGAATCTTGCCGTACTGGTTGTAGATTTGCACGGAGTCAGAGTACGGGCCGGCGCTGGTGACGCCGGAAATCCGGATGCCGTCCTCGCCGCCCCAGATCGTGCCGCCGCGCACGTCCGTCCCGCTCTCGGAATCGAAGTTCCAGACGAAGCCGGCGCCGTTGTCGATGACTACCCGCCCACCGATGCCCGATAGATCGATGCCGTTCCGATAGCGGCCGGCGATCTGCCCATCCTCGTTGTTTATGGAGACGTTGCCGCCGATGTTGTTGCCGTAGATGCCGTTCTCGTAGCCGTAGATGCCGTTGGTGAAGCCGTCGCCGTTCGGAAGCTCGCCGAAAAGCAGGCCGCTGCCGCCTCCGCTGGCGTCGTAGACCTGATGATCCAGCGCGGTCAGGTTGATCGAGGCTTCGCGGGTGAATTGATTGTCGATCGTCAGGTCGCCCGGCACTTCCGCGGAATTAATATTGACTACGTTAATGCCGTCTTCGCCGACGCCGGCGATCAGGCCGCCCGGCGTCCACACCCGCTCGGCTCCGACGAAGCTGTAGGTCGCCGAGTTGTCGATGTAGACATCCGCGGCTTGCCCGTCCTCGCCGAAGCTCTTGTCGCCGAACACGTCATAGATCCGGATGCCGTTGCCCGACCCGGCAAAAACGCCGCCATGGGTGTTGTCGATGTCGACGGCGCGATCGCTTGCCGTCAGACCGGGGGCATTCCCGCTGATGTCGTGAATGTAGGCGCCGTCGCCGTTTAGGCCAGCGGTGAGGCCCGTCGTGTTGTCGGCGATCGCCTTCCCGGCCGGCCCGATCTCCAGGCCGTTCGTGCCCAATACTGACTGATAGCTGTGATTGTTCACCGTAGCCCGGTCGACATTGGTGACGAAAATGCCGTCAGCACTCGGACCGATACCGGCGCTTCCTTCAATGTGACCGTTGTTGGTGAGCGTGAAGGTCGCGCCGCCGCTGACGTAAACGCCGCCGTCCTGGCCCTGGAGGCTTGAGCCCGCGTCGATGGTGGCCGCTACGTCGCCGACGTTTACCACCGCCAGCGCGATGCCGTCCTCGTTGAATATCGACGAGCCGCTGAACTGCTCTATGGATCCGTCATTATTCGCGGCGTCAATATGGAAGGCATCCGTCGTAGTGTTGAGATGCTGGACGAAGGGGTTGGACGTATCCGGGCCCAACTGAAAGCTGAATGTGCCGGTTGGGCCAAATGTCTCTGCGCTGGGGTCAGTCCCCTGGCAAATCCAGGTGTTGGCCGGCGATACGACGCAATTCGGAGGCACGGCGGCAGCGGGCGCGACCGATAGGAAAGTCGCCGCCAGCACGCCGCCGACCAGCGAGGTCCCGCCAAGCAAGGCGCTGCGTTTGCGCGGGGGGGAAATCGTCAGCCGATTGCTGGAAGCGCCCCGTGTGCCGCGTACGAAACCGCGCGCTGCCCTGCTCGTCATCCGGAAACCCCCAAACGGCTGCCCTGAACCGCAATACCCCACCTGCCCGCCGACGGCGGACAGAACAGTGCACTCTCGCACAAAGCCGCGCGACTGCAAACCCGGGGAACGAGCCTGCAGTACTCGTTCCCCGGCTTCCTCCGGGAACAACATCCTTGTTATTCAATAGCTTAAGAGGAGACGGCGATTCGCGCCGCCCTGCGGGCGAGTCTTTCTTCCAAGGTGTGCTGTTTTAAACACGTCTTTTCGTGTCGTATTCCCATGGGTGGCCCCGGCGGACGCCGAAATCGAGGAGTCCGGGTCGAGCGCGTGGAACGCCTCAATTGGAGCGGTGGTGGTCGAATGTCCGATGGTCGCGCTTCGCACGGCTCCAACCAGGAACCGCATCCCCGCTTCGAGATCGTCCGGCTGAAGAACTCGTTCGATTCGTTCGGCGTACTGGTGGATTTCCTGTCGCGCCGGGAGCCGTTCTCGCGTTTCGACCTCGGCAATTTTTCCCGCGCCCTGCAGCACCAGTTGGCGGAGGGCTTTCATGCCGCCGCCATCTCCGGTTCGCGGCTGGTCGGCTACAGCGGATGGTTGCTTACCACCGACGCGATCGCGGCTGCCTGGATCGCGGGCAAGGGGCCCCTGGCGCCGGCCAAAGACGGGGAAGCTGCGGTCCTGACCGTCATCGCCTCCGACGATCCGCGGATCGTGGCGGCGCTGATCCGGCGGACGCGCGCGCTCAATCCGGGCCGGCGGTTTCATTTCAGGCGCGACTATGCCGGCGGCAAGCGCCCGACGCGCAAATCCTCGGTGAGGAACATCCGCGGCGACACCCTTCCGGCCTGAATGGTTTGCGCTAGGGGATGCCTGTAGGCTCGCGCCATGTCCCGCCTCCAACTGCCCCGATGAAGCCCGCGATGCGGACAGGCGCGGTCAGGGCGCTAGCTGCCGGGCTGCTGGTTGCCGCTCTCGCCTCCTTTTCAGTCAGCGGCGCCCTTGCCGCGGCGGCCGCAGGGACAGCCAAACCTCCCTCCGTGGAACCGCCGGGTCGGGAACTCATCCTCATTCCCTCGACCGTGCCCGGGCTTTCGATGCGGGCGTATCTCTTCCGCCCGCCCGGTCGCGGCCCGTTCCCCCTGGCGATCATCAACCACGGCTCCGAGGAAGACTCCCGCCGTCGCACGAGGATGGCGATGCCTTCGTTCGGCGCCCTGACGGCGTGGTTCCTCGCCCACGGATACGCGGTGCTCATTCCCGAGCGGCCGGGCCACGGCGCCACCGGCGGGCCTTACCTCGAGACCCAGGGCAAGTGCCGTTCCGCCGACTACGTGAAGTCCGGCCTCGCGACCGCCGACAGCATCGCCGCCGCCATCGACTACATGGCGCATCAAACCTTCATCAGGCCGTCGGGGGTCGTCGTCGTCGGCAATTCCGCGGGCGGCTGGGGTGCGATCGCGCTCGCCAGCCGCAACCCGAAGAACGTAGCCGCCGTGATCAACTTCGCCGGCGGCCGCGGAGGGCGGGACCACGACCGGGCCGGGGCCAATTGCTCGCCCGACCGGCTGGTCGCCGCCGCCGGCACCTTCGGCAAGACGGCGCGCGTGCCGACCCTCTGGCTCTACGCCGCCAACGACACGTATTTCGCGCCCGAGCTCTCGGGCCGCATGGCCGAGGCCTTCCGCGCCGCCGGCGGGCGGATCGAGTATCACCTCCTGCCCGCGATCAAGGGCGAGGGCCACGCCCTCGTCCAGACGTCCGGGCCGTTGGCGCCCTGGCTGCCCTATGTCGAGGCCTTCGTGCGCAATCCGCGGAAGGCCCACTGACCGGGTAGCCCGTCACTCAGCCTCGGCCTTGGTCCTCGCCACCAGCACCCGCGCCGCGGTGCGGGCATAGTCGAACTGCTGCCGGCGGGCGAGTTCCAGCTCCGGGGTCTTCTTCCGCGTTTCCGCGAAGAAATTGGACGAGAAGTGCCAGGTGTTCCCGCCCGAGTTCAACTCGATCACGTAGAACTTTCCGGTCGTGACGTCGCGGAGCAGGTCGCATCCCTTCAACGGAATTTCGGGAAGCGCCTCGTGCGCGTCGCGCGCCAGGCCAAGCACTTCCGGGTCGTCGACGAAAACCCGGTCGCGGTCGCTACCGGCAGTCTGGATAGCTATCTGCGCCTGTTCGAGTTCCTCGTCGGGCGCCGCCAGGGAGACTTTTGGCGCGCGGCTCGCATGCCGGTTGGAAGTGAGTGGCTCGCCGAAGAGCGTCAGCACCCGGTAAGAACTGACATGGTCGCCGGTGTTGACGTATTGCTGCACGATCATGGGACCGAGACGCCCGGGATGGTCCGCCGGGTATTCCTCCGGCGCGATGTAGCGCACGCGTTTCGTGCGCATGAGCTGGACGCCGTGGCCATGCGACGAGGTCGCGATATCGGTCGGCTTGACGATGACGAAATCGCCCCAGTCCTGCGGGTCGAGGCGAAGCTCGGGGGTGAGAATCTCCGTCCGCGGCACCGGCAGCCCGGCCTTCTCCAGGCGCCGCACCTCCTCGATCTTCGGGATCGGCCAGCCCTGGTAGACTTTGCCGCGCAGCGGCTGGAACACGATCATGCGGCCGGGCGAGACCACCAGCGTCGGCAGCCGCGCGGCGAGCTTCCGCGTCACGCTGTTGGGCAGGGTCGTCGGCACGATGAACGTGCGGATCGTCGGCTCGATGTCGCTGACGTGGCCGGCGATCGCGTTAAGGTCCTCGATTGACTGCCAGCCCGGCCGGTAGGCGAGGATCAGGTGGCGCGTGATCGGGCCCGCCGTTCGCGCCGGAGCCGCGGCCACTCGCCGCCCGGGGACGAAGCGCAGCGAGACCGGCGGCGGGCTAGTCGGCAATGGCGGGGATTCCCGGCTCCATCGAGAAGTGGCTGTGCTGGCAAACGTACCCGTCAGCGGTGCGTCTCAGCACCAGACTCGCCCGTCCGCGCCTGTCATACCACCCGTCCGCACGCCGTCCGAGCGAGCGCCACGGAACCGCGACGACGACGAGCTGTTCGCCGTCTTTTCCAAAAACATGAATGTGATCAAGGTCGAACGTGAAGTTCTTGATTCGCGGCCACACCGCCGACCACTGCCGCTCTACCAGATCGCTTTTCCCCTCCATCGTATTGATAAGGCTGCCATAAGCGACGACGTCATCGGCGAAGAGCGGCCGCGCCGCGTCGATGTCGCCCTGGTTGATAAGCGCCTGCCATTTGTGTAGCCAAGCAATCACGTCGTCCATCAATTGCGCTCGCGTTGAAAGGTGTCAGGGCCATTCTGCGGCGAGCCGATCCTATCCGCCATATCGGCGGGACTGAACAGATGAACGCTTTGGTCAACACCGGTCCCGTCGCTTTCCGGCAACTCGCAGCGCTCCGCGTCCGCGCCACCGGCGAACGCGCCCCGCTCCGGTTCGAGCGCAACCTGATACTCGGCCACACCATCGGTTGGCAGTCGGCGGAGGATTGGCACGCGATCGCCCGCCACGTGCGCGATATCGATCCGAGAATTGAGACGTTCATCGCGCGTACCGATCTGCCGAATAGCGCGACGCGGCGAATGGCGGCCTCTCGGCCAACCCTTGTCGTCTCCCCCGGGCCGCTCAGCCGGTTCAGGCCGTCGCGCGGATCGATCTATCAGGGCAGGGCGATCCCGAAGCTCGAGCAGCTGAGGTTCCTCGCCGCCGCCGGCGTGAACATCCCGCGCACGCGGGTGCTTACCGCCGATCTCCGGCTCGATCCGGCCGAATGGGGCGACTTTGTCATCGTCAAGCCGACGGATCTTGCGACCTCTTCCTACGGGCGGGGCATCCAGCTCATGCGCACCGGCCGTGTCCGCTATATCGCGCCGCACGATTATCCCGCGGACCATCCGGGCCGGCGCGGCCCGATGGTCGTGCAGCAGTTCATCGATAGCGGCGATCGGATTTCCTACTATCGCGTGCTGACCTTTTTTGGAGAGCCGCTCTACGCACAGCTCAGTTGGGGTACGGAGCAGCGGATCGACCTCGCCGCCAGTGACGAGGCCATAGAAAGCTCAGTCATTGCAACCCAGCCCCTCGAAAAGAACAAGGCGTTCGTCGACGACCGTGACGTGATCGCTCTCGCCCGCGCCGCCCACGCCGCGATGCCGGACGTACCCCTGAAGGGCTGCGACATAATCCGGGAGGCGCGCACCGGGACTCTCTATGTTCTCGAGGTCAATCCGGGCGGCAATACCTGGCACTTTTCGTCCAGCTATCTCGCCAGGAATCGCGCCGCCAACGGGCCCGAGTTCGAGAAGCAGCGGCGTGACCAGTTCGATGCCTTGCGCACCGCGGCCCGCACGCTTGTCCAGAGGACCAATGCCGAAGCGAAATGAGCCGCGGCCGCGCTCGGATGATCTCTTCCGGTGAAACAGTTCAATCTGGTCATCGTTCACACGCCGGGTGAGCAGGACATCGACGATTGGCGAAGGGTGGCTTCGCTGGTCGAGGAACGGGCGCCTGAAATCGACGTCCGTATCGCCGACAACAATTTTCGCAACCTCCTGCTGATGGATTGGCAGGCGACCCGGCCGAGCCTGGTCTTCTCAGCCAGCATTCTGCGGAAGTTCCGGCCTCGCACGGGAATTGTCTATAGCGGCAGGCGGGTGTCGAAGTGGGATGAGATCGAGCGGTTCCAGGCCGCCGGCGTGCGCACCCCGATGACCGCTCTCTGGACCGGCGGGCAGAGCTACTCGCAGGAAATCTGGGGAGAGCAGGTGATCGCCAAGCCGATGCACGGCCTGAAGGGACAGGGCATCCAGCTCCTCCCGACCGCTCGCCTTGACGAGCTTTGGGTATCGGTCACCGACGGCGGCAATCGGCCGTTCATGCTCCAGAAATTCATCGACACCGGGCGACGACCGAGTCATTTCCGCGTGCTGACCGGCCTTGGCATCCCCCTCTACATGTCCCGACGCTGGGCAGGGCGGGCCACCGGAGATCAGCCGCGAGCGCCACAGGACCCCGAGTGGCGCCTGGTTACCAACAGCAGCGAGGATCTCGAGATCGTCTCGGACGAGGCGGTCCTGGCTTTCGCACGGGAGATCGCCGGTGCGATGCCCGAAGTTCCGGTCCTCGGCTGCGACATCGCCCGCGACGTTCGCGACGGGGAGCTCTATGCGCTGGAAGCGAACAGCTTCGGGCAGACCTGGCACTTCTCATCCGATACCCACCGGGCATTGAAGAAAAGAATGGGTCGCGAACTGGACTACTATTCGCAGTTCGGCGCCCTTGACCTGCTCGCCGCCGAACTAGTTCGCCGGGTGCGGGCAGAAGCGCGATAGGGGTCTGATGTCGGCTGAACATAAGGTCGTGGTCGTTGGCGGCGGGGCGGCAGGCATCGCCGCCGCGCGCCGCCTGCGCGATGCCGGCGTGGGCGTTCTGATCGTCGAGGCACGCGACCGCCTCGGCGGCCGCGCCTGGACGACAAGCCACGGCGAAGCCCGGGCCCTCGACATGGGGTGTGGCTGGCTGCACTCCGCCGACCGCAATCCATGGCGCGAGATTGCGGAGGCGCAGGGCCGCACGATAGATCAAACGCCGCCGCCCTGGGCGCGAGCGACGCCGCAACCGGGCTTCCCGGCCGGGCAGCAGGCCGAGTTCAGGGACGCGTTCCAGCACTTCCGTGATCGGCTCGGCAGCTTCGACGAGAAGGGCCCCGATCGTCCGGCCTCGGATCTTCTCGAACCTCTCAGTCCCTGGAACGGTCTCCTCAACGCCATCAGCACGTATTACAGCGGCGCCGAGCTCGACCGCGTGTCGGCCCGCGACTTCGCGCGCTACGACGACGACGGCGTGAACTGGCGCGTCGAAGAAGGCTACGGCAGCGTCGTCGCCATCCACGGCGCCGGCCTGCCCGTCCGGCTTGGCTGCACGGTGCAATGCATCGATCGCACCGGCCGGCGGTTGCGGGTCGAGACGACGGAAGGGACGATAACCGCCGATGCAGTCATCCTGACGCTGCCGAGCAACCTTATCGCCGGGCAGGCAGGACTCTTCCGTCCGGCGCTGCCAGAGAAGGTGGAGGCGGCGGCGGGGTTGCCGCTTGGACTCGCCGACAAGCTGTTCTTGGGATTGTCCGGTAGCGAGGAGTTCGCAAAGGACAGCCGGGTGTTCGGCCGCACGGACCAGGCGGCCACCGGCGCTTACCATTTCAGGCCGTTCGGGAGGCCGCTGATCGAGGTCTTTTTCGGCGGTACCCTCGCGGTCGATCTGGAGAAGGCCGGGGAGACCGCCTTCTTCGATTTCGCGGTGACCGAGCTGGTCGGCCTCTACGGTGCCGGGTTTTCGCGTCGGCTACGTCCGATCGAAGTCCACCGCTGGGGAATGGACCCGCTCGCCGGCGGCTCCTACTCCTGCGCTCTGCCTGGCAGGGCCGAAGGCCGGGCGGTTCTCGCCGCGCCGGTCGACAATCGCCTGTTCTTCGCGGGCGAAGCCTGCTCGCGAAACGACTATTCGACGGCGCACGGCGCGTACCTCACCGGCATCGCCGCGGCTGACCAGGCGGTCGCCGCGCTCCGCCGCAATCCCTGATGGCGCCGCCGCGCCCTACCAGCTTGTCGTCAGGTTCACGCCGATCGTCGTCACGTGGCTCTTGAAACTGCCGGTCAGCGAGCTCCCGGCGTTGCCGCCTTGTGTTTCAGTGACGTTGATCGGCGCTTCGGCGATCATCATGTGGCTGAGCGCCACTCCCAAACGCACCTTGTCGCTCATCCGCTTCTCGAACCCGACGCCCAGTTGCACGCGATCGCCGTCGGGGCTGAGGGTGTTCGAGTCGCCGGTGGACACGCCCTGATCGAAGAGCACGCCGGTCGCCAGCGTCAGGCTGTCGTTGAGCGCGTAACGCACGCCCAGCGCGGCATGCCAGGTGTCGCGCCAATATTGCGGGCGAACCTCCGGCCCACCCGGAAGATGGATGGTGAAGCCCTTGAACTTGCTCCACCCGGTCCACCCGAAGTCGGCGAGGAACGTCAAACGCTTCGTGAGCCGTTCGGACAAGCCAACGGTCAGCGAGTCGGGGGTGGTGAGGTCGGTAACCGCGGGCATTGGAGGCCCGATCACTACGCCGGCCGTGCCGGAGAGCGAGTGGTTGATCGCCGAACGGTAGTTGACGCCGATCCGGGTGCGCTCGTTCGGCGTCAGCGTGAAGCCCACATCGTAGCCTACGCCGACGTCGTTGCCCTTGACGTAGCCCTCTGCCGAAGTGAATCCGACGAACTCGAGCCGCCGCAGGTCGGCGTCGAAATACTGGACGTTGATGGCGCCGCCGAGCGCCAGCCAGTCGTTGACCTG
>JBBQGL010000028.1:0-31859 GCA_038323025.1 Hyphomicrobiales bacterium
GTGTCGTCGTTGAACAAACCGGTGCAGCAAATCAGGGACGCGCTGGCGGCATCGGTCAGCGTGACGTCGAGGCCGCCGTAGAGGGGCAAATCGCGGTCGGCGCCAAGATGGAAGACGCGTTCGCCGTGCCTGGCCGCGAGATAGGTCCGCGTCGCCTCCCCCGACGTGACGATATCGTCGTAGGCGGCCCGATCGACACCGAAGCGATCGAGTTGCTCGGCGACCTGGGTCTTGAGCCGCGGCGCATTGGTGATGAGGAGCACGCGTCCTCCGCCGGACCGGAAACGGGCCAGCGCCCGGCCCGCCTCGGGCAAGGCCGCCAAACCGTTGTGAACGACACCCCAGACGTCGCAGAGCAGATAGCGATAATTCGGCGCCAGCTCGGCCAGTCCGGAGGCCGCCGCCGGATTCTGATTGTTGGGCATTCGCAGAAGGTTCCGTGAATTTGCCGTATTCCGGCTTGCCGCCCGGCTATGCGGTTGCCGGGCGTCGGTCAAGCCCAACGAAGCAATTCCGCGAAAGCGCGCGCGAACCCTTCCTTTACCCTAATCGGGCATAAACGACGCGAACGCTTCAATCCAAAGACGAAGGCGGGGTCGCCCGGTCAATGGCATTCGGCCAGCCAGTCCAGGAGCCTGTCGACGTGATCATCGTCGACGCCGACCCGAGCCAGCGCCGCGCGCTTGCCGGGCTGATCTCCGAGCGCGCGGTCGGCCGTTTCCTGCCGCGCCTTTGCGCGAGCCGCGCCGAAGCGCTTGCCGCAATCCGGGCGAGCAGCAGCTCGATCATGATCGCCGACATTGAAACGGTCGGCGGCGCCAGCCACCTTTCCGAAATAGGTGGCGCCAGCACGCCGGTGATCGCAACCAGTTCGGTGGGCTCGGTCTCGGTCGCGGTCGCCGCGGTCAAGGCCGGCGCGATCGATTTCATGCCGAAGCCGATCGGGGCACGCGGGCTGATCGAACGCCTGGACGCGGCAATGGCGGCGTGGAGCCAACCCGAACCGGACAAGAAGGCGGCGCCAACCGAACCGGCACCGACGCCGACGGCCGACTTCGCCGGTTTCATCGGCACTTCCCCGGCGATGCGCGAGGTCTATGACCACATTCGCCGCATGGCCCCGTCGCGGGCACCGGTCTTCATCAGCGGCGAGAGCGGTACCGGCAAGGAAATCTGCGCCGAGGCGATCCACGCCCACAGCGGCACGGCCGGGAGGCCGTTCATCGCGCTCAATTGCAGCGCGATCCCGCGCGAGCTCATGGAGAGCGAGATATTCGGCCACATGCGCGGCGCCTTTACCGGCGCGGCGGAAAACCGCCCCGGTGCGGCGGAGCTTGCCCACGGCGGCACCCTCTTCCTCGACGAGATCGCGGAGATGGATCTTTCCCTGCAGGCGAAATTGCTCCGCTTCGTCCAGACGGGAACGCTGCGCCGTGTCGGCGGAAGCGAGCTGAAACACGTGGACGTGCGCATCGTCTCGGCCACCAACCGCGATCCCTTCGCCGAGGTGGCGGCGGAACGCTTTCGCGCCGACCTGTTTTACCGCCTGCACGTACTGCCCATCCACCTGCCACCGCTACGGGCACGCGGCGACGACGTGATTGCGCTCGCGAACGCATTCCTGCGCCGGTTCGCCAGCGAAGAAGGGCGGAACTTCCGCGGCTTCGATAGCGAGGCGCGGGAGCGCATCCGGACCTACGCGTGGCCGGGCAACGTCCGCCAGCTCGAAAACGCGATCCGCCGCATCGTCGTCCTGCATGACGGCGAAGAAGTCGCCGCCCGAATGCTGCCGATTAACCTTTCCGGCAATGCCGAAGAGATGACTCCGAAGACCGCGCCGACTGCCCGGGCAACGGTGGTGCCGTTTCTGGCGCAGGAGCGCCAGATCATCGAGAATGCCCTCGCCGCGCATGGCGGCAACATCGCGCGCGCGGCCGCGGCCCTCGAAATCAGCCCGGCCACGATCTACCGTAAGCGACAGGCGTGGACCGGCCGCGCCAGCGCCTGACCGGTCAGTTACTTCTCAACCCTCAGGGCCGCGATCGTTTCCGCGATTTGCCGGAAGGCGCCGGCCAGTTCGTCATCCGAGCTGGAAAGGAAGGCGGTTTCCGGCGATGACGCGCAGGCGCGCAGAAGATCCATCGCCGCTTTCGAATTCCCGCCGCCGAAACCGATCGTGTAGATCGTGATGTCGGTCGTCGCCTTGATGTTGGCGCAGGTCTCGATGGTGTAGGCCTCCATCTTGCCGACGATCGCGGCGTTGTCGGTGGTGGGCGTTCCGAGATGGCCGGCCGCGACGTAGCCGTAGGCGCCATAAATCGACTTGTTGGGGTTGTTGTACGAATCGTAGCGGTTCTCACCGTCGCTCATGATGACCAGGATCTTGTGGTTTCCCGGCGTCTTGTACGGCCTGCCCTCCTGGAACGGCGGGGCCGGCGAGAGCAGCTTCCAACCCCAGGCGACGCCGGCATGGGTGTTGGTAAGGCCGGTCGCCTGCATCGCGTCGATCGCCGTCTGCAGCCGCGTGCGGTCGCCGGTCAGCGGCACTAGCGGCTGCGCGGTGCAGTTGAGGTTCGGTCCAACGACGGTGCCGTTGCCGTTCCCGGGTGGCAAGGCGGCCGAGTTGCGGTACTTGCACAGGCGGGCCTGGACTTCGCCGGCGTTGGCGCGCGTCGTCGCCGCCCTGTCCGCAGGCGCGGTGCAGGCATCGGAACTGTCGGCGATGTAATCGTTGTCGTAGCCGGGCAACGCGGGCTCGTCGGGAGCGAACATCGGAACGACAAGCGACTTCGGGTCGGCGGGATCGGCCGGGGCGTCGTTCACGTCGAGGGGATAGGGTCGCATCTCGACGCAGCCGCCCCACGTGATGTTCTTCAGTTGCCGGAAGAGCGTGAAGCGATTGCCGGTCACCGAAGTGGCGGGCGAGGCAGTGTTCCAGAGGAAATTCTCGAGGTGATCGGCGCCGACGCCGTTGCGATCGAGCCAGGTTGCCTTCGGATCGTCCTGGTATTGCGGGCCGACATTGACCGCGGCGGCGAAGGGCACGAGGCCGATCTTCACCGGGTTTGCCTTGGGATTTGCGGCATTGAAGGCGAACAGCGTGTTGACAAGGTCGCTCGCCGCCTTGCGCAGCGCGCGCATGCGCGAGCCGGCCATCGAGCCCGCATTGTCGAGGGCGAGGACGACTTCGTAGGTCGCGGAAGCGTCGGCGACGGTCTTCGCCATCATGTCGAAGACGATGTCCTTCAACCCGAACAGCCCGAGGAAGCGCGTCGGTACCGCGACCTCGGTGTGCAGTTGCACGCTGCCGGCGTCGACGCTGACGGTCACGATCGGTGCGACATCGACCTTGCCGGCGACGTTCCGGCGGAAGGTCTCGTTGGCCGCCTTTTCGATTTCGCCCGCGGTATGGAAGCCGAGGAGCCGGGCGGCGTCGATGGCGGTGGCGTTGAGCGAGGCCTGGATGCCGGCCCTCTCCCCGTAAGCGCGGCCGTAGTCGACGGCGCCGCCGAGCACGCCGATCGCCGGAATCGTCGCGATCGCGAACGTGGTAATCATGCTGCCGCGGGTCGCGCGCAGGAACCGCCTGAACATCAGGGAACGCCTCGGCCGTCGGTGATACTGAGGCGAGGACCCTACGCGAGCGGGATTGCGGGCCGGTTAATCGATGACCTTGACGAGGCTTGACAAGCGCCGGTCGCCTTCCTAAATCCGCGCATCCGCATTCGTTAGCACTCGCCACCGTTGAGTGCTAACAGTGCTCGAAACAACGATCCGATCCCGGATCAGTTCATCGAGGGGAAGAGAAAACTCATGAAATTCCGTCCTTTGCACGACCGCGTGGTCGTTCGCCGCATCGAGTCGAACGAGAAGACGGCTGGCGGCATCATCATTCCGGACACCGCCAAGGAAAAGCCGCAGGAGGGCGAGGTGATCGCTGTCGGCCCCGGCGCGCGTGACGAGTCCGGCAAGCTGGTTCCGATGGACCTCAAGGCGGGCGACCGCATCCTCTTCGGCAAGTGGTCGGGGACCGAGGTCAAGCTCGACGGCGAAGACCTGCTCATCATGAAGGAATCCGACGTGATGGGAATCATCGAGGGCAAGGCCGCGAGCCGCAAGGCCGCCTAGCCTCGACGCCGATCACAGAAACAGACCCATTCAAGGAAATCTCGACATGGCAGCCAAAGACGTAAGGTTCTCCACCGACGCGCGCGACAAGATGCTGCGCGGCGTGGACATTCTCGCGAACGCGGTTCGCGTCACCCTCGGCCCCAAGGGCCGCAACGTGGTCATCGACAAGTCGTTCGGCGCACCGCGCATCACCAAGGACGGCGTCACCGTCGCCAAGGAAATCGAGCTTGAGGACAAGTTCGAGAACATGGGCGCGCAGATGGTGCGCGAAGTCGCCTCCAAGACCAACGACATCGCCGGCGACGGCACCACCACCGCCACCGTGCTCGCCCAGGCGATCGTCAAGGACGGCGCCAAGGCGGTTGCCGCCGGCATGAACCCGATGGACCTGAAGCGCGGCATCGACCTCGCCGTCATTGAGGCGGTCGCCGACCTCAAGCGCCGCTCGAAGAAGATCAAGACCTCGGAAGAAATCTCGCAGGTCGGCTCGATCGCCGCCAACGGCGAGAAGATCATCGGCGAGAAGATCGCCGAGGCCATGCAGAAGGTCGGCAACGAGGGCGTCATTACCGTCGAAGAGTCCAAGGCGCTCGAGTTCGAACTCGAGACCGTCGAGGGCATGCAGTTCGACCGCGGCTACCTCTCGCCCTACTTCATCACCAACGCCGAGAAGATGGTGACCGAGCTCGAGGATCCCTTCATCCTCCTGCACGAGAAGAAGCTTTCCAACCTGCAGGCGATGCTCCCGGTCCTGGAAGCCGTCGTGCAGTCGTCGCGTCCTCTGCTCATCATCGCCGAGGACGTCGAGGGCGAGGCTCTGGCCACGCTCGTCGTCAACAAGCTCCGTGGCGGCCTGAAGGTCGCGGCGGTCAAGGCGCCGGGATTCGGCGATCGCCGCAAGGCCATGCTCGAGGACATCGCCGTCCTTACCGGCGGCCAGGTGATCTCGGAAGAGCTCGGCATCAAGCTTGAGAGCGTCACGCTCGCCATGCTCGGCCGCGCCAAGAAGGTCACGATCTCCAAGGAGAACACGACCATCGTCGACGGCACCGGCAAGAAGAAGGAGATCGAGGGCCGCATCAACCAGATCAAGGCCCAGATCGAAGAGACCACGTCGGACTACGACAAGGAGAAGCTGCAGGAGCGCCTTGCCAAGCTCGCCGGTGGCGTTGCGGTCATCCGCGTCGGCGGCGCGACCGAAGTCGAAGTCAAGGAGAAGAAGGACCGCGTCGACGACGCGCTCAACGCCACCCGCGCCGCGGTCGAGGAAGGTATCGTGCCGGGCGGCGGCGTCGCGCTGCTCCGCGCCAAGAAGGCGGTCGAGAAGCTGAAGTCCGACAACGCCGACGTCCAGGCGGGCATCAATATCGTGCTCCGCGCCCTGGAAGCGCCGATCCGTCAGATCGTCGAGAACGCAGGCGTCGAAGGCTCGATCGTCGTCAACAAGGTGCTCGAGTCCAAGTCCGACTCGTTCGGCTTCGACGCCCAGAGCGAGTCCTACGTCGACATGGTCCAGGCCGGCATCATCGACCCGACCAAGGTCGTGCGCACGGCCCTCCAGGACGCCTCGTCGGTTGCCGGTCTCCTCGTCACCACCGAGGCGATGGTCGCCGAGCGTCCCAAGAAGGACAGCCCGATGCCGATGCCCGGTGGCGGCGGCGGCGGAATGGGCGGGATGGACTTCTAGGGTCTGTCGCCTTCACCCACGCATTCGGAAAGGCCGCCCCCGGGCGGCCTTTTCTTTTAGACTTCAGAGATCATGTATATGCTGGTAATATACAATAATGATAGATTGGTCCCGGATTGAAGGCTTCGACTGGGACGACGGCAACCGAAGCAGAAGCCTTGTGAAGCACGGCGTTGCTCCGGCTGAAGCAGAGCAAGTATTTCAGAATACGCCGTTGTTGGTGTCGGCAGATGAGAGCCATAGCGGCGGCGAAGTGAGATATCTGGCCTTGGGACGAACTGACGGAGGCCGCCTGCTATTCGTCTCATTCACGTTGAGGATGAGCGGGACGCTTGTCCGGGTGATCTCGGCCCGGCCGATGAAAGCCAAGGAGCGGAACCGATATGGCCAAGAAACTTAAGCCAATTCCCCGTTTCGCCAACGAGGCGGAAGAACGCAAGTTCTGGGAGAGCCACGACTCTTCCCCCTATATCGACTGGAGCAAGGCACAGCGCGTGACCTTGCCAAACCTGAAACTGTCGACCAAGTCCATCTCGCTTAGGATGCCCGAAGGCCTCCTCGACCGCATCAAGGTGGAAGCCAACAAACGCGACGTGCCCTACCAGTCGCTGATCAAGATCTGGCTGGCCGAGAAGGTCTCCTAGCCCTCGCCTCACTCCTCGGTCGCCGGGATTGGGGCGACCTCGATCTTGTCCAGCGGCTCGTGGTGCAGCGTCGCCTCGAAGGCGCGCAGGCGTTTGTAGATCGAAATCTGCTCGACGATCGTCGACCACGAATTGACCAGGTACTGGAAGGAAGATGCGACCTGGTCGAAGGCCTGCAGGATGCGCTGCATGATGCCGAGGGTAAAGCCGGCGGCGACGATGGTCGGCGCCAACGCGACATAGGGCACGAGGACGCCGGCCTGCAGGTAGCCGTACCGGGCGATGTTGAAATAAAGGTAGTTAAGATAGATGCGGTAATAGTTGCGGCGCACGTGATCGAAGAGCGCCGCCAGCGTCATCGGCTCGGCGCGCGCCGGGTCATCCTCACCGAGCACCAGTTCCTTGCGATAGGCCGCCTCGACCCGCTGGTTGCGGAAGTTCAGCCCCGGCAGCCGGATGCCGGCGATCGCCAGCAACCCCGTGCCGAAAGCCGACCAGACGATGGCGACGATCACCAGCGCCTGCGGCACCGGCCCGATGATCGGCAGCTCCTTCACGTAGACCGAGAGCCCCCAGAGGATCGGCAGGAAGGCGATCAGCGTCATCACCGAGCTGATCATGCTGGTGCCGAGATCCTCCATGGTCGAGGCGAAGCGCATGGTGTCTTCTTGGATGCGCTGCGAGGCGCCCTCGATGGTGCGCAGCCGGGACCAGTTGGCGACATAGTAGTCGTTCATCGCGGTGCGCCAGCGGAAGATGTAATGGCTGACGAGGAAGGCATTGAAGACCGCGGTCATGATGTAGACCATGGCGATGCCGAGGAAGGTGGTGAGCTGGCCGAAATAGGCGTCGGCGGTAATCGTGCCGGGCTTGCCCAGCGCCTGCTGGATGAGGTCGTAGAAGGTGCCGAACCAGTTGTTGATCATCACGTTCAGTTCGACCTGGAACCAGATGATGAAGAGGATCACCTCGCTGCCGACCACCGACCACCAGAACCAGCGATGCGGCCCGATGCGCGACCAGGCTACCGCGAAGATCGCCCCGACCACGATCATGTACTGGTAGACCCAGACGTCGATCGCCATGTTGTTGGCGGACTCGAAGGCGGACTTGGCGATGTCCGTCGCGCTGGCGTCGAGCGCCGCCGGATAGCCGAAGCCGAACCACCCGCCGAGGCTCAGCTTCTCGCCAAGGTCGCGGACGCCGAGGTACCAGAGGGCGATGCAGACCGCCGCCCAGGCGACCGCAGACCCAAAGAAGAGCTTCGGCCGCGGAAAGAAGGATGAAAACATCGGGGGTCGTCTCCTGGCGGGCGGCATGGAAAGCCGCCGGAATGGCGTCGCGCGCGGCAGGATGGGCGAACCCCGGCGCCGGTGCAATCGGGATGTGACGATTTGACGACGGCGGGCCAATCCTTGTCGGCCCGGCGCCGATACGCTAGGAAGCGCCCAATCTCGGGGTCGGAGGACGGAGCGCCGGAGACAGGCAGAGGCAATCTGTCGTCGGCGTTTCGTCCTCCTTCATCTCCGCCGGATCGCTCCTCATGTCGACCAAGGACAACCAGCCCAAGGCCCGCCTGCCGCGCGGTTTCGGCGACCGTTCCGCGGCCGACATCCGCGCGACCGAACGGATGCTCGCGACCATTCGCAGCGTCTACGAGCGCTACGGCTTCGAGCCGGTAGAGACGCCACTCATCGAATACACCGACGCGCTCGGCAAATTCCTGCCCGACCAGGACCGCCCGAACGAGGGGGTCTTTTCCTTCCAGGACGAGGACGCACAAGAGGCGAGGAGCGCCGAAGGCGCGAGCGGGAAAAAGGGTGAGTGGCTGTCGTTGCGCTACGACCTGACGGCGCCGCTCGCCCGATATGTGGCGGAGAACTTCGAGAAGCTGCCGAAACCCTATCGCAGCTATCGCGCCGGCTGGGTTTTTCGCAACGAGAAGCCGGGGCCGGGACGCTTCCGCCAGTTCATGCAGTTCGATGCCGACACGGTCGGCGCCGCCTCCCCCGCTGCCGATGCCGAGATGTGCATGATGGCGGCGGATACGCTGGAGGCGCTCGGAATCCCGCGCGGCCAGTACGTCATCAAGGTCAATTCGCGGAAAGTGCTGGATGGCGTGATGGAGGCGATCGGCCTTGGTGGCGATGATAACGTCGGACGCCGGCTGACGGTGCTCCGCGCAATCGACAAATACGATCGGCTTGGTAGGGTCGGAGTGTCGGAATTACTCGGCGCTGGTCGCACTGACGACAGCGGCGACTTCACGAAAGGCGCCGGCCTTTCTCTGGAGCAGTCGACACAACTCCTGTCGGCCTTCTTACCGGCGCCGAACGTCGGGCCGATCGAGCGAATACCGGCCGACATCGTTGGCGAAGATGATGCCAAGATTGCCTTCGGAACGCGATCCGTGGGCGCGACCGTGAACGACTATTTGCTCGACGAGTGGGAGGTGAATACGGTTTCGGGATCACCCACCGGCGCCGCAGGCGTCGCCGAGCTGAGGGAGATTTCAAACGTCCTCAAAGCCGCCGGCTATGGCTCGAACCGCGTGCGGATAGATGGATCCGTCGTCCGCGGCCTCGAGTACTACACTGGCGCGGTGTTCGAGGCAGAGCTCACCTTCGAGGTGAAGGACGACGAGGGCCGGCCCGTCCGCTTCGGCTCGGTCGGCGGGGGCGGGCGCTACGACGGCCTCGTCGGCCGCTTCATGAAGGACAATGTCCCGGCGACCGGCTTCTCCATCGGTGCATCGCGGCTACAGGCGGCGCTCGCCGCGCTCAACAAGGGCAAGGCGGCTCCGGATGCCGGTCCGGTGGTCGTCCTCGTCATGGATCGCGAGCGCGTCGGCGAATACCAGGCGCTGGTCAGCCGGCTCCGGAACGACGGGGTCGCGTCCGAGATGTATCTCGGCTCCTCCGGCATGAAGGCGCAGATGAAATACGCCGACCGCCGCAATGCCCCGCTTGTCGTCATCCAGGGCGGCGACGAGAAGGCGAAGAGCGTGGTCCAGATCAAGGACATGCGCCTCGGCAAGCAGTTGGCCGAAGGGATTACCGATAACGCCGAATGGCGCGAGCAGCGCGTCGCCCAGGAGGAGGTCGCGGAGGCCGACCTGGTGGCGGCGGTGAAGCGGATGCTCGGGCGCACCGAGCGCCAGCGGTAGCTGCCGTGCGTTTCCCACCCGTAGCGCCGCGGCTCGCGCCCATCTCCCCCCTTGAGGGGGAGAATAGCGAAGCCCGATTTTCGCCGAAGGCGGAAATCGGTGGCGCAGCTAAGAGGGGGGTTATGGCGCGCGCCCCCTCCACCCCCCCTCTTAGCTTCGCTAACGTCTCGCTCACGCGAGCCGTAAGCTCCGCTTTTCTCCCCCTCAAGAGGGGAGAGGCGTGCCTCATCGCCGGCAGCCGGGGACGGGCTGCGTCCAAATGACCGAATCCTATGAATCGCTTCGCCGGCTTTTCTCAAGCGCCGGATATGGCTTCGTCGAGCCGGGGCTGCTGTTCGATGCGAGCGTCTTTGTCGACCTCGCCGGCGAGGATTTGCGCCGGCGGCTTTTCCTGACCAGCGGCGCCGACGGGCGCGAATTGACGCTGAGGCCCGACTTCACCATCCCGGTCTGCCTGCAACATCTGGCAAGCGGCCCGGCGAAGCGGCGCGCCGACTACGCCTATCTCGGCCCGGTATTCCGCCAGCGCAAGGATGAGCCCGGCGAGTTCCTGCAGGCCGGCGTCGAGTCGCTCGGGCGGGCGGATCGCACCGCCGCCGATGCCGACATGCTCGGCCTGGCGCTTGCCGCCGTCGACACGCTGGGCGTGGCAAAACCGTCCGTGCGCATCGGCGACTCGGCGCTGTTCGCCGCCGTCCTCGAGGCGCTCGACCTGGTCGAGCCCTGGCGGCGGCGGCTCGCCCGCGCCTTCGGCGACACGGCGCGCCTGACCGCCCTCCTCGGTCGGCTCGCCTCGGGCGATGGCGGGCTCGCCGTGGAAGCGCCCGCGGGCCTTGGCCCCTCGTCCAGCCGTCCCGCCGTCCGCAAGATCGTTGCCGATATGCTCGCCCGCACCGGCCTTGCCACGGTCGGCGGGCGCTCGGCCGAGGAAATCGCGGAGCGCTTCGTCGAGAAGGCGGCGCTGGCGACCCGCAATGTCCGCGCGCCAAAAGTGCTCGGCCATTTCCTCAAGATAGCCGGCGAGCCGCGCAAGGCAGCTGCCGCGATCCGCAAGCTCGCCGCCGCCGACAATCTCGACATCGGCAAGGCGATCGACCGCTTCGAGCGCCGCGCCGAGGGCTTCGCCGAGCGCGGCATCGACCTCGCGCGCGTCACCTTCGCCGCCGATTTCGGCCGCCGGCTCGACTACTACACCGGCTTCGTCTTCGAGATCCATGACCGCGCCGAGGCTCCGCAGATCGTCGGCGGCGGACGCTACGACCGCCTGCTCTCGCTCATCGGCGCGGGCGAAACCGTGCCGGCCATCGGCTTCTCCATCTGGCTCGACCGGATAGTCGGCGTTCGTCCATGATCACCGTCTGGAACCCCCTCACCCTGTCCCTCTCCCCTCCGGGGCGAGGGGACCCGTTTGGGCCGGTTCGCATAGCGGCCTGTCGATCTGGAGGCGGAGAGGGACGAATCTGCGTCCCCTCTCCCCGGAGGGGAGAGGGAGAGGGTGAGGGTGAGGGGGTACCCGTCCGGATGGAAGAATCGCCATGACCACCGCCCTTGTCATCGGCGTGCCGTCGAAGGGGCGGCTGCAGGAGGACAGCGCCGGCTTCTTCGCCAACGCCGGGCTGAGGCTCGAGCAGGCGGGCAGCGCGCGCAGCTATCGCGGCCGCATCGCCGGGCTCGCCCAGGTCGAGATCGCCTATCTTTCCGCGCCGGAGATCGCGCGCGAGATCGCCGCCGGCGCGGTTCATCTCGGCATCACCGGGCGCGACCAGGTCGAGGAGACGATTCCCGACTGGAAGAGCCGCGCCGAGTTCGTGCTGCCGCTCGGCTTCGGGCGCTGCGATGTCGTGGTCGCCGTGCCCGAGGCATGGATCGACGTCGCCGGCATGGAGGATCTCGACGACGTCGCCGGGGCGTTCCGCCCGCGTCACGGACGCCGGCTGACCGTCGCCACCAAGTACATCAACCTGACGCGCAATTTCTTTGCCGGCCACGGCATCGCCGACTACCGCATCGTGGAAAGCCTCGGCGCCACCGAGGGTGCACCGGCCGCCGGCGCCGCCGACATCATCGTCGACATCACGACCACCGGTTCGACGCTGAAGGCCAACGGGCTGAAGATACTCGCCGACGGCCTCATCCTCCGTTCGGAAGCGCACCTGGTGGCCAGCCTCACCGCTACATGGGGGAAGACCGCGCGCGCCGCACTCGATGCCCTGCTCGCCCGATTGCCGGTTACGGCTGCCGCGGGTGGGCGGCTTGCGGCGAAGCTGGACCAGCGTGACTGAGCCTGTGCGTGGTTCGAGGCGCGCCGCTTATGGCGGCGCGCACCTCACCATGGCGGGGTCTGGAGTGCTTTGAGGGGTGGAGTTCCCTGAGAAGCTGAGGCGACTCGTCATCACGCCGTAGACGCAACGCACCCCTGGCCATGGTGAGGTGCCCGCGAAGCGGGCCTCGAACCACGCGCGAACGAAACGAGGGCTCAGCCCTACCCCGGCCGCTTGAAGGCGTTGCGCAGCTTCTCCACCTGCGGTCGGCAGAAGCACCCCTCGATGTGGTCGTTGACGAGGCCGACGCCCTGCATGAAGGCGTACATCGTCGTCGGCCCGACGAAGCTCCACCCGCGCGCCTTCAGCGCCTTCGACAGCGCCACTGACTCGGGCGTGGTGTTCATGGCGCGGAGCGCCTGCCAGTCGAGGCGCTTCGACCGGCTCTTCGGATCGGGCTCGTAGCGCCAGACGAACGCCGCCAGCGATCCGGCCTCCGAGACCAGGTCGACCGCCCGGCGGGCGTTGTTGATGGTCGATTCGATCTTGCCGCGATGCCGCACGATGCCGGCGTCGCCAAGCAGGCGCGCGACATCCTTTTCGCCGAAGCGGGAGACGCGGTGAAAGTCGAAGCCGGCGAACCCGGCGCGGAAATTCTGGCGCTTGCGCAAGATCGTCAGCCAGGACAGCCCCGACTGGAAGCCCTCGAGGCAGATCTTCTCGAACAGACGGGTGTCGTCGCTGACCGGCCTGCCCCATTCGCCATCGTGGTAGGCGGTGTAGTCGTCGCGCCCGCCGTGCCAGGCGCACCGGCTCCTGCCGTCCTCCCCGGTGATCAATCCTTCCGGCATACGCCGAAGCCCCCGTTTCCTTGAAAGGATCTGTTTACCACGTTCGGAGTCGCAAGCCCCGGTGAGGAAGGATTCACCATTCGGTGGGATTTCACCGGCACACTGCCTGGACAGCAAGTCGCCCGCGGCGGGAACGCCGTGACCCATCAGCGCATGTGCCCCCGAGCGTGTCCATGAAACGATTCCTCCTGACTGCTGCCCTCCTCGGATTCGCCGCCGCCGCGGTGCCGGCCAATGCCAGCGGCTTCGTCGTGCCGCGCCCCCCGGCAACCCTCAGCCCCGACCTGACCGGGCCGTGGGTCCTGCAGCTCCATCCGGGCAAGCATCCCTATCTCGCCGATCCGGTCGCGCGCCACGCCTCCTTTGCCCGGCCCGCCGCGGGCGTGCGCGGCGTCGATCCGGCCTATTTGCCGCGGGTCGTCACCTACACCGGCCATGAACGCCCGGGCACGATCGTCATCGATACCGAGGCGCGTTTCCTCTACCTCGTCCTCGCGGACGGGAGCGCGCGCCGCTATGGCGTCGGCGTCGGCCGGCCCGGATTCGAGTGGGCGGGCGTGCACACCATCACCCGCAAGGCGGAGTGGCCGACGTGGACGCCACCGCCGGAGATGGTCAAGCGCCAGCCGTGGCTACCGGCCTCGATGAAGGGCGGCCCGGCCAATCCGCTCGGCGCCCGCGCCATGTATCTCGGCGACACCGACTACCGCATCCACGGCTCCAACGAACCCTGGACCATCGGCCACGCCGTCTCCTCGGGCTGTATCCGCATGCGGAACGAGGACGTCATCGATCTCTACAACCGGGTGAAGATCGGCACGCGCGTCGTCGTCATCTGACCATTTGTCACACGCCCGGCGACGGGCGGGGGGAGCGCGGCGCGGGGGCGCCGCTGGGGAGCCGCCCGCGAACACGGGTGGCTCCTCAACCGTTCGTGACCGGCTGGAGCATTGCCGTCCGCCGCCGCGCTCCGTATCGTCAAATTCCGGCCGGTGGGTGCGTCCTGCGAGAAGCGGCGATCCCGGGCCGGACCAAACGGAAATCTGGAGCGGTGACGATGAGGCTGGGTTGCGTGAGTGTTGCGGCGGCGCTGATCGCTAGCATGGCGATCGCGGCCGGGCCGGCGGCGGCGGGTGTATTCCTCGATTCGATCAAGAGCGACCTGCAGGAGCTTGGCTCCACCGGGGCCGATGCCGCCGCGACGGCCGAGACGACCAAGGTCGCCCTGCCCGGCCCGGGCCTTGCCAAGTTCCGCCGCCAGACCGTGAAATACGCGACGAGCGAGAGCCCCGGCACGATCGTCATCGATACGGAAGCCAAGTTCCTCTACTACGTCCTCCCCGGCGGCAAGGCGATCCGGTATGGGGTCGGCGTCGGCAAGGAGGGCTTCGGCTGGCGCGGCGTCGTCCACGTCGGCCGGAAAGAAATGTGGCCCGCCTGGACGCCGCCTAAGGAGATGATCGCCCGCGAGCGGCAGCGCGGCCATATCCTTCCCGACCATGTCGACGGCGGCCCGCAAAGCCCGCTCGGCGCGCGGGCGATGTACCTTTTCGACGGATTCTTCGACAACGGCTACCGCATCCACGGTACCACGCAGCCGGCGTCCATCGGCCACAACGTGTCGTCGGGCTGTATCCGCCTGGTCAATGCCGACGTCATCGACCTCTATAACCGCACGCCGGTCGGCACCAAGGTGATCGTGAAGTAGGCGCGCGGGTTCCATCGCACGCCTCCGGGGTGTACACCGCTGCCGGCCGGGACCGGGCGGCTACCCTGACGCCGCCCCGTTCCGCCCCTGTCCCTCTTGTTTCCCGGCCGCCGCCACACCCGCCCATGAACCCGCCCATCCCTCCGCAAGCCTTCCGCCTCGCCCATTCCCAGATCCGCACGATCCTGTTCGGGGTCGTGCTCGCCATGCTGCTCGGGGCTCTCGACCAGACGATCGTGGCGACCGCCCTGCCGACCATCGGGCGCGAACTCAACGACGTCCAGAGCCTGTCGTGGGTAGTGACCGCCTACCTGCTCTCGGCGACCGCCGTGACCCCGCTCTACGGCAAGCTCAGCGACGTCCACGGACGGCGTACGATGCTGCTCATCGCCATCGGAATTTTCCTCGTCGGGTCGGTGGTCTGCGGCCTGTCGAAGAACATCTACCTGCTGATCGCGGCGCGGGCGCTCCAGGGCGTCGGCGGCGGCGGCCTCATCTCGCTTGGCCAGACCATCATCGGCGACGTCATCCCGCCGCGCGAGCGCGGCAAGTACCAAGCCTATTTCGCGGCGGTATTCGTGACCGCCAGCATCGCCGGGCCGGTGCTGGGCGGTGTTTTCGCGGAGCACCTGCACTGGTCGTTCATCTTCTGGATCAACCTGCCGCTCGGCGCCGCCGCCTACGCCATGACCAACCGGGTGCTGAAGCTGCTGCCGCGCCACGACCGCAAGCACAGGATAGACGTGATCGGTGCGCTCCTCATGGTGGTGGCGACCGTTTCGCTGCTCCTCGCGCTCACCTGGGGCGGCAACACCTATGCCTGGGATTCCCCGGCCATCATCGGGATCTTCGCCGTCAGCGCCGTCGCATGGGCGTTCTTCGCGGTCCGCCTCGCCCGGGCGCCCGAGCCGTTCATTCCGCTCAGCGTGCTGGGCCACCCGGTGGTGCGGAACGGCGTCATCGCCACGTCCTTTGCCGTCGGCTCGCTGACCGGGCTGACCGTTTTCGTGCCGCTCTATTTCGAGGCGGTGATCGGCCTCACGGCCGGCCAGTCGGGACTGGCACTGATCGCCTTCGTCGGCGGGGCGGTGGCGGGCGCGAGCATCGCCGGCCGCATCATGGTGCATTACACGCACTACAAGCGCTCGGCGGTCGTCGGGCTTGCGGTCGGCACGGCGGCGATCGCCATGCTCGCCCTGTGGCCGACCGGGCTTTCGTTTACCTGGGTGGAGATCATCCTGGCCGTGGCCGGCATCGGCTGCGGCACGATCTATCCGATCACCACCACCTCCGTTCAGAACGCCGTGCCGCTGCACCAGCTCGGCACGGTCACCGGCGTCCTCAACTTCTTCCGGTCGCTCGGCGGCGCCATCCTGGTCGCGGTCTTCGGCACGATCTTCCTCGCCGCTGCCGCCTCCAGCCCGGGCATGTCGGTCGAGACGATCATTGCCGAAGGCACGCGGGCCGGTACCGATTTCGGTCCGGTGTTCCGCGGCGTTTTCCTCGCTGCGGCGATCGCCAACTCCATAGCCCTGGTCTACATCACGCTGATGGAGGAGCTGCCGCTCCGCGGCCACCAGCACCCGGCGCCGGCGGCCGAAGGGGCATGAGCTAAACGATCAGCCGGTAGGCCGGCAGAGTCAGGAAGGCTACCAGCGTATCGGCGGTGGAGAGGGTGCGGAACAGCTCGATCGCCTGGGGGAATTTTCCGCCCGCATAGGCCTTCTCGCCGATCTCGCCCTTGACCCGCTCCATCTCCTCGCCGAGGCACTTTTCGAACAGCGCCTTCGTCGCCTTGATGCCGCCTTCGAGGTTCGCCTCGAAGTGCAACTGCTGCCAGATCTGCGAGCGGCTGATTTCGGCGGTCGCGGCATCTTCCATGAGGTTGTAGAGCGGCACGGCGCCGCGGCCGCGCAGCCACGCCTCGATGTACTGGACGCCGACCCGGATGTTCTCGCGCAGGCCCGCCTCGGTCCGAGTACCCTGGTGGACTTCCAGCAAATCCTTTTGCGCGGCAGTCACATCCTCGCGTTTCTTCTCAAGTTGATTCGGCCCCGGCATCAGCGCGTCGAAGATTTCCTTCGCCACCGGGACGAGGTCGGGATGGGCCACCCAGGTGCCGTCGTGGCCGGCCCTGGCCTCGCGCTCCTTGTCGGCGCGCACCTTGGCGAAGGCGGCCTCGTTGACCGCCGGATTCTTGCGGTCGGGGATTTGCGCCGCCATGCCGCCCATGGCGAAGGCGCCGCGGCGATGGCAGGTCTTGATGAGCAATTCCGAATAGGCCTTCAGGAAGGCCTTGCCCATGACCACCTGGCCGCGGTCGGGCAGGAGAAATTCCGGCTTGTTGCGCAGCGTCTTGATGAACGAGAAGATGTAGTCCCAGCGCCCGCAATTGAGCCCCGCCATGTGGTCGCGCAGCTCGTAGATGATCTCGTCCATCTCGAAAGCGGCGGGCAGCGTCTCGATGAGCACCGTCGCCTTGATGGCGCCGTTCCGGATGCCGACGACGTGCTCGGCCTCGCTGAACACCTCGTTCCATAATCGCGCCTCGAGGTGGCTCTCCATCTTCGGCAGGTAGAAATACGGGCCGCTTCCACGCTCCAGCGCCGTGCGCGCATTGAGGAAGAAGTAGAGGCCGAAATCGAAGAGTGCACCCGACATCGGCTGGCCGTCGATGACCAGGTGCTCCTCGGGGAGGTGCCAACCGCGCGGGCGCACCAGAAGGACGGCGGGGTTGGGCGAGAGACGGTAAGCCTTGCCGGTCGTTTCGTCGGTGAAATCGATCTTCCCCGCCCAGCGGTCCTTGAGGTTGATCTGCCCCTCGATCTGGTTCGCCCATGTCGGCGAAGTGGCGTCCTCGAAATCGGCCATGAAGACCCGGGCGCCGGAATTGAGCGCGTTGACGATCATCTTGCGGTCGACCGGGCCGGTGATCTCGACACGGCGGTCAAGGAGATCGGCGGGTATCCGCGCCACTTCCCAATCGGCCTCGCGGATGTGCCTGGTCTCGGGAAGGAAATCGGGAAGGTCGCCGGCGTCGAAACGCTGCTGGCGCTCGTCGCGGCGCTTGAGCAAGCGCAGGCGGGAGGGATTGAACTTCCGGTGCAGGGCGGCCAGGAAGGCGAGCGTGCCGCCGTTCAGGATTTCCTCGTAACGCGGTCCCCAGGCACCCCTGATTTCCACGCCCGCGACATTCGGCTTCAGTTCGGCGACGGCCATCTCTGTCATTCTCCCGCTTGCAGAAAGCCATCTATGGCACAGGCGGGCCCGTAACTGAACGGCCGGTCAGGTGCGGCCGGAGCGCGCGCCGATGACGATCTCGCGCAGTTCGCGCGCCGCCGCGGCCGGATCGGGCGCCGCGCAGATGGCGGAGACCACGGCCACTCCCGCTGCACCGGCCTCCACCGCCTCGGCGGCGTTGCCGGCGTGCAATCCGCCGATCGCCACAATCGGCATTCGCGTCCTTGCCGCGATTGCGCGGAGGCCCCCGATTGCCATGGCGGGTGCAGCATCGATCTTGGTCGGCGTCGGATAAATCGGCCCGACGCCGAGATAGTCGACACCCGTCAGATCGGAACCTTCAAGGTCATCCTCGGAAGTTATGGACAGCCCGAGAATCCGGTCCGGCCCGATCAGGCGACGGGCGTCGGCCGGACTCATGTCGGACTGGCCGACGTGGACGCCATCGGCGCCGACGGCGAGGGCCACGTCGACGCGATCGTTGACGACGAAAGGCACGCCGGCCGAGCGGGCAATGGCCGCGAGCCCGCGTGCCTCATCCACCAGTGCGCGGGTTTTCGCGTTTGGATCGCGCAACTGCACCATGCTGGCGCCGCCGGCAATCGCCTCGCGCACCGTGGCACGAATGCCGCGGATGCCGCACAGCACCGGATCGGTGATCAGGTAGACCGCAAGGTCGAACCGCGGTCGCATGGGCAAACCCTGCTCCCGTTCAAGCCATCCCGGCGACGCCGATTCGCGCCCGCCGCGCGAGCGTCTCCCGGTCCATCCAGTAAAGTGCGTCGCAAATCTCCGCCGGCAAGTGGCCCGGCCCGTTGCAGCGGGCGGCGGCCTCCGCCCCGGCGGCCCCGAAGACGGCGAGCGCGGCGGTCGCCGCGGCGAGCGGCGGGAGCCCGGAGGCGAAGGCCGCGGTCGTTGCACTCAGCGAGCAGCCGAGGGCGGTGGAAAGCGGCATCAAGGCATCGCCTCCTTCAATCGCGATCACCGCGTCGCCGTCGGTGGCATAGTCGGTGACGCCGGTGACCGCGACCACCGCCCCGGTCTGCCGCGCCAGCGCCATTGCCGCGGCAATGGCCGCATCGGAATTGGCGGTCGAATCGACGCCCTTGCCGCCCGCCCCGGCCGCGCCCGCTAGGCTCATGATCTCGCTGGCGTTGCCGCGGATGATCGCCGGACCGAGGCCGGCCAGTACGACCGACGTCTCCGTGCGATAGCGCGTGGCGCCGCAGCCGACCGGGTCGAGCACCCAGGGCTTTTTCAGCGTGACCGCTTTCCGCGCGGCGAGCCGCATGGCCTCCACCCAACGCGCCGAAAGAGTGCCGATGTTGATGACCAGCGCCGACGAGATGGCGACGAACTCCTCGACCTCCTCGACCGCGTGCACCATGGCCGGCGAGGCGCCGAGCGCGAGCAGCACGTTGGCGGAGACGGTCATGCCGACGTAGTTGGTGATGTTGTGGACAAGCGGGCGGCGCGCCCTGAGTTCCTCCAGCGCCGCGAAGGCGCTCTCGATGTCGACAGGCTGCTTCGATGTCATCCGCGCTCATCCTTCGGCTGGGGCCGACGGACGACGATTTGCTTCGCTCTCTGGCGCATCCTCAAATCCCTCCGCCGGCATGATCCGGGTCAGGTTCGACGGGTTGGCGATCTGCCTCTCAGCCCCGAAGGGCACCCCGTTGAGACGGAACGAACGTAGGGATTCGCCGCGGCAGGCGCAAGCGCCGTTCAGCGGATCAGCTCAATCTCGATGCCAAGCTTCACGCCGACCTTCGACCAAATCCGGTCACCGGTGAGGACATTGGCGCCCAGCCCGCGGGCAACCGAAAGACAAGCGCGATCGCCCAACGAAAGCCCCGCATCGCGGGTGTCTGCCGCGAGCAAGCCGGCAATTATCGCGTACTCAGCGTCGAACGGTAAAATCTCGAGATCAAGCGGATCAAGCAGCGCGGAGATCGCGCTTCGTCCATGACCATGCAAGGCAAAGTATGCGACGACTTCCGAGTAGTTGACGCTCGAGATCATGGCGTCGGCTAACGATTCTCGAACCTTTTCTGCGCCCGGTTCGCGAATAAGCGCGGCGATAACCGCGGACGAATCCAGAACCGTTGGCATCTATTCCTTCCACTGGGTTCGCCGGAATTTCAGGAAGGCATCAACGGATAGGTCTTCCCCGAGCATGGCCCGCGCTTTCTTCCGCGCGGTCTCCCAGACTGCGTCGGCAGTCCGCAGGCTTATTGTATTGTCATGGAGTTCAAGCATCACCGAACCGCCCTTCTCAAGGCCGATGGCACGGCGTAGTTCGATGGGAAGGCTTAGCCGACCGGTCTCCGATACCTTGACCGTCGCCGTCTGACCTTTGACAGCTCGCGGCGCATTCATGGCAGCCATCTCCGCTTTGGCAAGCATATAACTATTGTCAAAAAATTCGTACTTGCCAAGGGGTTTCCTTATGCCATCCGGCTCATATTAGCCAACCGCTCGGGCCTCGGCCCGCCGTAAGCCCAGTCGAGCAGCTGAACCGTGTGGAGCACGGGGAGGCCGGTGCCGCCGCCGATCTGCGTGATGCAGCCGATATTTCCGGCGGCGACGATGTCGGCGCCGGTAGCCTCGATGTTGGCGATCTTGCGGTCGCGGAGACGGCCCGCGATCTCGGGCTGCAGGAGGTTGTAGGTCCCGGCGGAGCCGCAGCAGAGGTGCGCTTCGGCGACATCGCGCACCTTGAAGCCGGCTCGGGCGAGCAGCGTCTTTGGAGCGGCGCGAATCTGCTGGCCGTGCTGGAGCGAGCAGGCGGAATGATAGGCGACTGTCAGGCCCGAAGGCGACGGCGCTTCGCCTAGCGTCATCGTCTCCAGAAATTCCGAAATGTCCTTCGCGATGCCCGACACCCGCGCCGCCTTGCCGGCGTAGTCCGGATCGGTGCGGAAGAGGAAGCCGTAGTCCTTGACGGTCGTGCCGCACCCCGAGGTGGTGATGACAATGGCGTCGAGGCCCTCGCCGTCCATCTCGCGCGTCCAGGCGTCGATGTTCGCCTTCGCCAGGGCATGGGACTGGTGCGCCCTGCCCATGTGATGCGGCAGTGCGCCGCAGCAGCCCTCGCCTTCGGCCAGGACGACCTCGATGCCCTGGCGCGTCAGCAGGCGGATGGCGGCGTCGTTGATCGCCGGGTCGAGAACAGACTGGGCGCAGCCGCGCAACAGTGCGATGCGGCCGCGGCGCTTGCCGGCGGCGGGGAAGACTCCCGGCCGGTCGGCATTGGAACGCGGCGGCAGGCGCGGCGGCGCCAGGCTGAGCATGGCGCCGAAACGCGACAGGCCGGGCACCCGCCGGATCATTCCGCCGAGCGGCCGGGCAAAGAACGCCGCGACCAGCGCCGCGCGAAAGCGCTTCGGATAGGGCAGCACCGCCGCCAGGACCCCGCGCACCAGCCGGTCGAAAAACGGGCGCGGGTAGGTCTCCTCGATGCGAACGCGGGCATGGTCGACAAGGTGCATGTAGTCGACCCCTGACGGACAGGTCGTCATACACGACAGGCAAGAGAGGCAACGGTCGATGTGGAGCGCGACTTCGGCATTGGCCGGTTTGTCGTTCTCCAGCATGTCCTTGATCAGGTAGATGCGGCCCCGCGGGCTATCGAGCTCGTCGCCGAGGAGGACATAGGTCGGGCAGGTCGCCGTGCAGAACCCGCAATGCACGCAGGAACGCAGGATCTTCTCCGCCACCGCGGTATCCGGATCGGCAAGCTGGGCAAGGGAGAAGTTGGTCTGCATCAAATCCCTACGTACATGCGCGCGGGGTTGAGGATGCCCGACGGATCGAAGGTCTGTTTCAGTTTGCGGGTCAGGGCCATGATGGGCCCCGACGGTGGCTCGAAGACGTCAACGGCAAGGCGAACCGCATCGGTTGCCCGGACCAGCGTGGCATGGCCGCCGGCGGCGGCTACGGCCGCGCGAATGACACCGGCGCCGGCGTCGGCACCCTCGCCGCCCGCAATCCACACGAGCCCGCCGCCCCAGTCGTAAAGCACCCGGCAGGGAAAGGCGCGCCGCGCCGCCTCGGCAATCCGCGGTCCCGCGCCCGGCTTGACCGATACCCGCCAGACCGGTGCATCGGACGGCGCGCCGAGCACGGCAAGGTCGCGCACATCGCGCCAGAGCGTTTGGGAGGCCGCCCCCTCAAGGCGTTCGGCCTTGCCGAACGCGTTGAGCTCCGCCGCCAGTCTGTCAAGGCGATAGGCCACGGATTCCGTGAAGCCGTCGAGGCGGATCAGCGTGCGCGCGACCTCGCCGGCTTGCCGCGGAACATGCGCGGCGCCGGTTACGGAAAAAGGCGAGCCGAGCGCGGCAGACAGCGCCGCGACGGCGCGGACATCATCCAGCCCCGAAAGGACCAGCGTGGCCTCGCTCTCCGGCACGGGGAGCACCTTGAAGGTCACTTCGGACAGGACGGCAAGAGTGCCGAAAGACCCGGCGAGGAACTTCACAAGGTCGAGCCCAACGACGTTCTTCATGACGCGCCCGCCGGACTTGGCGACGTCGCCGCCGCCCGTAACCGCGCGGATGCCGATGAGGGAGTCGCGTGCGGCGCCTGCCGTTATGCGGCGCGGACCCGAGATGTTGGCGGCGACCACACCACCGATTGTCGGCTCGCCCGAGCCGCCGTAGAGCGCGCGGTGATCCATCGGCTCGAAGGCGAGACGCTGGCGGTTGCTCGCGAGCAGCGCATCGATTTCGGCGAGCGGCGTACCGGCGCGTGCCGAAAGGACCATCTCCGACGGCTCATAGAGCGTGACGCCGGCGAGCTTCGCCGTGGAAAGGGTGGCCGCCGTCTGCATGGGCCGGCCGAGGCCACTGCGCGTACCGCCGCCGTCGACCGCCAGCGGCGTGCGCCTGCCGGCCGCCTCGGCGATCATGGCAGCAAGTTCGGATTCGTCGGCCGGCGCCCACAACGTCATAAAAGGCCTCGGCCCGTCCTACGGTTCTTTCGGCCGAAGGGTGAAGCCCTAGTGCGGCAGGGCGGTGAAGTGATCGCCGAGGTAGTACGGCCAGAGGATAAGCGCCAGCAGCCCCCGCCAGAACGGCAGTTGCAGGAAGCCAATGGTGAAGAGCCAGCCCGCGGCCCACACCAGGCCGACCGAGCTGTGCTGTTCAATCCGGATCTTTTCCATGTGCGTTCCTTCGGCCCGTTACAGGGGTCTGTATGATGCAACTGACTTCTCAAGGCTGGACGGGTCTCCCGTCGAGCGGAAACACCTTAGCCGGATTAAGCCGCCATGTCGGGTCAAAGGCGCTTTTCACCCGCATCTGAATGGCCAGGTCGGTGGCGGAAAACTGGTAGGGCATCAGGTCGCGCTTCTCCACCCCGACGCCATGCTCCCCGGTGAGGCATCCGCCCACCTCGACACAGAGCTTCAGGATGTCGGCGCCGGCGCGTTCGGCCTTCTCCAGTTCGCCGGGCGCGTTGGCGTTAAAGAGGATGAGAGGGTGGAGGTTGCCGTCGCCGGCGTGGAAGATGTTGGCGACCGCGAGGCCGTAGCCCGTACAGATTTCGCCGACGCGGCGGAGCACGTCGGGCAGGCGGCCGGTCGGAATGACGCCGTCCATGCAAAGGTAGTCCGAAATCCGGCCCATGGCGCCGAAGGCCGACTTGCGCCCCTTCCAGATCGCCGCGCTTTCAGCCTCCGATTTCGACAGGCGCATGGTGGATGGTTCGAAGCGCGCGGCGATCGCGGTTATCCGGGCGATCAGCGATTCGATCTCAGCTTCGGAGCCCTCGACCTCGACGATCAGCAACGCCTCGACGTCGAGCGGATACCCGGCATGGGCGAATGCCTCGCACACCTTGATCGCCGGACGGTCCATGTACTCGATTGCCACCGGGATAATGCCGCTGCCGATGATCGCAGCGACGCAGCCGCCTGCTGCTTCGGCGGAATTGAAGCCCATCAGCATCGGACGGGCACCCTCGGCGGCACGCAGGATGCGCACCGTCGCCTCGGTGACGATGCCGAGCTGGCCCTCCGAGCCGACGACCAGGCCGAGCAGATCGTAACCTGCCGCGTCGAGATGATCGCCGCCGATGTCGACGACCGTGCCGTCGATCAGCACCAGCTTGACCCCCAACACGTTGTTGGTGGTCACGCCGTATTTGAGGCAGTGCGCGCCCCCCGAATTCATGGCGATGTTGCCCGCGATGGTGCAGGCAAGCTGGCTCGACGGGTCCGGAGCGTAGAAGAAGCCGGCGGGAGCCACGGCATTCGTGATGTTAATGTTGGTCACGCCCGCCTGGACCCTGGCGATCCGGTTTTCGTAGTCGATCTCGATAATGCGGTTGAGGCGGGCGAGCCCCACCACTACCGCATCGGCCGACGGCAGCGCGCCACCGGAGAGCGACGTGCCGGCGCCGCGGGCGACGATCTTCACACCCTGTTCGCCGAGATACTTGACCACCGCAGCCACCTCCCCCGTGGAACCCGGCAGGGCCACGGCGAGCGGAACGGCGCGATAGGCGGTGAGTGCGTCGGTCTCGTAGGCGCGGCGTTCGTCCTCCGCCGCAATGACGTGCCCGTCCCCAAGGATCGCGCGCAGGCCGGCAACGATCTCGTCGCGGCGGGCAAGGATCGTCTGGTCCGGGGCGGGCATGGCGATGGCGGACATGCTTTACCTTGCAACGGCTGCTTTGCCCCATGATAGCCCATTTCGCCGCGCCGTCGGCAAACCGCCGCAAATCGTCGCGGCGGTTGCCGGCGGGAACGCCGCCCCTAATATGCGGGCGGCGAAAAGCGGGAGCGATATTATGCGCGGCTTGGGATTGGCTGGCGTCGTGGTCTCCTTTGTCCTCGCCGCCCTGCCGGCCCATGCCGGCGGAGATCCGGCCAAGGGCGAGAAGGTGTTTCGCTATTGCCTGGCCTGCCATCGCATCGGACCCGGCGCCGGGACCCTCGTCGGACCGGAGTTGAATGGCGTCGTCGGACGGCATTCGGGGTCAGTTCCGGATTATCCCTACTCCGAGGCCAACAAGAAATCGGGCCTCACCTGGGACGAGCCGACGCTGACAAAATACCTCGCGGCGCCCCAGACGGTCGTGCCGGGCACGCGCATGACCTTCGCCGGGCTGAAGAAGGACGAGGATATCGCCAATGTCATCGCCTACCTGAAGACGTTTGACGCGACCGGCAACCCGGTGAAACCGGCCGAGTAGCGCCGCTCGCCGGGGCCGCTCGATGGTTGCAGGGCCCCACGATCGCCCACCGGCGGACCAAATGGCGTTGATCATTCGCCGCTCTGCCTGCTATCGACAGGCCTAGCCGGCGCTCCCGCCGGAAGGTCCTGTGCCGATGCCGGAAGTCCAAGGACGCCGCCCGAAAGTCGGGCTGTTCGTCACCTGCCTCGTCGACCTGTTTCGCCCGACGGTGGGCTTCGCCGCGGTGAAGCTTCTCGAGGACGCGGGCTGCGATGTCGAGGTGCCGGCGGCGCAGACCTGCTGCGGCCAGCCGGCCTACAATTCCGGCGACAAGGCGGACACCGCGGCGATCGCGCGCCAGGTGATCGCTACCTTCGAGGCCTTCGATTACGTCGTCGCCCCGTCCGGCTCGTGTTCGGGGATGCTGAAGGTCCACTATCCGCTGCTCTTCGCCGACGATCCCGCCTGGAAGGATCGCGCGGTTGCGTTCGGGGCAAAGGTCCACGAGCTGGTGAGCTTCCTCGCCGACGTCCGCGGGGTGAGCGGCGTCGACGCCAGCTTTGCCGGCACCGTCACCTATCACGACTCGTGCTCGGGCCTGCGCGAGCTTGGCATCCGCGAACAGCCCCGGCGCCTCTTGAAGACGGTCGACGGACTGAAGCTCGCCGAGTTGAAGGACGCCAACGTTTGCTGCGGGTTCGGCGGAACCTTCTGCGTAAAGTATCCCGACATCTCCAATGCCATCGTCGAGGAGAAGACCGCGGCGATTGCGAAATCCGGCGCGACCACGCTGCTCGCCGGCGACCTCGGCTGCCTGATGAACATGGCGGGCAAACTGCAGCGCCAGGGGATTGCGGTCTCGACCCGCCACGTCGCCGAGGTGCTCGCCGGGATGACCGAACAGCCGGCGATCGGCGAGACGGCGGACTGAGGTCATGGAAATCACATCGCCGGCCTTCAAGGAAAACGCGAAACGCGCCCTGCGCGACCCGCACCTGCAGCAGGCGCTCAGCCACGTCCGCCACAACTTCATCGACAAGCGGCAGAAGGCCGTCGACGGGCTCGCCGAGTTCGATGCGCTCCGCGACTCGGCGACCGGCATCAAGAATCACACCCTCGCCCATCTCGACCTGTACCTCGAGGCGTACGAGCAGAAGGTCACCGCCTCAGGCGGCCACGTCCACTTCGCCGAGACCGCCGAGGAGGCACGCGACCTGATCCTGAAGATCTGCCGGGACGCCGGGGCGAAGACCGTCACCAAAGGCAAGTCGATGGTGGCGGAGGAGATCGGCCTCAACGACCATCTCGAGGCAAACGGCATCGAGCCGGTCGAAACCGACCTTGGCGAGTACATCATCCAGATCCGCCACGAGCCGCCCAGCCACATCATTGCGCCGGCGGTGCATCTGACCAAGGACCAGGTCGAGCAGGACTTCCGCCGCGTCCACACCAACCTGCCGATCGACCGCGACCTTACCGAGCCGTCGGCGCTGCTCGGCGAGGCCCGGACAATCCTGCGCAGGCGCTTTCTCGCCGCCGACGTCGGCATCACCGGCGCCAACTTCCTCATCGCCGAGACCGGCACGTCGGTGATCGTCACCAACGAGGGCAACGGCGACCTGACGCAGATTCTGCCGCGCGTGCATATCGTGCTCGCGGCGATCGAAAAGATAACCCCGACGCTGGAAGACGTGAGCCAGATCCTGCGGGTGCTGGCGCGCTCGGCGACCGGCCAGGAACTCTCCGTTTACACCACGTTCTCGACCGGCCCGCGCCGCCCCGGCGATCCCGACGGGCCCGAGCAATATCACGTCGTCATCCTCGACAACGGCCGCTCGGCGATGCTCGGCTCGCAGTTCCAGGACATGCTCCGCTGCATCCGCTGCGGCGCCTGCATGAACCACTGCCCGGTCTACCACGCCATCGGCGGCCATGCTTACGGTGCGGTCTACCCGGGACCGATGGGCGCGGTGCTGACACCGCAGCTCGTCGGCATCGACAAGGCGGGGCACCTGCCCAATGCCTCGACCTTCTGCGGCCGTTGCGAGAGCGTGTGCCCGATGCACATTCCGCTCCCCAACATGATGCGGCACTGGCGCGAGCGCGAATACGAGAAGCACCTGTCGCCGGCGACGGTGCGCTACGGCATCGGCTTCTGGGCGTTCTTCGCCAAGCGGCCGCGGCTCTACCAGTTCGCGACGCGCTGGGCGATGCGGGCACTCGCCAACCGCGGCTTCGGGCGTGGGCGCTTCAAGTCGCTGCCGCTCGCCGGCGGCTGGACGAAGTTCCGCGACTTCCCCGCGCCCGAGGGCAAGACCTTCCAGCAGATGTGGGCGGAACGAAAGAAGGCGGCATGAGCGGGCGCGACGCGATGCTGAACAGGATCCGGCGCTCGCTCGGCGTCGCCGGAAATGACGCGGGACGCCGCGCCATCGTCATCGCGCGGCTTGAGGGGACGCCGAAGGGGGTCATCCCGGCGCGCGGGCAACTGCCCAGGGCCGAGCGCGTCGAGCTTTTCCGCAGGATGGCCGAGAAGGTTTCGGCGAGCGTTGCGGACGTGCCGTCGGCCGACGACCTGCCGCAGGCGGTGGCCGACTTCCTGCGCGCCCACAATCTGCCAGCCAAAGTGCGCATGGGCGCCGACCCGTTCCTCGCGGCCCTCCCCTGGAGCAAGACCCAGATCGAGGTCGCCCACGGCGCCTCGGACGGCGGCGATGCCGTCGGCGTCAGCCACGCGGTCGGCGGCGCCGCCGAAACCGGGACGCTGGTCCTCACCTCCGGCGCTGACAATCCGACGACGCTGAACTTCCTGCCGGAGACGCACATAGTCGCCATCGGAGCGGACGACATCGCCGGCGATTACGAGACCGTTTTTGCGTCGCTGCGCGCCCGCTACGGCAAGGGCATACTGCCCCGCACTGTCAACCTCATCACCGGCCCGTCGCGCTCCGCCGACATTGAGCAGACACTGCTCCTCGGCGCGCATGGCCCGCGGCGGCTGCACATCGTGATCGTCGGCTGAAGCCGGCTCAGCTTCCCGCCCAGCCCTTCGTCCTCAGCCGAGCCTCGAGCCCGCGCACCAGCAGCGACAGGCCGATGGTCATCACCAGGTAGAGGAAGGCGACGACGTTATAGGTCTCGAAGAAAAGGAAGGTCGAAGCCGAATAGACCTTGCCGAGTTGGGTGATGTCCTGGACGCCCAGCGCCGAGACCAGCGCGGAATCCTTGATCATGGCGACGAAGTCGTTGCCGAGCGGCGGCAGCACGATGCGGATCGCCTGGGGCAGGACCACCAGCCGGAAAGTCTGACCGCGGGCCAGGCCGAGGGTCTGCGCCGCCTCGACCTGGCCGCGCGGGATCGCCTCGATGCCGGCGCGGAAGATCTCGGCGAGGAACGCCGAGTAGCTGATGGTCAACGCCATGATCGCCCGCCAGGTGAAATCGAAATTACGGACGTTCATCCCCGGCAGCCAGCCGCCTGCGATCGGCCTTGAAAAGACGGCGTTCCAGAGCGCCACCAGTTCCGGCGCCCCGACGAAGGCGATGTAGAAGAGCAGCACCAGGACCGGAACGCCGCGCACGATCTCGATGTAGAAGGTGGCAATCTCGCGGAGGGCACGAAAGCGCGACATGCGCCCCATGGCCGCCACCAGGCCGACCACGCAGGCAAGGGCGAAGGCGACGGCCGACACCCAGAGGGTGACGAAGATACCTTTCTGCAGCGCGTGGAAGATGATGGCATAGCTGCCGTTGCTGGCGATCAACCAGCCGAACAGGATGCCCAAGAAGATCGTCGCCAGCAGCCAGTAGGGAATCTCGGGACCGCGAACCCGCGGAGGCCGAGGCCCCGACGACGTGCCGCCCCTCCCGAGGGGAGAGGCAGGCCGGCTCACTGCTTCGACTGGTATTCGAAGAACCACTTCTGGTTGAGCTTGTCGACCGTTCCGTCGTCCTTCAGCGCCTTGATGGCCGCGTTGATCGGGGCGACGAGATCCGAGCCCTGCTTGAAGATGAAGCCGAACTGGTCGTTGCCGAGCGGATCGCCGACGACCTTGAAGGCGTTGGGCGAGGCGCCCATGTAGCCGGCGGCCGACGTCTTATCCATCAGCACGAGATCGACATCGCCGCTCTTCAACGCCTGCACCGAGGCCCCGAACGTATCGAAGAGCTTGACGCGCGGGTTGCTCTCGTCGCCGTCGAGCACGTCGTAGACGGCGGTATAGAAATTGGTCGTGCCCGCCTGCGCGCCGATGAGCAGGTTCTTGTTGGCGCCAAAGGTCTTGGCATCGGTGAAGCGATTTTCGTCGGCGCGCACCAGCATGTATTGCTGCGAGTTCATGTAGGGGTCGGAAAAGGCGACCTGCTGCTTCCGCTCGTCGGTGATGCTGATGCCGTCCATGCCGACGTCGAACTGGCCGTTGCGGACGGCCTCGATCATCGTATCCCAGCTCGATATCTTCCACTCGACCTGCAGGTTCAGGCGCTTGGCTATCTCGTTGAAGAAGTCATATTCCCAGCCGATGCCGTTGCCGGTCTTCGGATCGGCGAAATTGAGCGGCGTGTATGCGTTTTCGGTGACGGCAACGATCTTGCGCCCGCCCAGGTCGGGCAGACCCGCCGCGTTGGCCGCGACGGTGCCGCCGAGGACAAGGCCGAAGACTACGGCAGCCAGCGTGCTGAAGAACTTCATCGGTTGCTACTCCCCGCGATGTTCAGGACTTTGCCGACACTAGCGCGGCCTCCTGCAATTGACGATGGGCGCGCGCCGCGGCGAGTTTCACCCAGGCGCGGGCGATAGCAAGCCCGGCGGCATCGGCGGCAGCGCTGTTCCGCGCCAACTCCGCCGGCAGGCGCTCCGGCCACCGGGGATCGAACCCGGCGATGACCTCGGCGAATTCATGGGTCCAGTCGGCGACGACCTCCCGGTCCGCCTCGAAGTGGAACTGGATGCCGTAGACCGCCTCACCGATGCGAAAGGCCTGGATCGCCGTCATGCCGCTGGCGGCGAGGTGCACGGCGCCGGGTGGCAAGGTGAAAGTGTCGGTGTGCCAGTGGAAAAGCGGAGCACCGTCGCCGAGCGCGGCGACGAGGCGATCGGCTTTCCCGGCCGCGGTCGCTCGCACCGGACGCCAGCCGAATTCCAGCGGCCGGCCAAGGACGTTGGTCGCGCCATAGGCGCGGGCAACCAGTTGCGCCCCAAGGCAGACGCCGAGGACCGCCTTCCCCGCTTCCCCGAATCCCCGGATCAGACCGGCAAGCGCCGGAAGATAGGGGTGCGTTTCGTCGTCAAGCGCGCTTTGCGCGCCGCCGAGAACCACGATGGCGTCGTGACTGGCGGCATCCGGCGGGAGCGGATCGCCTTCATGGGCCCGGCAGAGGTCAACCGACGCCGCGGCTTCCGCGAGGGCCCGGCCGATCACTCCCGGCGGGGTATTCTGGTAATTCTCGACGATAAGGACGCGCATCGGTCGGCCCGGCAGGACGGCATCGTGCGCGTCCTCCGGCAGAATGGCCGTAGCGGCGGAAAGAGGGAAGAGCCCATGTTTCTCGGTCAGGCACGAACTCCCCCGGATACGCGCCTTTACGCGATCGGCGACGTGCACGGCATGGACAATCTTCTCGCCGGCGCGCATGCCGCGATCGCGGCTGACCTGGCCGCGCGGCCGGTCCCGGATCATCGTATCATCCATCTCGGCGACTATGTCGACCGTGGTCCGGCTTCGGCCAGCGTGGTCGACCGGCTGGCCCGGCTGTCGCTGCACGATTCGCACGTCATTTGCCTGCGGGGTAACCATGACGACATGCTCCTCGCCTTCCTTGCCGACCCGGAGAGGATCGGCCCGGATTTCCTCGCCAACGGCGGCGGCGCGACGTTGCGCTCATACGGAGTGACCGGCCCCGAATACGATCCGGCGAGCCTGGCGGACCGGCTCGCGGCGGCAATGCCCGCGGCCCATCTGGACTTTCTGAGGGGGCTCGCTCACTCGGCCCGCTTTGGCGATTTCTTCTTCTGTCACGCCGGCGTGCGGCCAGGCGTGGAGCTTGACCGCCAGACGCAGGAAGACCTCACCTGGATTCGCGAGCCTTTCCTGTCCGACCAACGCGATTTCGGTGCGGTGGTCGTCCACGGCCACACCCCCGTGCGCGAGCCGGAAGTGCGCCCGAACCGGATCAACCTCGACACCGGCGCCGTATTCGGACGCCGGCTGACGACGCTGGCCCTGGATGGGGCAGCGCACCGTTTCCTGTGACCTGCCCGATCGGGCGACAAGCGGGCGCAAGGAGGGACCGCCCGCGCGGCGATCCCTCAAGTCATTTTAACGACTCTACCCCCGCGGCTGCGGGACGATCCGGATATACGGCTTCGGCGCCTTCCAGCCCTGTGGGTAAGTCTTCCTCGCGTCTTCCTCGGACACCGAGCCGGCAATAATGACGTCCTCGCCGTGCTTCCAGTTCGCCGGCGTCGCCACCTTGAACTTCGAGGTCAGCTGCATGGAATCGATGACGCGCAGGATCTCGTCGAAATTCCGGCCCGTGGTCATCGGATAGGCGAGCGTCAATTTGATCTTCTTGTCGGGGCCGATGACATAGACCGTGCGGACGGTCTGATTGTCGGCGGCGGTGCGTCCCTCCGCGCTGTCGCCCGAGCTCGCCGGCAGCATGTCGTAGAGCTTGGAGATCGCCAGCGTCGGGTCGCCGATCATCGGGAAATTTGGGGCGTGGCCCTGCGTCTCCTCGATGTCCTTGGCCCACCCGCTGTGCCTGTCGACCGGATCGACGCTGAGGCCGATCACCTTGACGTTGCGCTTGTCGAAATCGGGCTTCAGCCTGGCGACGACACCGAGTTCGGTAGTGCAGACAGGCGTGAAATCCTTGGGGTGCGAGAAAAGCACGCCCCACGACTCGCCCAGCCACTTGTGGAAGCTGATCTTGCCTTGCGTGGTGTCGGCCTCGAAGTCGGGCGCGACGTCGCCGATGCGAAGAGACATGGT
>JBBQGL010000029.1:0-30778 GCA_038323025.1 Hyphomicrobiales bacterium
CCTCGCTCGGCCATGTCGCGAAGGAGTTCGACGTGCCGCAAATGCGGACGATCGTCCGCCGCGGCCTCCTCTGGGCGGCGCGGTAGACTCAGCGGAAGGCGGAGGGCTCCGGCGCGTCGGGGAAGGCGGAGCCCCAGCCGCTCTCGCGGTCGGAGGCGTCCTTGTCGAAGCCCATGACCGCCATCTGCGGGCGGGTCGAGGTGGTGCTCGCATCGCGCCAGCGGTCGATGACGTTGGCGATGAAATCGCCGCTGATGTCGCGGGTGACGTCGAGGCCCTGACGCGGACCCGACTGGCTGCGCGGCAACTGGTCGCGCGGCACCTCGGAGAAATGGAAGCGGGTCGGCAGGGCGACGCCCTCGCCGAAGGCAATCGCCTCGCGCGTGCCGAGGGAGGCGAGAAACTCGATCTGACTCGAGCCGGCATCGGGCACGGCCGACTTGAGGATTGCCTGGTCGTTGTCGTTGGCGAGGCGCATGGCAAACACGGTCGAGCATTGCGACAGGATGGTCGCGTCGAGTTCCGCAGGGCGTTGCGTGACAACGCCGAGAAAGACCTGGTATTTGCGGCCTTCCTTGGCGATGCGCGACAGGGCCTTGCGGGTCGGGCCGAAGCCCAGCTTGCGATCCCCGGGCGCATAACGATGCGCCTCCTCGCAAGCGACGAGAATCGGGGCGGCGCCGTCGCTCCATACGCCGAACTCGAACGCCATGCGGCACAGCACCGAAACGACCGAGTCGACGACCTCGGCGGGGAAACCGGCGAGCTGCATCACGGTGATCGGGCGGCCCTCGGTGGGCATGCGGAAGAGATCGCCCAGCACCTTCACCATCAGGTCTTCGATGAAGAGGGTATTGAACATGAAGGTGTAGCGGGAGTCGTGACCGAGCGTCTCGATGCGGGTGACCAGCCGGTGGTACTTCGCCCAGGATTGCCGGTTCTCCAGCTTGCCCATGCGATCGTTGATCAGCTGGACGAGATCCGAGACGCGGTAGGGCACCGGCGTATCGGCGGTATAGCCGCCGCCGGTCGTGGCCTTGCGCAGCGTGACCCGCTCACCGCGCGCGTTGGCGCCGTACTGGGCCTTGGCGAGCGGAATAAGCTCGGCGAGGATTTCCGACTCTTCCTCGACGCCCGGCCGGCCGCGGAAGATGACGTCGACGATCTCCTCGAAATTGAACAGCCAGAAGGGCAGACGCAGGTTCTTCGGGTTGACGACGTGGGTCTGGGCGCCGAAGCAGTTGGCATATTCGTTGTGCGGATCGCTGAGGAAGATGCGCAGGTTCGCCTTCTTCTTCAGTATCTCCTGAAGAATGAGGGCAACGCTGGTCGACTTGCCGACGCCGGTGGAGCCGAGGATGGCGAAATGCTTGGTCAGCAATTCGTCGAAGTTGATGTAGGCCGGCACGCTTGAATCGAGCGCCAGCCGGCCAACCTCGATGGTCTCGCCGCCGGCGATGTGATGGATGAGACTGAGCTCCTCACGTCCGAGCAGAGCCACCTTGTCGCCGATCGTGGGATAGTTGGTGACACCGCGCTGGAAATAGACCGGGCCGGTCGCGTCCTGCTTGATCTCGCCGAGGAAGTCGATTTCGGCGATGAGGTCGATTTCCGCGGGCACCGACGAGACGCGCGAGATCACGGCGATCACGCGGGACGTGCCGCAACGGATCGCAACCAGACGGCCGATGGTGACGCGCCCGTGCGGATCGTCAGGATCTTCCGAATGAACCAGATGCGCGGTCGCCTGGGATCCGGTGACCGACAAAACGGCGCCAAGATCGTCTTTCGGCGACATGCTCACCCTGACGGAAACCCCGGCCAGCAGCCGTTTCCGCTGGCCTTGGGGCAACCATCGTGCGCATGGAAAGGTAAAGACGGCGTCTATCCGAGCCGGCGAATCCTAGCCTGATCGGCACCGTTCCCGGGTCCGGCCGCCGCTCAACCGGTCTTCACGGCGACCGGTGGCTTCCCCGCCTTCCATGCCGCAATCGCCTAGTACTGGAGGTAGTTCGGCGCCATTTCCATGATCTCGATGCGATGACCGTCGGGATCCTCGATCCCCATGCCGCGATTGCGGTCGACGCCTCGCGCGTCGCGGCGCGGACGGCTCAGCGAAATGCCGACGCACTTCAGACGATGAGCGGCCGCCAATGGGCGCTCCCGACGCGCCGCGAACGCCGGTCGCGAACTCCGCTCTCGTTTACGCTTCGCAGCGATGTCATTTGCAATCTGGCACAGCCCATGCTTGCCTGAGGGGCATCGGGGTCAGTCAATTCTTGTAGCGGGCGTGTGAATTGAAGCGGGACTCTCTCCCGATACCTGGCCGGCGGCTCCATCGCCGCGGGGCATGGCTGGTTGTGGCGGCCAGCTTCGCGACTGCGTTTCTTCTGACGCAGGCGATCGGCGCCGCACGCGCCGCTGATCAGTACCTGACGGTCACGATCGGCTCGGACCAGACCATCCGCGACGTCGCCGAGAAGTACCTCAGCGATCCCGATCTGTGGCCGGAAATCCTGAAGTCCTCCGGCATCGCATCGGTCGCCGACCTCCACCCCGGTATGGTGCTGAAGATCGCGGTGACCGAGGTGTCGGCCGCCAACGAGGCCCTGCTCAAATCGCTCGGCCAGATCCAGAAGGCCAACCTCGCCGGAGCGCAGGTGTTCGCGCCCGACGAAATCGGCAACGCCGTGAACCTGCACGAGCAGGCGCTGCAAAAGCGCAGCGAACGCCAATGGGTGCAGACCAGGGACCTCGCCGTCGCCTCTTTCGGCGCGGCAACCAGCGCGATCGAGAAGTCCGAAGCGCAGCGCGACGTCGCCGCCGAGGCGGTCGTCTCCGATCGCAACGGCCAGGTCGAGGGCCAGCAGCCCGCCGACCTCGCCTGGCAGGGTCTCAGCCTCCGCGACATCCTGATCGAGGAGGAGAAGGTGCGCACGCTGTCGGACTCGACGGCACAGATCACCTTCCGCGACGCCAGCCGGCTTCGGCTCAACGCCAATTCCAATGCCATCATCAAGGAGATGCGCTACGACCCGCTGAAGAAGACGGAAGAAGCCAAGGTCAGCCTGATCGAGGGGGACTTCTACGCGCTGCTGACGGGCGACAACAACCGCGCCAAATTCAACGTCGACATCCCGCAGGTGAACGCGGTCATCGATTCCGGCGACTTCTGGGTGAGCAACAAGGGCGACAGCGCCAAGTTCACCAACTACGACTCGCAGACGGTGAAAGTCGCCGCCAACGGCGGGACGGTCACCCTCGGCAAGAACGAGGGCACCGTCGTCGACAAGGGCGAGAAGCCGCGCGCGAAGACAGCCGTCCTGCCGCCGCCGAAGCCGCTCGCCCCCGCCGATGACGGTGTCGTTTATGTCACCACGCCGGAATTGAGCTGGTCTGCGGTCGACGCCTCGGCCGGCTACTGGCTGGAGGTGTCCAGCGACCAGGGCTTCGACCACATCGTCGGGAACTATTTCGGCATCGACGAGCCGAAGCAGAAGACCGAGACGCTCCCCACGGGCGAGTATTTCTGGCGCGTTTCGGCGCTCGACGGCTTCGGCCTGCCCGGCGAACGCAGCCCAATCTCGCGCTTCAAGGTCTCGCCCGACGACACGCCGCCGTTCCTCACCATCGACAAGCCCGCGGACGGCGTCATCCTGCGCGAGGCCTCGGCGGAGGTCTCGGGCGAAAGCGAGCCGGGCGCGAGCGTCACCGTCGCCGGCCGACCGATCGCCGTGTCGCCGACCGGCGCCTTCACCACCTCGATCGTGCCGACCGAAGGCAAGAACGACGTGGTCGTGATCGCCACCGATCCTGCCGGCAACGTCACCAAGCGCGACCGCAAGTTCAGCTACATGCCGGATACCGAGTCGGTGGTCGCGTTCGACCCGGCGCTGCGCACCATTGCGCCGCTCCATTTCCTCACCAACGCCGACACCATCTCGCTGGGCGGCAAGACCACCGCCAACGCCACTATCGAGGTGCGGGCCGGCAATGCCGTGCGCGCCTCCGCCGCGGCCGGCGCCGATGGCGCGTTCCAGATCAACGTTCCCGTGGCCGCCGGGGAGGAGAAATTCGGCTTCGCGGTGATCGCGCCCTCGGGCTTTACGACGGTCGAGGATGTCGCCGTGACCGTCGATCGCGAAGCGCCGGCTATCACCCTCGATGAGGTGGTGCCGACGCTGACCGCCACCAAGGACCTGAAAGTCAGCGGCAAGACGGAGGCGGACGCCAAGCTGACCATCAACGGCGTCGCAGTGGCGCTCAAGGACGGCGCCTTCGCGGTCACCATTCCCCTGCAGCCGGGCAAGAACCGGATCGAGCTGACCGCCACCGATCCGGCGGGCAACGTCAGCGTCGAGAAATCGACGGTCACGCTCGACACCGAGCCGCCGCAACTGGTCTCCTCAGCGGCGAGCGCCGGCGACAGCGGCGGCAAGCCGGTGGTCGCGCTCGAGGTTGTCGCCAGCGATGCTTCCGGCCTCGCCAAGGCAGCGCCATTCACGGTGATAGCCGGCGGCAAGAACTACACCGGCTACCTCCGCTACAACAAGGCGGCGAAGAAATACCAGGGCACGGTCGTCGTGCCCGAGCCGGACATGGCCGGTGCGAGGCTAAGCCAGGTCGAACTCGACGACGATGCCGGCAACAGCAAGGTCTACCAGATCAAGTAACTGCGACGAGCAAGAGAGTTCAGTCATGCGCCACGCCGTCACGTTTGCCTTGCTCCTCGCCGCCGCCGGATTTGCCGCGCCGGCGTCCGCCGACGAGCCCCTGTTCGTCAACTACGGGCTGAACGCCACGCCGAAACAGGGCGACAACGACCACCGCCAGGCGATCTACCTCAGCGTTCCCGCGAACACCGCGGGCAAGCTCTACCTGCGCGTCTTCGATCCCGACATCGGCGGCGCCTTCGACCAGATCGACTTCAAGCATTCAGTGACCACCGCCCGCTACCTGGTTTTCGGCGGCAGCGGCGCGTTCGCCGCGCAAGCGGCGCAGCCGGAAAGCCTGAGCAAGGAGGAAATGACCGCCGGCAAGCTGCTGGCGTCCAAGACCTACGTGGACGGCGATCCCAAGATCGACGGCACCTGGCAGACGATAGCCGAGCTCGACCCGGCCGACGGCGACCGGGTCGGCGACAGCATCGTGTTCCGCCTCGTCGTCGACATGACCACCGGCCTCAACGGCAACGTCTTCGACGTGACCATAAGCGGCAAGACAGACGACAACGTCGCGCCGGCGGGCCTGCGCATCTTCTCCTACTCGCCGACCGTGCGCATGCCGAAGCGCGGCGTGCTTACCGAAATCCGGTTCCCGGTGCCGGCGGGCACCAAGCAGCTGACCGTCGGCAATTTCGACGCCGCCAACGGCTCGGTGTTCCTGACGACCAAGTTCGTCTCCCATCCCCTGATCGCCTCCGGTCAGAACAAATGGGAAGCGACCACCGTGGCGCTCGACGACGGCGACAGCGAGGCCGCGGTCACGCTGTCCGGCGGGCGCGAATACCCGAACGATTCGACGTTCTACGTCACCGACGGCGACGGCAAGCTGCTGCCCTTCGACCTGCCGGCGCATGTGCTGGCGCTGAACACCCGGCCAAGCGCGGCGGCCACCAGCGACGCGCGCGGCACCTGCACGAGCGTCAAGTTCGACGGCTCGCTGTCGTCGGACGCGGAGGGTGACCCGCTCCACTACACCTGGCGCTTCGGCGACGGCGAAAGCGCCGACGGGGTCAGCGTCGTCCACAACTACACCAAGGACGGCCACTTTCCGGTGACCCTCGAAGTCACCGACGGCACGCCGCAGTTCGGCAACGGCTCCGCGGCCACCATCGAGGTCTTCGTGAAGAAGCCGCCGGTGCCGCTGTCCATCAAGCGGACCCTGGTCGCGGCCGGCGAGGACGTGCCTTTCGACGGCGGTCCCTCGACGGCGAGCCTGTGGAAGGTGGTCAGCCATCAGTGGTCGTTCGGCGACGGCACGGCGCTCACCGGCGATTCGGTCGTCCATGCCTTCGTCAACCCGGGCGACTATGTCGTCTCGCACACCGTGGTCGACGATTCGGGCCATCCCTGCAACACGGCCACGGAGCAGTTCACGGTGCGGGTGAACGCGCCACCGGTGTCGAAGGCCGGCCCCGACCAGCGGGTTGCCATCGGCGAGGAAGTGACGTTCGACGGCCGCCAGAGCTACGACCCCGACGGCAAGCTGGTCGACTACCAGTGGGACTTCGGCGACGGCAGCCAGGCTAGCGGCGCGGTCGTCCGCCACACCTATACCAAGGCGGCGAGCTACATTGCCCGGCTCCGGGTGCGCGACGATTCCGACGTCGCCAACAGCGGCGACGACGACACCATGACCGTCATCGTCAACGATCCGCCGCTGCCGGATGCCGGCGCGGACAAGAATGCGGCCATCGGCGAGCTGCTGACCTTCGACGGCTCGGGATCCAAGGATCGCGACGGCAGCCTCATCGCCTATGCCTGGGACTTTGGCGACGGCGAGCACGCGGCCGGGCCGCTGGCGACGCATTCCTACGCCCGTTCTGGCACCTACACCGCGACGCTGACGGTCACCGACGACTCGACCACCAGCACGAAATCCGTATCCGACACGCTCAAGGTGCGCATCAACGAGCCGCCGGTCGCCGAAGCCGGGCCGGACCAGCTGGTCACCGCGAGCGAGGTCCAGTTCGATGGCTCGGCCTCGCACGATGCCGACGACTCGATCTCCATCTATCAGTGGGACTTCGCCGATGGCACCAGCGGGACCGGGCCGAAGCCGACCCACGTCTACCAGAAGCCCGGCACCTATGACGTCCGCCTGACGGTGACCGACGCCTCCAACACCATCCGCAACACGGCCAGCGACATCGTGCGCATCGTCGTCAACGCGGTGCCGATCGCCGACGCCGGCCCCGACCTCGTCGGCGCGCCCGGCGAAAGCCTCGTCTTCGACGGCGGGCGCTCGCTCGATCCCGACGGCAGCGTCGCCGAGTATTCGTGGGACTTCCGCGACGGCGGCTCGGCCTCAGGCAAGACGGTGAAGCACGTCTTTGCCAAGCCTGGCACCTACGCGGTCCGCCTGAAAGTGAAGGACAACACGGGCCAGCCCGAGGCGGTCGACTACGCCGAGACCACGGTATTCATCAATAACCCGCCGGTCGCCGACGCCGGCCCCGACGCCGCCGCCGCTCCCGGCGAGGAAGTTCACCTTTCGGCTGCGGATTCCTACGACACCGACGGCAAGCTCATCGCCTATCGCTGGGACTTCTCGGACAGCGACCAGCCGGTCGACGGCGCCGAGGTGACGCGCACCTTCAAGGAACCGGGCATCTACACGGCGCAATTGACGGTGACGGACGACAGCGGCGCCTCCAACTCGCTGGCCACGGACTCGATAACGATCGTGGTCAACCACCAGCCGGTCGCCGACGCCGGGCCCGACATCTTCACCGCCAGTTCGACGATCCTTTTCGACGGCAGTAAATCGCTCGACGCGGACGGCGATGCCCTCGCCTATGCCTGGGACTTCGGCGACGGCACGACCGCCACCGGCCCGGTCATCTCGCATACCTACAAGAACGGCGGCTCCTATCCCGTGGTGCTGACCGTCGACGACGGCAGCAAGCTCTCGAATGCCAGGGCGACGGCCGCGATCAGCGTCAAGATCAACCGGCCGCCGGTGGCGGTCGCCGGCCAGAACCAGCGCGTGTGCACGGGCGACATCGTCGTTCTCGACGGCAGCAAGTCGACCGATCCCGAGGGCGGGGTGCTGCGCTACTCATGGAACTTCGGCGACGGCTCGACCTCGGAAATCGTCAACCCGACCAAGTCCTATTCCAAGGGCGCCGTCTATCCGGTGACCCTCTCGGTCAAGGACGACTCGGGCCTGCCGAACGGCACGAAATCCTCGCAGATCGCCATCCAGGTCGACCAGGGTCCGGTGGCCCACGCGGGCGCCGACATCCTCGCCTGCGCCAAGACCGAGGTACCCTTCGACGGCTCGGCCTCGACCGATATCGACGGCGTGGTCAATTCGTTCAACTGGGACTTCGGGGACGGCAACTTCGGCGGCGGCGAGAAGCCGAAGCACATCTTCGACAAGCCCGGCACCTATCGCGTCTACCTGCACACCCAGGGCGAGAAGGCGGGCATCTGCTCGGCGACCTCCGACGACGAGGTCGACGTCAAGATCATCGAGGGCCCGGTGGCCGTAATCAAGGCGCCGGACGCCATCCCGGTTACCGACGAAGCCAGCTTCGACGGCTCCGGCTCGTACATGAAGGACGGCAAGGTCACCGGCTGGCACTGGGACTTCGGCGACGGCGCGGTCGCCGACGGCGCCACGGCGACGCACCGCTACGCCAAGGCCGGCACCTACCAGGTGGGCATGACGCTGACCAGCGACTCGACCTCGCCCACCTGCCAGATCGTCTCGGCGCGCCACCTCATTCGCGTCAATGCGCCGCCGGTCGCGGCGGCCGGGCCCGACAAGCAGATCGCCGTGAACGAGGAGACGGTGTTCGACGCCTCCGCCTCCAGCGACCTCGACGGCGGGCTGGTCGGCTACGACTGGGATTTCGGCGATGGCGTAACCGCACACGGCATCCAGGTCACGCACCGGTACGCCGCGCCGGGCGCGTACACGGCCAGGCTCACCGTTCATGACGAGACGGGGCTCGCCAATTCGACGGCGACGGACGACGTGGCGGTAATCGTCAATCCGCCGCCGGCGCCCGTGATCTTCGGACCGGAAGTCGCCTGCACCGACGAGCAGGTGTCGTGGAAGCCCGAAGGCTCCCCGTCAGCCACCGCAAAGTACCTGTGGAGCTTCGGGGACGGCGTTACCGCCGACACCGCGGAGGCCGGCCACGCCTATGAGAATCCCGGCTGGTACAGCCTGGCTCTCTCGGTGGATGACGGCAAGAACCTCGCCAACAGCCGGCAGGTCGCGACCCGCATCCTGCACGTCAATCGGCCGCCCCGCGCCGAAGCCGGGCCCGATCGCCTTGTGTGCCCGGGCGACAAGGTCAACCTCGACGCCTCGCTGTCGAACGACCCCGACGGCGCCATCTCGCTCTACCATTGGGACTTCGGCGATGGCGCGACGCTCGACGGCAAGCTGGTCGATCATGTCTACGACAAACCCGGCACCTACCGCGTCAAGCTGACAGTGACCGACGACGCCGGCTCGCATTGTTCGTCGACCACGGACGAGATGGACGTGGTGGTGAACGCGCCGCCGGTCGCCGATGCGGGCAAGGATCGGGAGGTGTTCATCGGCGGGGCCAATGACGCCGTCCTCCTCGACGGCTCCGCCTCGCACGACCCCGACGGCACCGCGCTGACCCATACGTGGCAGATCGGCGCCGACGCCAGCGAGATCGGCGAGCGCGTCCGCCACATCTTCACCACAGCCGGCGATTATGCGGTGACCCTGACGGTCGCCGACACCACCGGCCTTGCCTGCGGCACGGCTTCGAGTACGGTGCATATCATCGCCAAACAGCGCAACTGACGGCGGATCGCCGTCGGGCGGGGCTAAAATGGCTGCCATGCCGCGGCTCAACCTTCGCAACAAGCTGCTGCTCTTCGCAGTGGTGATCGCGATCATTCCGCTGCTCATCGCAGGGCAGTCGTTGATCCGCATCGCCCGCGACGAGATGAAAAGCTCGGCCAACGACCAGCTGGTCGGCACGGCGCGCCAGATAACCGACGAGATCGACGACCTTTACCAGCACGCATGGCTGGCGCCGATCCAGCTCATCCGCAACGCGGTCGACGACGACACCCTCGGGCCGGAAGAAAAGATCGCGCTGCTGCGCCACGGCATCGCCGACCTGCCCGACGTGGTGGCGCTGCAGATTACCATCGTCGGCTCGAAGATCTCGCCGGTGGCGACACAGGACCAGTTCTCCGAGGTCTTGAAGCAAGCCGGGCTCGACCCGCTGAAGACGCTGCGCCTGCCCGGCGACGTTGTCGCCGGCTTCATGAACGCCGGGGCCGACAAGCGCGTACGCGTCGACTACCTGGCAGAGACGAATACCTGGCTGGCGACGGTGGTCCTGCCTCTCAACTCGCCCTTTGCCGGGCAGCGCGCGGCGTTCTCGGCGCGCATCAACCTGTCACGGCTGAGCACGCTTGTCGGCACCCATCCATTCCAGCGCACCGGTACGATCACGGTGGTCGACAGCCAGGGTCACCGCGTCCTCGACAAGACGCGGGCCGACCTTAGCGATCGCCGGATCGTCAAGCAGTCGGTAGCGCTGCTCGATTCGAATTCGCCGGTCGCATCGGTCGAGTCCTATACGGGAACCGACGGAAAGGCCTGGCTCGGCGCCTTCTCGTTCGCGCGCTCGCTGGACTGGATCGTGCTTGCCGAAAAGAGCGAGGCCAACGCCTATTTCGCGGTCGGCGAAATGATCAAGAGCCTCGGGCTGTGGCTGGCGGTCGGTCTCGCCGCGGCGGCGCTCGGCGCCATCGTCTTCGCCGTGCGGATCAGCCGGCCGATCCTGAAGATCGGCGAGGCGGCGACCGAGGTCGGCAAGGGCAATTTCCGGGCTCGCGTGGTTGGCGTGAAGAGCCGCGACGAAATCGGCGACCTCGCCCAGCGCATCAACACGATGATCGTGCAGATCAACGAGCGCTTCCAGCTGACCAAGTTCGTCTCGGGCGCAGCCATGGATGCGGTCAAGCGAGCGGACCACGAGGGCGTCAAGCTTGGTGGAACCCGAAAGGTGGTAGCGATCCTGTTTGCCGATATCCGCGGCTACACCGCGTTCTCGGAGAACCGCGATCCGGAAGAGGTCGTGCAGATCCTCAACTTCTATTTCCAGCGCCTGGCCGACCTGGTCGCCTCTCATAACGGCGACATCGACAAATATGTCGGCGACCAGATCATGGCCAACTTCCACGGGGAGAACATGGCGCACGATTCGGTCGCGTGTTCGCTCGCCATCCAGGACGTCATGATCGCGCTTGCCGACGAGCATCCCGAATGGCACCTCGACATCGGCATCGGCGTCGATATGGGCGAGGTGGTCGTCGGCGCCATGGGCTCGAAACAGCGCATGGACTACACCGTGCTCGGCGACCACGTGAACCTGTCGGCGAGACTCTGCTCGCACGCCGCGCCGCGGCAGACCATCATCTCGAATGCGGTCGCCGAGAAGGTAAAGGCGGTGGCCGAATTCCGCCTCGAGGAGCTGGAGCCGATCCACGTCAAGGGCAAGACGGGCAACCTCAAGGTCTTCGCCGTCCACCATGCCGAAGCTGCCGCGACGACGGCGGCGCATCCCCTGCCGTCCGAGCCGCTGGCCGAAATAGCTGGCGCCGCCTAGGCGATCAGCGCCTGCCGGAAGCAGCGGGAATCTTCAGCCCGGCCGCGAGCAACGCATCCCATGCCGTCTCGGCATCGTCGGCGAAGGTGAAGAGGTCGAGCTCCTCGCGGCTCACCATTCCCTCGCCGGCGAGCATTTCGAAATCGACCACCCGGCTCCAGTAGGCCCGATCGAAGCAGAGGATCGGCACCCGCCGCATCTTGCCGGTGGTGACGAGCGTCAGGATCTCGAAGAACTCGTCGAACGTGCCGAAGCCGCCGGGAAAGACCACCAGTGCGGCGGCGCGCATGGCGAAATGCATCTTCCGCATGGCGAAATAGTGGAACTGGAAGGTCAGCTCCGGGGTCGAATAGGCGTTCGGCTCCTGCTCGTGCGGCAACTGGATATTGAAGCCAATGGAGGGCGCGCCCGCCTCATGCGCGCCGCGATTGGCGGCCTCCATGATGCCCGGGCCGCCGCCGGTGGCGATGACGTTGTCGCGGACGCCGTCGTTCGGGGCGAGCGCGCCGCCGCGCTCGGAGACGATGCGTGCGAAGCGGCGCGCCTGCTCGTACCAATGCGCCGACTGCTGCCCGGGGCGGGGTTTGGCGTGTTCCGGCAGGGTCGCGGTCGCCGCCTTCGGATCGGCACTGCCGCCGGGCATGACGCGGGCGCTGCCGAACACCACCACCGTCGAGCGCACGCCCCAGGCGCGCAGCAATTCCTCCGCCTTTGAATATTCGAGGAGGAAGCGCGCCCCGCGCATGGAATCGCGGAGCAAATAGTCGGTGTCGAGGGCAGGCAGGCGAAAGGCCGCGGAACCCATCTGTGCGCTGTTGTCGGCCATGCAGGTGCACCTTTCCTCACCGGTCGTCCGGCGTCTGCCTACGCCAAAATCGGAGCCTTCTCTACGGTGCCACGCGGCGACCTCGGCCTCAGCCACCGCCCGGCCGATGCCACTGGCGATGGATTTTGACCGCATAGACAAAAATCCGGCAGGGACCTAAGCTTTTTCATCGGATCGCGCGGCGGGGGTCAGTGATCCAGGGGAATCCCGCGCGGCCTTCATGCTTCTCAGGAGGGAATCGGAATGGCGCGTGAATTTGGACGATGGGCGGCGGGGCTGGCGACCGCGGGCGTGATGGCCTTCGGGCTGGTGTCGGGGGCTGCCGCGGCGGATCCGCTGAAGGTCGCCGCGATCTTCTCCACGCCGATCGAGGAGCCGTGGGTCAACCAGATCCATGTGGCGCTGCTGAAGGCGCAGAAGGAGATGGGCATCGACTACAAGTGGGCCGAAAGCGTGCAATCGGCTGACTATGGCCGCGTCCTCCGCGAGTTCGCCCGCGGCGGCTACAAGATGATCACCGGGGATGCCTTCGCCGCCGAGGACGTCACCCGGCGCGTCGCCAAGGAATTTCCGGACGTCGCTTTCGTCTTCGGCTCCGGCGAAGGGCCGGCAGAGCCGAACTTCTCGGTCTATGACAACTGGATCCACGAGCCCGCGTACCTCTCCGGCATGATCGCCGGCAAGATCAGCAAGTCGCACACCGTCGGCTCGGTAGCCGCCATGGACATCCCCGAGGTCGATCGGCTGGTCAACGCCTTCTGCCAAGGCGCCAAGGACGCCGAGCCCTCGACCAAGTGCAAGGTCACCTTCATCGGCTCGTTCTTCGACCCGCCGAAGGCGAAGGAAGCGGCGCTCGCCGAGATCGGCGCCGGCGTCGATGCCATCTTCGCCGAGCGCTTCGGCGTGATCGAGGCGGCGAAGGAAAAGGGCGTCATGGCCTTCTCCAACATGTCGGATCAGTCGGAACTGGCGCCCGACACGGTGGTGACCGGCCCTGTATGGGACATGTGGCCGACCATCCAGGCGGCGATCAAGCAGGTCCAGGCGGGGGTCTATACCGCGCAGGATTTCGGCAGCTTCTCCTATATGGCCAAGGGTGGCGCCACGCTCGCGCCGCTGCATGGCTGGGACAGCAAGCTCCCGGCCGCCGTTCTCGCCGCCGTCAAGCAGAAGCAGCAGGACATCATGGACGGCAACTTCCGGGTCAACGTCAACGAGAACACGCCGGCCAACGAATAGGCTGTTCCGCTAGGACTGAAACGTGAATTGCCGCCGGAGGATGCGCGCGCGCCGTTCTCCGGCGGCTGGCTTCGCCGAGGAGACCTTGTTTCCCGGGCCTGGACCCCACCCACCGCGCTGCGCGCGGTCCCCCCTCCCCGTTCCGGGGAGGGATGAGTGCATCTGGCGGCCACGGCCGGATCGTCAGGTCGTCTCGCCGAACGCCAATGGCAGACGCTATCCCTCCCCGGAACGGGGAGGGGGGACCGACCGAAGGTCGGTGGTTGGGGTCCCTGACAGTGTCTGGCCGCCTTTCGAAGACTCGCGGGCAAAGGCATGACCGCCCCCCTCGTCGCGATGCGCGGCATCTCCAAGCGTTTCGGCCCGGTGCAGGCGGTCGGCGGCGTCGACCTCACGCTGAACGAGGGGGATATCCTCGGCCTCCTCGGCGAGAACGGCGCCGGCAAGACCAGCCTGATGAACGTGCTCTTCGGCACCTACGCGGCCGACGAAGGCTCGATCGAGGTGGGCGGCAAGGCGGCCACCATCCGCAGTTCGGGCGATGCGCTCGCGCTCGGCATCGGCATGGTCCACCAGCACTTCGAGCTGGTGCCGCGCCACACGGTGCTCGACAACCTGCTCGTCGGCGGAGCCGGCGCGAGCGCGGACCGCGGGGCGCGGAGCGGCCGCCTCTGGCGGCGCAGCGTGACCGAGCGTTTGGCGGAGATCGGCCGCGATTTTCACATCGAGCTCGACCCCGGCGCTTTCGTCGGCGATCTCTCCATCGGCGAGCAGCAGCGCGTCGAGATCGCCAAGTCGCTGGTGCGCGGCGCCCGTATCCTCGTCCTCGACGAGCCGACCGCAACGCTGACCCCGCGCGAGGCCGACGGCCTCTTCCGCGCGCTCCGCGCCATGACGGCGCGCGGCATGGGGGTCATCTTCATCAGTCACAAGCTCGGCGAGGTCATCGACGTCACCACCCGCATCACGGTGATGCGTCACGGCCGGGTGGTGGCCGAGCGGCCGAACGACGGCGGCCTGTCGAAGGCGGAGCTGGCGCGCCTGATGTGCGGGCGCGACCTCGTCCCGCCGGAAAGGCCCCCGGTGACCGTCGGGGCGCCGCTTCTCGTCCTCGACCGGGTTTCCACCGGCGGTGCGGGCGGCCTGAAAAATGTTTCCCTGACTCTCCGCCAGGGCGAGATCGTCGGCATCGCGGGTGTTTCCGGCAACGGCCAGCGCGAGCTCGCCGATGTCGTCGCCGGGGTGCTGGCGCCCAGCGCCGGAACCATCTCGGCCAACGGTGAACTCGTGCCCAATCCGAACCCGCGGGCGATGCAGGCGCACCGCATCGGCCGGGTGCCGGAGGACCGCATGACCACCGGCATGATCGGCGCGCTGCCGCTCGGGGAAAGCATGGTCCTGCCCTGGATCGGCAGCCCGCCGTTCAGCCGCGGCGGGATCATCGACCGTGCCGCGATCCGGCGCTTTGCCAGCGAACAGATCGCGCGCTTCGATATCCGCACCTCCGGGCCCGACGCGCGCACGGGTACGCTGTCGGGTGGCAACCTGCAGAAGGCATTGCTCGCCCGCGAGATCGCGCGCGATCCGGCGATTCTGCTGGCGGCGCAGCCGACGCGGGGCATCGACGTCGGGGCGACCGAATTCATCCACGGGCAGTTCCTGGCGCTCCGCGCCCGCGGCGGCACGGTGCTGCTGATCAGCGAGGACCTGGAGGAGCTGTTTGCCCTCTCCGACCGCATCGCGGTGATGTATGGCGGGCGAATTCTCGCCGACCTGCCGGCTGGAGAAGCTTCGATCGAGCGCGTCGGCCTGCTCATGGCCGGTGTCGAGGAGAAGGCGGCGTGACCCGCCTACGCCTCGAGCGGCGGCTGGAGACGCCGGCGGCCCTGCAGGTCGCGCTACCCGTCGTCGCAGTGCTGGCGGCGCTCCTCATCTGCGGCCTCCTGGTGGCGCTCTCCGGGACCAATGTGCTCGACGCCTACGAGCTTCTCTTCCTCTCGACGTTCCAGACCAGTGACGATCTCCTCGACACGCTGGTTAAAGCCTCGCCGCTGCTGTTCACCGGACTCGCGGTGGCGGTCGCCTTCCGGGCGAAATTCTGGAACATCGGCGCCGAGGGCCAGCTCATGTTCGGAGCCTGCGCCGCGGCGTTCATCGGCGAACGCCAGTTCCTTCCCGCCTTCAGCCTGGTGCCGCTGATGATCCTCGGCGCCGCGGCCGCGGGCGCGTTCGCCGCCGTGATTCCGGCGCTCCTCAAGGTGCGGCTGAAGGTCGACGACGTCGTCACCACCCTGCTGCTCAACTCGATCATCCTCTACGGCGTCATGGCTCTCCTCGAAGGACCGTGGAAGGATCCGAAGAGTGGCTATCCCAACTCGCCGGTGATCCGGCCCGACGCCGAGTACCCGATCCTCGCCGGCTATTCGCTTCACCTCGGCGTGCTCCTTTCGCTGATCGCGGCGATTGCGGTCTGGTGGGTGATGCGGCGAACCACCCTCGGCTTCTCCATCCGCGCGGTCGGCGAGAATGCCAGCGCCAGCCGCTATGCCGGGATCCCGGTCGGCCGCGTCATCCTGATCGCCGCCCTGATTTCCGGCGCGCTGGCCGGTCTCGCCGGGGCGGGCGAGATCGCCGGGGTGCGCTTCCGCGTCACCTCGGACCTGTCCTCCGGCTACGGCTATGCCGGCATCGTCGTCGCCACGCTCGCCGAACTCAACCCGCTCGGCGTGATCCCGGCGGCGCTCTTCTTCGCCATCCTCTTCAACGGCGCCGGCACCATGGCGCGGACCACAGGCGTTCCTATCTACCTCGCCGACGTGATCCAGGGCGTGGCCCTGCTCAGCATGGTTTCGCTGCGCCTGTTCGCCGCTTACCGCTTCCGGCTGGTGCGCCATGCGTGACCGCGCGCTCGCGCCCCCCTCGAAGGCACCCCACCCACCATGCTGCGCATGGTCCCCCCTCCCCGTTCCAGGGAGGGATAAGCGCCTCTTCCGGTCGGGCAGATCTCGCTCCATCGTCTCACTGAACTTGCGTGGCGCGCGCCATCCCATCGCGGAACGGGGAGGGGGGACCGCCCGCAGGGCGGTGGGTGGGGTCCCTCTGCGTCGACATCGGCGGCCCTGGCGGGGCAACGTTCATGCCTGACCTGCTCACCATCCTCGACATCGGGTTCTTCGCGGCGCTGATCCGCATTGCGACGCCGTTGCTGCTCGCCACCCTAGGCGAGCTCTATTCGGAACGCTCGGGCGTGCTCAACCTCGGCATCGAGGGGATCATGCTGCTCGGCGCCATGGTCGGGTTCAGCGCGGCCTATTTCAGCGGGAACCTCTGGGTCGGCGTGCTCGCGGCGCTCGCCACCGGTGCCCTCGCCGGGCTGGTGATGGCGCTCCTCGCCGTCGTGCTCGGCGTCAGCCAGCACGTATCGGGCATCGGCATGACCCTGCTCGCCACCGGCCTAGCTTTCTATCTCTACCGGCTGATCTTCGGCCAGCCGCCGGTGCCGCCCAACATCGTCGCCTTCGCCGCGGTGCCCATACCGGTTCTCTCCGACATCCCCTTCGTCGGGCCGATCCTCTTCAACCAGAATGCGATCACCTATATCGCACTCCTTGCCGTGCCGGCGACGGCGTACCTGCTCTACCGGACGCAGTGGGGCCTGGACCTCCGAACCGTCGGCGAGAATCCGCGCGCCGCCGATGCCGCCGGGGTGAGCGTCTGGTCGATGCGCACGCAGGCGCTGGTGCTGGGCGGTGCGCTGATGGGGCTTGCGGGCGCGTACCTGACCATCGCCCAGTTCAATGCTTTCACCTTCGGCGTCGTCTCCGGCCGCGGCTGGGTGTCGATCGCGCTGGTCGTCTTCGGGCAATGGCGGCCGTGGCGCTGCGCGGCCGGCGCGCTTCTCTTCGGCTTCCTCGAGGCGCTGCAATTGCGGCTGCAGGCAACCAACACGCTGCACCTCCCCTACGAGGTCTTTCTCATGCTGCCGTTCGTGCTCACCATCGTCGCGATGGCACTGGTTTCGCGGAACGCCCGCGCGCCGGCGGCTCTCCTGAAACCGTTCCGCAAGGAGGAGCGCTGATGGTCGACCTGCTCGTCAAGGGCGCGACGCTGCCCGACGGACGCACCGGCGTCGATATCGCCTGCACCGGCGGCAGAATAACCGCGATCGAGAAAGGCATCGCGGCCGAGGCCGGGCGAACCATCGACGCCGCCGGCCGGCTGGTTTCGCCGCCCTTCGTCGACTGCCACTTCCACATGGATGCGACGCTCTCGCTCGGCCTGCCGCGGCTGAACCAGTCGGGCACGCTGCTGGAAGGCATCGCGCTCTGGGGCGAACTGAAGCCGCTGCTCACCCATGCCGCCGTGATCGAACGGGCGCTCCGCTACTGCGACCTCGCGGTGTCGAAAGGGCTGCTCGCCATCCGCACCCATGTCGACATCTGCGACGACCGGCTGCTGGCGGTCGAGGCGCTGCTCGAGGTGAAGAAGAAGGTCGCCGCCTATATCGACCTGCAGCTCGTCGCCTTCCCTCAGGACGGCTATTACCGGTCGCCGAGTGCGGCGAGGAACCTCGAGCGGGCGCTGGACCTCGGCGTGGACGTGGTCGGCGGCATCCCGCATTTCGAGCGGACGATGGAGGACGGGCCGCGGAGTCTCAAGGCGCTCTGCGAAATCGCGGCGAAGCGCGGCCTGCTCGTCGATATCCACTGCGACGAGACCGACGACCCGCTGTCGCGCCATATCGAGGCGCTGGCCAACGAGACGCAACGCCTCGGGCTTTCCGGGCGCGTCACCGGCTCGCACCTCACCTCCATGCATTCGATGGACAATTACTACGTCAGCAAGCTCTTGCCGCTTATCGCCGAGGCCGGCGTTCACGCGGTACCCAATCCGCTCATCAACATCGTGCTGCAAGGCCGCCACGACACCTACCCCAAGCGGCGCGGCATGACGCGCGTACCGGAACTGCGCGCGCAGGGCATCAACGTCGCCTTCGGCCAGGACTGCGTCATGGACCCCTGGTATTCGCTCGGCGGCGCCGACATGCTCGACGTCGCCCACATGGGGCTGCATGTCGCGCAGATGACCAGCCGGGAGGCCATGCGCTTCTGCTTCGAAGCGGTGACCACCAACCCGGCGAAGGTCATGCAGCTCGACGGCTACGGGCTGGAGGTCGGCAAGAACGCCGACATGGTGATCCTGCAGGCCCACGACGCGATAGAGGCGATCCGGCTCCGCGCCCGTCGCCTAACGGTCATCCGCCGCGGCAAGGTGATCGCGGAAGCGCCGGTGGAAGTGACCACGCTCGCCCTCCCCGGCCGCCCGAAACAGGTCGACGCCGCCAGCTATTTCCCGAGGACGGGATAGCCGGCCTCACTCGGCCGCGATGACGTGAAAATAGCCGCCGGAAACGTTGCCGCGGCGGCCGCCCGCCGGGCCGAGCTCGCGGCCCTGCCCGTCGGCAAGGTCGGCGAGCGGCGCATCGCTACCCGGCTGCGTCATGGTCGAGTAGTGGAATTCATGACCGCGCACGATCGCGCCGGCCGCTCCAAGGACCCCGCCGGCCCGCAGGCGCGCAGCCCGATAGCCGAGGTTGAGTTTCCGGCTGGCGAAGCTGGTGCCATGGCCGAGCAGCCCCGCCATGGGATGGCGAACGCCCGCGGCATCCTCCAGCCATTCGCCGAGCACCATGTAGCCGCCGCACTCGCCATGGACCTGATGGGTTTCCGCGAAACGCGCGAGTCCCGTGCGAAACCGTTCCGCCGTGGACAGGCGACCTGCATGCAGCTCGGGATACCCTCCGGGCAGCCAGCAGCAGTCGCAGTCGAGGGGTGGCGGCTCGTCCGCAAGGGGCGAGAACCGCCGGATCTCCGCACCCTGCTTCAGCCAGCCGGAGATCAGGTGCGGGTAGACGAAGCTGAAGGCGGCGTCGTGGGCCAGGGCGATGCGCGCGCCGGGCGGTGGCAATGCCGCGCATCGCCCCGGCGCCACCTCCAACGGCGTTGCGGCGGCAAGCACCGCGTCAAGATCCACGCCCACGGCAACAGTGTCAGCCAGGTGCTCGAGACGCGCCTCGAGGTCATCATGCTCGACCGCCTGAACCAGCCCGAGGTGCCGCGACGGCAGGGCCAGGCGCTGGTCGCGCGCGAGCCCGCCGAACACCAGCAGGGGCACCCGGGCTACGGCGTCCGCGACGAAGCCGCGGTGGCGGTCGCTGGCGACGCGGTTGAGGATGACGCCGGCGATTTTCACCGCCGGATCGTGGGCGGCGAGGCCACGGGCAACCGCTGCCGCCGTCTGCGCCTGCCCGCCGACATCGAGGACTAGGACAACCGGCAGGCGGTAGCGGGCGGCGAGGTCGGCAGCCGAGCCGGTGCGGCCGGGCGGCCCGGGCAGCCCGTCGAACAGGCCCATGGCTGCCTCGACGACGACCACGTCGGCGTCCTGAGTCTGGCCGGCGAGGACCGCATCGAGCAGGTCGCCCTCCATCGCCCAGCTGTCGAGGTTGACGCAATCGCATCCCGCCGCCGCCGCGAGGAAGGCCGAGTCGATATAGTCCGGGCCGGCCTTGGCGGGCCGGACGGCGAGGCCGCGGCGGGTAAGCGCGCGAACCAGCCCCGTGGCGACCGTGGTCTTGCCCGTGCCGGAGGCCACGCCGGCGACAATAAACCCGCGAGCGCTCATTCCGGGGCGGCGCCTGCCGGCGCAGCGGCGAGGCCGGTCAGCCTCGCCCGGGCCGCGACGATCTCGCCGATCACCACGATGGCGGGTGACGCCAGGCCCGCGGCCGCAACGTCGTCGGCGAGCTGGCCAAGGCGCGAGACCAGGACGCGCTCTTCCGGCATGGTCGCGGCAACGATGACCGCGGCGGCAGTCGACGCAGCCAGGCCGCCCGCGACCAGCGCCGCCGCGATTTCGCGCAGGTTCCGCATGGCCATGTAGAGGACCAGCGGCTGGCCCGTCCGGGCAAGCGCCGCCCAGTCCGGTCCACCTTCCTCGTCGGCGCAGTGGCCGGTGACCAGGATCACCGCCTGGTTTACGCCGCGCAGAGTCGTCGGGATAGACGCGGCCGCCAGCCCGGCAAGGCCGGCGGTGACTCCCGGGACGATGCGGAAGGGTATTCCGGCCTCGGCCAGGGCGAATGCCTCCTCGCCGCCGCGGCCGAAGACGAAGGAATCGCCCCCTTTCAGGCGGAGAACACGGAGATTCTGGCGGGCGAGCGCAATCAGACGTCCGGAGATGTCCGCCTGCATGGCCGAGGGCTGGCCGCCGCGCTTTCCCACCGACTCAAGGCGCGTTGCCGCGCCTGCGAGGGCAAGCACCCGACCGTCGATGAGCGCGTCGTGGACGATGACATCGGCCGTGGAAATGGCGGCGAGCGCGTGCAGGGTGAGCAGGCCAGGATCGCCCGGACCGGCGCCGACCAGCCAGACGTGGCCGGGCTCGAACGAGGGGAACTTCGCGGCCAGCGCCGATAGGCTATTCTGCCAGCTCATCGGGGACACTCCGTCCCGGGAGCGGCCTGAGCATGAGCGAGGCGTTCGACCGTCAGGCCGAGCCGCTGAGACGCGGCTGGACGACCGGCACCTGCGCGGCCGGCGCCGCCAAGGCCGCCTTCCAGGCGCTGGCGACCGGCGTCTTTCCCGATCCGGTAGAAGTCACCCTGCCGGGCGGGCAACGGCCTGCCTTTGCGCTCGTCGTCACGGAGCTTGGCGAGGGCTGGGCGAAAGCCGGAATCATCAAGGATGCCGGCGACGATCCGGACGTCACCCACGGAGCCATGGTCCTCGCGACCGTGCGGCCGGGCCCTGCCGGCGCCGGCGTGGCCTTCAAGGCGGGGCCGGGCGTCGGCACGGTCACTCGGCCGGGCCTCGCGCTGGCGCCGGGAGAGCCGGCGATCAACCCGGTGCCGCGCCAAATGATCCGGGCGGCGATCGGGGAAGTCGCGGCCTCCACCGGCAGGCCCGGCGACGTCGAGGTCGAGATCTCGATCCCGGGCGGCGAGGAGATCGCCAGGCGCACGCTCAACGGGCGCCTCGGCATCGTCGGTGGCCTCTCGATACTCGGCACCAGCGGGATTGTGATTCCCTATTCCTGCGCCTCGTGGATCGCCTCGATCCACCGGGGCATCGACGTGGCGCGGGCGATCGGGATCGAACACATCGCTGCCGCGACCGGCACGACCTCCGAAGCGGCGGTGAAGAAGCTCTACGGCCTTGCCGAGCCGGCGCTGATCGACATGGGGGATTTCGCCGGCGGCACGCTGAAATATCTGCGCACCCATCCGGTGAAGCGTCTCTCCATCGCCGGCGGCATCGGCAAGATGACCAAGCTGGCGCAAGGGCTGCTCGATCTCCATTCGAAGCGCGGCTCGATCGATCTCGCCGGGCTCGCCGAACGCGCGAGCGCCGCCGGCGGCTCCGCCGGACTTGCGGCGAAAATCATCGCAGCCAACACCGCCGCGGAGGCCTTTGGCCATGCGGCCGCGGAAGGCATCCCGCTTGGCGATCTGATCGCCGCCGCGGCCTGGAAGACCGCGAGCGGGCCGATTGCCGCCACCGATACGGAACTCGAGGCGATCGTGTTCGACCGGGACGGTCAAATCGTCGGCCGGGCGCCGTTCAAGCCGGCGCGCGACGGGCAATAGCCGGCCCCGGTCAGCCACGGCGGAACCTGCGCCGGTAGTCGGGATCGTAGAGCGCGCTGTCGCGAAATTCCTCTGCTGCCAACGACCGTCCGACCAGGATCATCGCGGTTCGCTCGACGGGCTCGACGGCCAGTTTCGTTGCGATGTCGGCGAGCGTGCCGCGGATGATCCGCTCGTCGGGCCAGCTGGCGCGCACCACTACCGCCACCGGGCAATCCGGGCCGAGGACCGGCAACAATTCGTCGACGATGCGCCCGATCGCGTGGACCGCAAGATGCGCCGCCAGTAGGGCGCCGGTTGCGGCGAAGGCCGCGAGGGTCTCGCCCTCGGGCATCGCCGATGCGCGCCCCGCAACGCGCGTCAGCACCACGCTTTGCGTCACCTCGGGCAGGGTGAGTTCGCGGCCCAACGCCGCCGCTGCGGCCGCAAACGCGGGAACGCCGGGGGTGAGCGTATAGGGAATGCCGAGGCGATCGAGACGGCGAAGCTGCTCGGCCACGGCGCTGAAGACGGCGAGGTCGCCCGAGTGCAGGCGGGCCAGCTCCTGGCCGGCTGCGTGGGCCGTGACAAACTCGACTTCGATCTCGTCCAGCGACAACGGCGCCGTATCAATCTTGCGCGCACCGGGCGGGCAATAGGCGAGCAAGTCCGGCGACACGAGCGAGCCGGCATAGAGGCAGACCGGGCAGCGCGCGAGCAGGTCGCGGCCGCGGAGCGTGATCAGGTCGGCCGCGCCGGGACCGGCACCGATGAAGTGCACGGTCATGGCTTGACCCAGCGCCATTGCGTCACCGGCATCGCCGGACGCCACGCTGTCCTGCCGCCGACCGCATCGGCGCGCGCGATAGCGATGCGCACCAGATCGCCGCCAAGATCGGCATGGCAGGCGAGGAGCGCCGCCTCGGTCTCCAACGTCACCGCGTTCGCGACCAGACGGCCACCCGCGCGTAGCGCGGCGATGGCGCGCGGCAGGACGGTTCCATCGCCGACGCCGCAGCCGACGAAGATCGCGTCGGGCGGCGGAAGATCCTCAAGGGCGGCAGGGGCGGTTCCATTGACTAGGACAAGACCGGGAACGCCGAAGGCGGCGGCGTTGCGCGCGATGCGGGCGGCGCGGGCCGCGTCGGCCTCGATGGCGATCGCGCGCAGCGACCGATCGGCCAGAAGCCATTCGATCGCGACTGAACCGGAGCCGGCGCCCACGTCCCAGAGAAGTTCGCCCGGGCATGGGGCGAGGGCGGAGAGGGTGACGGCACGGATTTCGCGCTTGGTGATCTGGCCGTCGTGCTCGAAAAGCGCGTCCGCGAGCCCTGCGGCGCGGGCGATCACCTGCGCTCCGGGTCCGGCGACCACTTCGATCGCCATCGTGTTGAGCGGGTCGATACCGTTCAAGGCAAAATCCTGCGCGACGCTCGTGCGCACGCGCTCGCGCGGACCACCCAGGGCCTCGAGAACGGTGAGGCGCGAACGGCCGAACCCCTCGCTCGACATCAACGAGGCAATCGCCTGTGGCGCGTCAGCGTCGGAAGTGAGCGCGAGGATTCGCGCTCCGGAATGGAGGTGGGGACGAAGCAGGTCGAGCGGCCGGCCGTGGAGCGAGAGCAGGACCGTCTCGGCAATCGGCCAGCCGAGCCGCGCGGCCGCGAGGCTGAAGGCCGACGCGGCCGGCAGTGCCACGGTCTCCCCCGGCGGGACTCGGCGCGCGAGGAGCGGCCCGATGCCATAGTGGAAGGGATCGCCGCTTGCCAGCACGCAGACGGCACGTCCGTGATACGCGAGGACTTCGTCAACCGCCTGGTCCAGCGGACTAGGCCACGGACGCATGGCGCCCCGGATCAGCGGCGCGGCCAGCGCCAGGTGGCGCTTGCCGCCGAACACGATCTCCGCGTCCTCGACCAGCCGCCGTGCGGCCGGCGCCAGGCCGTCGATGCCATCCTCGCCGATGCCGACGATTGCCAGCCAGCGGCGCGGTGCGGCAGTGTCGGCCGGCATTGGATCAGGCAGCGACATGACGCGGCGCATACTCATTCTCGGCGGGACGACCGAAGCCCGGCAGCTGGCGGAACGCCTCGCCGGGCGGGCGGATCTGGAAGTGACGGTATCGCTTGCCGGGCGCACGGCGGATATCGTCACGCACCCGGTGCCGCTCAGGGTCGGCGGTTTCGGCGGCGCCGAGGGCCTGGCGGAACATCTGCGACGCGAGGGAGTGACGCTGCTGGTCGACGCGACCCATCCTTATGCCGAAGTAATTTCCCGGAACGCGATAACCGCCGCCGGTGCGGCGGGGGTGCCGCTCGTGGCACTCCGCCGTAGGCCATGGAAGCCCGAGGCCGACGACCGCTGGACCACGGTCAGCGATGTCGGCGGGGCAATCGCGGCAATCGGCGAGGCGCCGCGGCGGGTGTTCGTTGCACTCGGTCGCCAGGAGGTCGCCGCCTTCGAAGCGGCGCCGCAGCACGCCTACCTCATCCGAAGCATCGATCCGGTGGAGCCGCCGCTGGCCCTGCCCCGTGCGACCTACGTCGTCGCGCGCGGACCGTTCGACGAGCGGGCCGAACAGGCGCTGCTGGCGGGTCACGCGATCGAAGTCATCGTCTGCCGCAACAGTGGCGGCGCGGCGGCCTACGGCAAGATCGCCGCGGCGCGCGCGCTCGGCATCGCGGTCATCATGCTCGATCGACCGGAACTTGCCGAGACGCGGTCCGTGGAGGCGGTCGACGAAGCGGTGACGTGGATCGATCACGCGATCGCCTCCGCGGCGGCACGCGGGGTATAGACCAGCGGGGACAGTCCCGCCCGCGGGACCACGCGCGTTTCGGCCGAGCCGACGATGATCAGCGTCGCCATGTCGGCCGGCTCTACGCCGGCGGCATCGAGGCGAGTCACGGCGATCCGCTCTCCCGCCCTCCCCACCGCATGGCCGAAGATCACCGGGGTGGACGATGGCAGATGCGCGGCGAGCAGGTCGAAAGCGCTGCTGAGTTGCCACGGCCGCGCCCGCGACACCGGATTGTAGAGCGCGATGACGAAGCCGGCTGACGCCGCTGCAACCAGCCGGCGCTCGACCAAAGGCCATGGCTTCAGGTTGTCGGAGAGCGAAACGGCGCAGAAATCGTGTCCGAGGGGCGCACCGGCGCGTGCCGCGACCGCCAGCATCGCCGTAATGCCCGGGACCACGGTCAGTTCCAGCGTCCGCCACGCATCGGGGCCGCGCTCGACCTGCTCGCAGACTGCCGCCGCCATGGCGAAGACGCCGGGATCGCCGCCGGAAACAACGACGACGTTGGCGCCGGACGCGGCCGCGGCAAGCGCTTCGCGGGCGCGGGCGGCTTCCTCGCGGTTGTCGGAGGGATGGCGGATTTGTCCGGGGCGTTCCGGTACGCGGTCGAGATAAAGGCCATAGCCGTAAAGGGAATCGGCCGCGGCGAGGGCGGCGCTCGCCTCCGGTGTAAGGAAGCGCGGATCCCCCGGGCCGAGGCCGACAATCGCGAGGCGGCCGCTCACTTTCGCGCCTCCCAGCCGGGGATGAGGACGACGGCGAAATAGGGCGCGCTGTCGTCGGGTTTGTCCTTCAGCGGGACGACCCGTGAATCGGCCATGGTACCGCGTGAAACATAGATGGCACGGTCGAGACGCCCGGCCGAGACAAGGGCGCGGCGGACCTTGCCCAGGTTGCGGCCGACCTTGATGACGGCGAGCGCATCGCTCTCGCGAAACCGGCGGGAAAGCTCGCTTTCGGGCAAGGTGCCGGCGACGACGGTGAGGACATCGTCGCCCTGTGCCAACGGCAAACCGGCCGCGGACCAGCATCCTGACAGGCTGGTCACCCCCGGGATCACGTCCGTGCGGTAGTGAGACGCCAGCCTGACATGCACGTGCATGTACGACCCATAGAACAGCGGATCGCCTTCGGAGAGCACCGCCACGGTCCTGCCGCCGTCGAGATGGGAGGCAACGGTCGCGGCCGACCGGTCGAAGAATTCCTCGATCAGGGCGACGTAGGCGGGATCGGTGCGGGCCAGCTCGGTGGTGACCGGATAGAGGAGCGGCACCTCGATCGCCCCCGGCCGAACATGCGCCCTGGCGGTGGCAAGCGCGTTGCTCGGATTTCCCGCCTTGGCGAACCACGCGACCACGTCCGCCTCGGCGATGGCGCGCACGGCCTTCAGGGTCATCAGTTCCGGATCGCCCGGACCGACGCCGACGCCGAACAGGCGGCCGGGGCTCATTTGCCTTTCTCCCGGCCGGGGGCGCCGCCCGCCAGCGTCGCGAGCGCATTGATCGCCGCGGCGGTGACGGCGCTGCCGCCCATGCGGCCATGGACGGTGAGGAAAGGAATGCCGTGCGGGTCACGGGCGAGCGCCTCCTTCGATTCCGCCGCGCCGACGAAACCGACGGGGATGCCGACGATGGCCGCAGGCCGCGGAGCGCCGGCGGCGATCAGCTCGAGGAGGCGGAAGAGCGCGGTCGGCGCGTTGCCGATGGCGACGACGGCGCCGGCGAGGCGGTGACCCCAAAGATCGAGTGCGGCGGCCGAACGCGTATTGCCGAGGCGCCGGGCGAGGTCGGGGACCGCCGCGTCACCGAGGGTGCAGACGACCGGGTTATCCGCCGGCAGGCGCGACCGGATGATGCCGTGGGCGACCATCTCGGCATCGCAAAGGATGGCAGCGCCGCCAGCGAGAGCAGCGCGCGCCGCAGCCACGAAGCCGGGCGCGAAGGCGATGGCGCGGGCGAGGTCGGGCACGCCGCAGGCGTGGATCATGCGGACCGCGATGGTCGCCTCCGCCTCGTCGAAGCGCTGAAGGTCCGCCTCGGCGCGGATGATCGCGAACGAGCGCGCGTAGATCGCCTCGCCGTCGCGGATATAGGCCTCAGCCATCGACGGTCTCGCCGAGCAGGATGGATGCAACGGCGTTGCCGCCGAGGCGGCGGAAAAGATCGGCGACGGTTTCGCCCGGCAGCCGGCGCGCTTTCGCTTCGGCGACGAAACGGGCGAGACCGTCGGAAAGGTCGCCGGCGGGGACGTGGCCCGCCGGGGTATCGCCGGCACGCCCGCGAAGCACCACGCCGCAACCGGCCTCGCCGCCGACGAGGGTGAGCGTCGCGGGGCCCGGATGGGCGCAGCCCTTGGCGCAGCCGGACAGGTGCACGTCGATGGAGCCGTCGAGCACAGGCGCAAGGATGCGGGCGACCTCGGGCGCGATGCCGCGGGCCGGCATCCTGCCGGACGGGCAATCGGGCGCTCCGGCGCAGGCGGAAAGGCTGCGCCGGGGATCGTCGGGGCGAGCGATGAAGCCGAGGCGTTCGGCCGCGGCGATCAGGGAACCAGCACGTTCAGCCGGGACACCGATAGCGAGGAGAACGCGGCGCTCGGCTGGCGCGAACGCCCTGGCCCCCGCGTTCACGGCTTCTGCGAGGAGAGCCCGCAGCGCGGACGTGCGCGCGTGGCCAAAGGCGAGACCGATGCCGACGGCAACAAAACCATCGCCGAGCGGGTGGACGCCGACGGGCTCCGCCGGCGCACGCACGGCGCGCGGCGGAAGTTCGGTGAGCAGACGGCCCAGCGCCGAGCGAATGCCGGGGGCGCCTTCCGCATCGAGGAGATCGCGGGCGCGGGCATGACGGCCCAGTCCCGCAATCCGGCGAAGCACTGAAATAAGGGCGGGAACGATATTCTCGCGGGCGAGGCCGCCGAGAAGCGTCGCCTCCAGCGCGTTGCCGGCAAGCGACAGGCGGTACAATCGTCCGTGCGGGCCTGCTTCCTCGGCAACCCTGATGTCAGCGGCCAAGGCATCGAGATGGAGCCGGCCGCCGCCATCGAGGACGATCGAGAGTTTTGCAGCGAGACGAGGCGCCAGGCTTGAAGCAGAGATTGCCTCGGCAAGCCGGCCGGCGACCGGGCGCATATCGTCCGTCTCCGCCGGGTCGATGCCGGCGAGCGGCGACAGGAAAACCGGTACCCCGTCGTCGGTCGCAACGCCGGCGGCGCGTAGCGCCGCGCCGAAGTTCGCCACGGTCTCCGGTCTCAGCCCGCGGACCTGGATCGACCCGCGCCGGGTGATTTCAAGGATGCCGTTGCCGCAAGCCTCCGCCGCGGCACAAAGACCCGCGAGGCTTGCCGGCGTCAATGGAACGGGCTGCGGCGGCAGGCGCGCGAGCAAGCCGTCGCCGGTCGCCATCGGGACGGCAACCGTCGGACAGGCGCCGCGGACAAGCGATGCAGCGACCGCTCCGCTTCCGTTGGCGCCATTGATCGAGCCAGATGCCCGGAAGCCGGCCGGCATGAAAACCCTCGCAACACGTCCCCGTCGTCGCGAGCGAGGGCCGGAACGGAGCCGCCTCCATTCCTGCGTCAGCACCGGTTCACCTCGCCCGATGCTTCCCCGCGCGACCACCAGCGACGGCCGGTCTCCTGGCTTGCGATTCGCCGTCCGCAGCCGCCTTCCCGGGTCAGCACCCAGTGGCCGATGGCGCGAACTCATCGCTCACAGTTGCGAGGGCAGCCGCGGTATCGTACCGCGTTCCCGTTTCACCCCGAAGGGCACCGTCGCTCCGGCAAACCTGCCCCCCTCGCCCGGCGCGGTCAAGCGCGCAGTGAAAACGGTCCATTGCCGCAAGGCGCACAGGCTCGAACGGCCGCCCGATCGGCTGGCCGGCTGGCAAAACCGGCTGAGACACTCCGCCCGCGCTCGCGCATCTTCTCGCCGGCCGGGAAGGGTGCGATCATGGCGACCGGACCCGGAGTCGCCCCATGTCATACAAAGCCATCCTCGTTTTCGTCGATATGACGCCGGAATCGGAAGCCCGGGTTGAGGCGGCGGTGGACCTCGCCCGGCGTTTCGAGGCGGTGCTGATCGGCGTCTCCGCCGGGGCGCCGCGGGTGGTCATCGATCCCTACGGAACGACCGTGGCGCCGGCGCTCGCCGCCGAGCGCGAGCAGATCGAGGCCGACCTGAAGTCGGCCGAGAAGAACTTCAAGGGACAGGCGGCCGCCGTGAAGAACGAGTGGCGGGCGGCCGTTGATTATCCGACCGACATGATCATGGGCGCGGCGGCCGCCGCCGATCTGATCGTGCTCGGCCGCCGCGAAGCCGGGGCCGCCAGCGACACGTACTACTCGCCGGCACCGGGTGAAGTGTTGATGGGCGCCGGCCGTCCGGTGCTGGTCGTGCCCCACCGGACGCCCGCGCTCAACCTCCACGACATCATCGTCGGGTGGAAGGATACGCGGGAGGCGCGGCGTGCCGTCACCGATGCGCTGCCCTTCCTCAAGCGCGCCGACAACGTGATGGTCCTCTCCTTCCGCGAGAGCGCGGACGAGGATCCGGGCCTCGACAACGTCGCCGCGTTCCTGAAGCGCCACGGCGTCACCTTCACGACCGAGTCGACCGTCATCGGCCATTCCCGGGTCGAGGAAGAAATCTACCGTTTCGCCTCGGTGGCGGGCTCGGGGCTGATCGTCGCCGGCGCCTATGGTCACACCCGGTTGCGGGAATGGATGTTCGGGGGCGTGACCTACTCGCTCCTCAACGACAGCACGATTCCGGTGCTTCTCAGCCACTGACGGTGCCGGTTGCGAGGCGTTCCCGTCCGCCTCCGCCATCGACGACCGGGCGCTCAATCGTCTATTGAGGTGGCGCAATGATCGCCGCGTAGTTTGCGGCAACGGATAGGCCGCCGGCGGTAGCGGCTTTTCGACGGCTTGCTTCGGGAGACGACGTGTATGCCGGTGGTCCTGACCCTTGCGCTCAACCCGGCGATCGACGTTTCCAGCGAGGCGGAGACCGTGCGTACCTCGCACAAAGTGCGCACCCGGAACGAGACCTACGATCCGGGCGGCGGCGGCATCAATGTCGCGCGCGTGATCACCGAGCTCGGCGGCGACGTCGAGGTGCTTTGCCTCGCGGGCGGCGTCAGCGGCAGCCTGCTGGAGGAACTGCTCGAACGCGACCAGGTCCGCCGGCGCCTCGTCCGCATCGAGGGCAACACGCGCATCAGCTTCACGGTGCACGAGACCAGGACCGGTCTCGAATACCGCTTCGTCGCCAGCGGCCCGGTGCTGAAGGCATCGGAACTGGAGGCCTGCCTCGAGGCCGTGCGCACCACCGACTATCGCTACCTGGTGGCGAGCGGCAGCCTGCCGGTCGGCGCACCGCCCGACTATTTCGCGCAGATCGGGCGTATCGTCGCGGAACGCGGCGCCCGCTTCGTCCTCGACAGCTCCGGCGATGGCCTCGGCAAGACGCTTGGCGGCGCGCCGGTTTTCCTGGTCAAGCCGAGCCTCAGCGAACTGGAGACGCTGGTAGGTCACGCGCTGGAGGGGATGGCGATCGAAGACGCGGCGTTCGATCTGGTCAGGCGCGGCATCGCGGAAATCGTGGCCGTTTCCATTGGCTCCGAGGGCGCGGTTTTCGCAACCCGCGAGGGCGCCTGGCGGGTTCCGGCCATCGAAGTCGAGGCGCGCTCCACCGTCGGCGCGGGCGACAGCTTCGTCGGGGCGCTTACCTTCGCGCTTGCCGAAGGGCGGCGGCTGGAGGACGCGGCAATGCTCGGCATCGCCGCCGGGGCGGCCGCGGTTCTGCGCCCGGGAACCAAGCTCTGCAGTCGCGAGAATGTGCTGCGCTTCTACGAAGCGGCGCGGGCGCGCCCGCCGTCCTGACGCGGGGCCGCCGATTCGTGGCGGATGGCTTCGATCGGGTTGAGATTTGCGGCGCGGCGGGCG